>JANQIL010000112.1 GCA_028282245.1 Magnetospira sp.
GCCAAGCGGTCGAGGAAGGTCGCGGCGGTCTCGTCGGGCTGGGCGCGGGCGATCTCGACGAAGCTCTTGGTCATCCAGCTGTCGGAACCGTGGCGGGTAACCGCGATCCGGGCCGTCGATCCGCCGTCGGCCGATCCCAGGTCGGCCACCGCCACCACCACGTCGCTCGCGCCATAGCGGTCGGCCATCGCCCGCAAGGCCTCGATGCGGCCGTCGCGCGCGTCGCGCGCCGTGACGCCCGTGATGTCCAACAGGTCGCCCAGTGGGCTGATCATCGGCACCAGGCCGTCGGGGGGCGGCAGACGCAGCCAGGCGGCGCGCCAGGGGTTGGGCTCGTCCCACAGCACCGCGCCGAGACCCGCACCATGAACCGGCAGCACCAGGACCGGCTTGCTCACCGTCTCCGCGAACGGGATTCCATGGGCGCGCAGCAGGTCGCGCGTTTCCGGAGGCCGGTAGCGCACCGTCAGGTCGGCCAGATAGCGCACGTCCGAGGTCTTCTCGTTGGCCACCGCGAGATCGCGCAGATAGAATGACAGATCGCCCGGAGGGACCTCGGGCAGGCGCCACCAGTCCTCGACCACGGTCAGGCGTTCCAGGAGCCTTCGAAAGCTGCGCGACTGGCCATCCGCAAGCGCCTGGCGGCGCGCCTCGGCCGCCGACTCGGCCGTCACGTCGACCGGCAGGGTGACCGCGTAAACGTCGTCCGGCCGTTCGGCCGCCGCCGCCCGGCCCGCGAGAGGGCCGATGAGGAGCAGCGCGACGATGGCGACCGAAAGCGGAAATCGTGGCCTCTGGAACATTGCATACCTTCCGGGTTAGGGTATGGTCGCGTCTCCGTTCGGACCCATTATCCATCACGCCGGCCGGGGGAGGAAGTGATTCGCGAGGGCCTTACCTACAGGGACGCCGGGGTTGATATAGCCGCCGGCGAGGCTTTGGTCGAGGCCATCAGGCCACTGGCCCGCTCGACCGATCGCCCGGGCACCCTGTCCGGCCTCGGCGGGTTCGGCGCCCTGTTCGATCTCAAGGCGGCCGGATTCCGCGATCCCGTCCTGGTCTCCGGAACCGACGGCGTGGGTACCAAGCTGAAGCTCGCCATCGCCGCGGACCGCCACGACACGGTGGGTATCGATCTGGTCGCCATGTGCGTCAACGACATCGTGGTGCAGGGCGCCGAACCCCTGTTCTTCCTCGACTATTTCGCCACCGGGCGGCTGTCGGTCGGGCGCGGGCGGTCGGTCGTCGCCGGCATCGCCGAGGGCTGCCGACGCGCCGGCTGCGCGCTGATCGGCGGCGAGACGGCGGAAATGCCCGGCATGTATGGCGACGGGGACTACGATCTGGCCGGATTCGCGGTCGGCGCGGCGGAACGCGAGCGGCTGCTGGACGGCACCCGGGTGGCGGCCGGCGACGCGATTCTCGGACTGGCGTCCGACGGACTGCATTCCAACGGGTTTTCACTGGTCCGCCGGATCGTCGAGCGCGCCGGCCTTGGGCTCGACGACCCGGCACCGTTCGACCCCGGGCACGGACTCGCCGAGGCGCTGTTGACCCCGACCCGGATTTACGTCGCGTCCTGTCTCGCCGCCCTGCGCGGCGGAGGCCTGCATGCCCTCGCCCACATCACCGGCGGCGGCTGGACCGAGAACATTCCGCGCGTCCTGCCGGATGGCCTGGTGGCCCGCCTGGACGCCGCCGCCGCGCCGCCGCCGCCGGTGTTCCGCTGGCTGGCCGAGGCGGGAGGAGTCTCCGAAACCGAAATGCTGCGCACCTTCAATTGCGGGATCGGCATGGTGGCGATTTGCGCGCCGGACGCGATTCCCGACCTGCGGCGCATTTTCGAATCGGCCGGCGAAACAACGGTCGAGCTGGGCCGCGTCGAGGCCGGCGACGGGCCAAGGGTGGTCGTCGACGGGCTGGAGGCGGCATGGCGCGGCTGAAGGTCGGAGTCCTCGTCTCGGGACGCGGCAGCAACCTTCAGGCCCTGCTGGACGCCGCGTCCGATCCGGGCTACCCGGCCGAGATCGCGCTGGTGCTGTCCAACGTGCCCGGGGTCCAGGCGCTGGAGCGGGCGGCGCGGGCCGGGGTCGCGACGGCGGTCATCGATCACAAGGCCTTCGATGGGCGCGGACCGTTCGAGGACGCGGTGCACGCGGTCCTCGTCGAGCATGGAGTCGAGTTCGTCTGCCTGGCCGGGTTCATGCGGATTCTCACCGACGGCTTCGTGTCCCGCTGGTTCGACCGTCTGATCAACATCCATCCGTCGCTGCTGCCGGCGTTCCGGGGCGCGCACGCGCACCGCGACGCCCTGGCGGCCGGGGTGCGGGTGTCCGGCTGCACGGTGCACTTCGTGCGCCCGGCGATGGACGACGGCCCGATCGTCGTCCAGGCAGCGGTGCCGGTGCTGCCCGGAGACGCGGAGGCCGATCTCGCGGCGCGGGTGCTCGAACAGGAGCACCGGGCCTATCCGCTGGCCCTCCGGCTGATCGCCGAGGGCCGCGCCCGGGTGGCCGGAGATCGGGTCGAAATCGATGCACCGGACGCCGCCGGGGCGCTGATCAATCCCCGGGACTGAACATCCGTCAGGTTGCCACCACCCCGCCGACGTCGGCCTTCATCTCGAAGGCGGCGGCCATCAGCGCGCGCGTGTAGGGATGCCGGGGCCGCGCGAACAGATCGTCGGCCGGCCCCTGCTCGACCACCCGCCCGGCCCGCATCACCAGCACATCGTGAGCCAGGGCGCGCACCACCTTCAGGTCGTGGGAGATGAACAGATAGGCCAGATCGTGGTCGCGTTGCAGGCGGCGCAGAAGCTCCACGACCTGCGCCTGCACCGACATGTCGAGCGCCGAGGTGGGCTCGTCCAGCACGATGAACGACGGCTTCAGCACCAGGGCGCGGGCGATCGAGACGCGCTGCCTCTGGCCGCCCGAGAACTCGTGCGGGTAGCGGTCCATGGTCGCCGGATCGAGCCCCACTTCCTCCAATGCATCGCCGACCAGCCGGCGGCGGGCGCGCGAATCGCCCCCCAGGCCATGAACGCGCAGGCCTTCCTCGACGATCTGCAACACCGACAGACGCGGGCTGAGGCTGCCGTAGGGGTCCTGGAACACCATCTGCATGTGGCGGCGCAACGGTCGCAGGTCGCGCGCCCGGCGGCCGTCGATGGAGTCCCCGTTGAAGCGAATCGCGCCCTCGGAGCCCTCCAGGCGCAACAGCGCGCGGCCGAGCGTGGTCTTGCCCGAGCCGCTCTCGCCGACCACGCCCAGGGTATGACCGCGTCGCACCTCCAGGGAAATTCCGTCCACCGCCTTGACGTGGCCGACCACGCGGCGGATGAGGCCGGTCTTGATCGGGAACCAGACCTTGAGGTCCCGGCAATGCATCGCAAGCGGCGCATTCGCGGGCGCCGGGTCGGGGCGACCCCTCGGCTCGGCGGCCAGCAGGTGGCGGGTGTAGGCATGGCCGGGCCGCTCGAAGATATCCTCGGTCGGCCCCTGCTCGACGATCTCGCCGTCGGTCATCACGCAGACCCGGTCGGCCATGTGGCGGACGATGCCCAGGTCATGGGTGATCAGCAGCAGCGACATGCCGAGTCTGGCCCGCAGATCCTTCAGCAGTTTCAGGATCTGGGCCTGCACGGTGACGTCGAGGGCCGTGGTCGGCTCGTCGGCGATCAGCAGATCGGGTTCGTTGGCCAGCGCCATGGCGATCATCACCCGCTGCTGCTGCCCGCCGGAAAATTCGTGCGGCAGCGACGACAGCCGGGGGATCTGGTCCTCCAGACCGACCAGGACCATCAACTCCTCGACCCGGTCGCGGGCCTGCCCACGGCCCATCGCCTTGTGCACGAACAGCACCTCGGCGACCTGTTTTTCGATCGAATGCAGGGGGTTGAGGCTGGTCAGCGGCTCCTGGAAGATCATCGCGACGCGGTCGCCCCGGATCTCGCGCAGGCGGGCCGGCCGGGCGCCGATCAGATCCTCGCCGCGAAACCGGATGGCGCCACCCGGATGGCGTGCCGCCGGATAGGGCAGCAGTTGCAGGACCGACAGCGCGGTGACCGATTTCCCCGACCCGCTCTCGCCCACCAGGGCCACCGATTCCCCTTCGTCCACATGGAACGACACGCCACGCACCGCCCGCACCTCGCCCGCGCCGCGCCCGAACGACACGTGCAGGTCCCCGATCTCCAGAAGCCGGCTCACCGGAATGCCTTTCGGGGGTCGAAGGCGTCGCGCACCGCCTCGCCGACGAACACCAGCAGGGACAGCATCAACGAGATGACCGCAAAGGCGGTCAGGCCCAGCCAGGGCGCCTGGAGATTGTTCTTGCCCTGGTTCAGCAATTCCCCAAGGGAAGCCGAGCCGGGCGGCAGGCCGAAGCCGAGGAAATCAAGCGCCGTGAGGGTGGTGATCGAGCCGGACAGGATGAACGGCAGGAAAGTGAGCGTCGCCACCATGGCGTTGGGCAGGATATGGCGCGCCATGATCGCCCCGTTGGATACCCCCAGGGCGCGGGCGGCGCGCACGTAGTCGTAATTGCGCGCCTTCAGGAACTCGGCCCGCACCACCCCGACCAGCGACATCCAGGAGAACAGCAGCATCAGGCCCAGCAGCCACCAGAAGTTCGGCGTCACCACCGAGGCCAGGATGATCAGCAGATAGAGCACCGGCAGTCCGGACCAGATCTCGATGAAACGCTGGAAGAACAGGTCGACGCGGCCGCCGAAATAGCCCTGCACCGCCCCGGCGGCCACCCCGATCAGCGACGACAGGGCGGTCAGCGCCAGCCCGAACAGAACCGAGACGCGGAATCCGTAGATCGTCCGCGCCAGCACGTCGCGACCCTGGTCGTCGGTGCCCAGCCAGTTCAACTCCGACGGCGGGGCCGGCGCCGGCTCGGTCAGGCGGTAGTTCACGGTGTCATGGGAAAACGGCACCGGCGGCCAGAGGATCCAGCCGGACTCCTCGATCATGTCCTGAACGTCCGGATCGGCGTAGTCGGTGGGTGTTTCCAGGAAGCCGCCGAACACGGTCTCCGGATAATCGATCAGAATCGGCAGGTACCAGGCATCGTCGAAGCGGACCAGCAGAGGCCGGTCGTTGGCCACCAGTTCGGCGCACAGACTGACCGAGAACATCGCCAGGAACAGCCACAGCGACCAGTAGCCGCGCCGGTTGCGGCGGAAGTTTTCCAGCCGCCGGCGGGTGATCGGGGCAAGGCGACCCCCCATCCCTCACGCCTCCCGCTTATCGAAGTCGATCCGCGGATCGACCGCGTGATAGGCCAGATCGCCGATCAGGTTCATCACAAGCCCCAGCAGGGTGAAGAAATAGAGGGTCCCGAACATCACCGGATAGTCGCGCTTGATCGCCGCCTCGAAGCCGAGCAGACCGAGGCCGTCGAGCGAGAAGATGATCTCGGTCAGCAGGGCGCCGGTGAACAGGATCGAGACGAAGGCGCCCGGGAACCCGGCGATGACGATCAGCATCGCGTTGCGGAACACATGGCCGTAGAGCACCCGTCGCTCGGTCAGGCCCTTGGCGCGGGCGGTGATCACGTATTGCTGGTGAATCTGATCCATGAACGAATTCTTGGTCAGCATGGTGAGCCCGGCGAAGCCGCCGATGACCATCGACGCCACCGGCAGCGCGATGTGCCAGAAATAGTCGCCAATCCGCCCCAGGGTGGAGAGTTGGTCGAAATCGTCGCTCGTCAGGCCGCGCAATGGGAACCAGTCCAGATAGCGCCCGCCGGCGAACAGAATGATCAGCAGGATCGCGAACAGGAACGCCGGCACGGCGTTTCCGACGATCACCGCGCCGGAGGTCCAGACGTCGAACCGGCTGCCGTCGCGCACCGCCTTGGCGATGCCGAGCGGGATCGAGATCAGGTAGGTCAACAGGGTGGTCCACAGGCCGAGCGAAATCGACACCGGCATCTTGTCGATCACCAGATCGACCACCGCCCGGTCGCGGAAGAAACTTTCGCCGAAATCGAACACCGCGTAGTTGCCGATCATCAGCACGAAACGTTCCCAGAGCGGCTTGTCGAAACCGTACTGTTTCTCAAGGCTGGCGACGAATTCCGGGTCCAGGCCCTGGGCGCCCCGATACTTGGCCGGTCCGCCGCCCGGCGGTCCGGCCGCCTCCCCCGCCACGCCGCCCGAAACCCGGGCCGTGGACTGCACGGCGAGGCCCTGGATCTGCGCGATCGCCTGCTCGACCGGCCCTCCGGGCGCCGCCTGAACAATCAGGAAATTGACCAGCATGATCCCGAACAGGGTCGGCACGATCAGAAGCAGGCGGCGCAGGATGTAGGCGGACATGGGACTCCGGGCACCCGGTCTCGGATAGTCAACAGGTATAGCATATCCGGATCGGCGGGAAGCGTCACCGCGCGGCAACCGGCCGCGCCGAAACGGGAAGGCCGACAACAAAACGGGGACGCCGAAGCGTCCCCGATATCTCGTGATCGACGATGAGCGCGCCGGCGGCGCGGCCAAGATCAGGCGGCGCTCTTGAACTCCAGGCCGAGCTTCTTCCAGACCGCCTGCATGGAACTCACCAGATGGTCCATCTCGGCATCGCTGTGCAGCGGAGTCGGGGTGAAACGCAGCCGCTCGGTGCCGCGCGGCACGGTCGGATAATTGATCGGCTGCACGTAAATGCCGAACTCGTCCATCAACGTGTCGCTGGCCTGCTTGCACAGCACCGCGTCGCCGACCTGAACCGGCACGATGTGGCTCGGGTTCTCGATCACCGGAATGCCGATCTCGGCGAACCGCCGCTTGAGGGTCTGCGAACGCTCCTGATGCCGCTCGCGCACCTCGTTGTGCTGCTTGAGGTAGCGGATGCTGGCCAAGCAACCGGCGGCGACCGCCGGCGGCATCGAGGTCGAGAAGATGAACCCGGTGCCGTAGGAGCGCACGAAGTCGCACATCTCCTTGGACCCGGCGATGTAGCCGCCGACCACGCCGAAGGCCTTGGCCATGGTGCCCTGGATCACGGTCAACCGGTGCGCGAGGCCCTCGCGCTCGGCGATGCCGCCGCCCCGGTGGCCGTACATGCCGACCGCGTGCACCTCGTCGATGAAGGTCATGGCGCCGTATTCGTCGGCCAGATCGCAGAAGTCGGCGATCGGCGCCACGGCGCCGTCCATCGAATAGACGGACTCGAACAGGATCATCTTCGCGCGGTCGCGCGGCAGCGACTTCAGCTTCTCCTCAAGGTCCTTCGCATCGTTGTGCTTGAAGATCAGCTTCTCGCAGCGCGAGTGGCGCATGCCCTCGATCATCGAGTTGTGGTTCTTGGCGTCCGAGATCAGGACCATGTCGGGGATCATCGACGCGATGGTGCTGATCGCGGTCAGGTTGGCGACCCAGGCCGACTGGAACAGCAGCCCGGCCTCCTTGCCGTGCAGGTCGGCCAGTTCCTGTTCGAGCAGCACGTGGAAATGGTTGGTGCCGGAGATGTTGCGGGTACCGCCGGCGCCGGCGCCGCTCTTGTCGAGCGCAGCGTGCATGGCGCTCAGAACCTCCGGGTTCTGTCCCTGGCCGAGGTAATCGTTGGAGCACCAGACGGTGATCTCCCGGGTGCCGCCGGGATAGTGGTTGATCGCCCGCGGGAACTCCCCCATCTTGCGTTCCAGATCGGCGAAAATGCGGTACCGGCCCTCCTCGCGGAGAGAGGCGACCTTGTCGGCGAAGAACTTCTCGTAGTCCATTGCCCCTCCAAAAAATCCGTATCGTGAACCCCCCCGAACCGAACGCCACCCACGTTCGGGCCGTGTCAACAGGCCCGAGACTCTAGAGGAACGGCCCCCGCCCCGCAACCTGTTAAAGGAATGTGTAACGGCCGAATGTGGCGAAATCCGGCGAGTCGCGCGAATTCCGGAACGTGTGGTGATCGATTCGCATCAACGCCGCCGACGCCGTGAATTATCGACCCGTCCGGCGAAACGCCCGCCACGGCCCGGCGACTCAGATCGCCTTGACCTCGGTCAGAAAACCCTGCACCGCCGATTGCAGGGAGCCGGCGCCGTCGTTCAACCGCTCCGACGCCCGCGACATTTCGGACGCCATCTGTTGTCCGTGCGCCGCCGTTTCACGGATTCCGGTCGTTTTGCCGGTCACCGCACGGGTGCTTTCCGAGGCCCGCTGCACATTCCGGGCGATTTCCTGGGTCGCCGCGCCCTGTTCCTCCATGGCGGCGGCTATGGAGCTGGAAATTTCGTCGATACTGCCGATGATGTTGGAGATTTCGCGAATGGCATCCACCGAATTGCGCGTCGAGTCCTGAATGCTGGAGACATGGCCGCCGATTTCCTCGGTGGCGCGGGCGGTCTGGGTGGCCAGGTTCTTGACCTCGCCCGCCACCACGGCGAAGCCCTTTCCGGCCTCGCCGGCGCGCGCCGCCTCGATGGTGGCGTTCAGAGCGAGCAGATTGGTCTGACTGGCGACGTCGCTGATCAGGCCGAGCACCTCGCCGATGCGGCCCGCCGAATGGGCCAGGCCCTCGACCAGATCGTTCGTGCGGCGGGCCTGCTCCACCGCCTGCCCGGTAATGGCCGAGGAACGGCTGACCTGCTGGTTGATCTCGCCGATCGCGCTGGTCAACTCCTCGGCCGCCGCAGCCACCGAATCCACGTTCCGGCTGGCGTCGTCCGACTCCCCGGAAATCTCGGCGGCGAGATCCAGGTTGGTCTGCGTGGTGCGCGCCATGTCGGACGACGCGGATCCCACCTGCCGCGACGCATCGGTTACGTCCGACACCACCTTGCCGATCACATCGTCGAACCGGCCGATCGCTTGTTCCCGCCGGCGGGCCCGCTCGTTGCTCGCCGACTGCTCCCGTTGACGCTCGGCGGCCATGCGTTCGGTCTTCAGCATGCTGTCCTTGAACACCTGAACCGAGCGGGCCATTTCGCCGATCTCATCCTGATCGCCGGTGAAAACCACCTCGGTGCCGGTTTCGCCGGAGGCCAAGCGGTCCATCCGCTCGGCCAGGGCTTGCACCCGCCGCGAGATGTTCGAGCGCGCGAGAATCGTGAATATCAGCGCCAGCACGAAACCGGCGACGGTGATTGAAATCATGCTGACCCGCGAGATCCGCGCGTTGTCGCGCATTCGGCCGACTCCCTGATCCATTTCGTCGTGGACCAGTTCCTCCGCGTCGTCGGCCAGGGCGATGAAGCGATCGAAGGCCTGATCGAACGCGATATCGGCGCCGCTGCCGGCGGACAGATTGCGCGACGTCGTTTCCACCCGTTTCCTGGCCACGTCCAACAGCCGGTCGATTTCCTGGGCCACGGCGGCCGATTTGTCGCGCAGGGCCGGCGCGGCGATCGAGCCGGCCAGGGCGGCGGCGGTTTCGAAATCCCGCGCCACGTCCTCCATCCGGGTGGCCGGGTCGCCGCTCAGCAATTCCTCCAGAAACAGATGCCCGTTGGCCAGATGGTATTTCGCCAGACCGATCGCCTCGACCACCGGCAGGGCCGCCTCGGCCGGCAGGCTCCGGGCGCCCTCCGATATCCCGGACAGCCCTTTCTGGGCCTTCTCGTATAGATCGTCGAACTCCTGATCGGCGCCGCTTCCCGTGCCGGCCTGCCGGGCGAGCAGCCCGTGGCGCTCGCGAGCGCCCTCGATGAAGGTTCCGATCGCCTCCCGCACCGCCGTGATTTTTTCCTGAACACGCGGATCCTCGGAGGCGACGAAGGTTCCCTCGTCGTTGCTCCCGCCCTCGGCGATGGCCTCCGCGTACCAAAGGGAGTCATCCAGCAGGGCCCAAACCTCGTCGATGCTTTCCGACGTGTCGCCGGCCATGATCTCCTCGAAGATCAGATGCGCATGGGTTGCCGTCAGCTTGATTTCCATGGCGGCGTCGCCGAGCGGCGCAAGCTTGACGGACACATTCTCCGCTTCCTGGCCGATGCCGCGCGTCAGCAGATATCCGGCGGCGCCGGTGATCGCCGTGACCACCGCCATCGCCAGAAAGGCCATCATCAGCCCCGTGCCTACCTTGAGTTTTCCGATCATTCCCGACGCACTCCCGAAGCAGGTTTCGCTCGAACGTACTGGTAATAACTCCGTAAGAACAACACTTATGCACTAATAGCATGACCAATGATGAAAATGTTTTGAAAAAAGCGCGCCGCCCCTTGGTTCACACCGAAAAACACACTTCAAATAAATGAATTCAAGGTTGATTTACATGGTGCCGAACGCGCTTGTCGACGAACACTCCATCGCGGCGACGGTAACGGTTTCGGATGGACGGCCTCGACTCCTCATACGGAGTCCATCGAGTTATCTGTTCGGATTTCATCTTGAGCCGCCATCGCGGCAGGGGCCCCGGCGAAGCGGACGAAGCCCGCGCCCGACGAGGGGTCGGGCACCCGACTCCATCAGGTTCGCATCAGACCTCGCGCACCTCGATCACCCCGGGCAGGGTCATCAGGTTCTGGACCATGGACGGCGAGACGGCGAAGCGGTCGCGCAGGCGGAATTCGACCTCGGTCGCCGCGTCGAGGCGCGACACCAGGCGGATTTCGCCGCGCCCCTTGCGCTCGACGGACAGCAGCGTTTTCAGGCCATCCAACGCGGTCGTGCCGTCCAGGCGGATGCGCAACCCGGCGTCGGTGCGCGCCACCACCTCGTCGAGCCGCTCCACCGATCCGGCCGTCAGGCGCAGGCGGTCGTTGTCGAACTCGGCGGCGGCGCGGATGAACAGCGAGTTGCCGGTTTCCAGAATATCGCGGGTCTGGGCCAGGGTTTCCGCGAACAGGGTCACGTCGAAGGTGCCGGAGGCATCCGACAGGGTCAGGAAGGCGTATCTGTTGTGGGTCTTCTGCGAGGTGCGCTCCTTCTTGGCGACCACCGTGCCGGCCAGCTTGACCGCCCCCGAGCGCCCCGATGCCATCAGGTCGGCGCTCGCCGTCACCTCCAATCGGTCCAGGGCCTTGGCGTAGACGTCCAGGGGGTGGGCCGAAAGGTAGAAGCCGATGGCGTCGAACTCTTCCCTCAGGCGATCCATGGGCGGCCAGTCGGGGCCATCGGGAAGTTTCGGCTGGTTGGCGGTCAGTCCATCGCCGCCGAACATCCCCAACTGGTCGCTGTCGCGGTCCTGGGCCACCGCCGCGGCCTGACGGATCAAGGCCTCCAGGCCGTCGAACAGGCGCCTGCGGTTGGGTTCCAGGGAGTCGAAGGCGCCGGCCCGGATCAGGTTTTCCAGTTGCCGCTTGTTGACTCCGCGCACGTCGAGGCGCTCGAAAAAATCGAACACATCCTTGAACGGGCCGTTGGTCTCGCGCTCGCGGACCAGCGCCCGCATGGCCTCGGCGCCCACGTTCTTGATGGCCGCCAGGGCGTAGCGCACCGCCGAGGCGCCGGCGGCGTCGCGTTCCACCGCGAAGGCCACGTCGGAGGCATTGATGTCGGGCGGCCGGAGATCGATCCCGAGGCGCGCCAGTTCCTGTCGGAAACCGTTCAGCTTGTCGGTGTGGTTGAGGTCGAGCGTCATCGACGCGGCCAGGAACTCCGTCGGATGGTTGGCCTTCAGATAGGCGGTCTGATAGGCCACCATGGCATAGGCGGCGGCATGCGACTTGTTGAACCCGTAGGAGGCGAACTTGGCCACCAGGTCGAAGACCTCGGAGGCCTTGCGCTCCGGCACCCCCTTGGCGACGGCGCCATCGACGAAGACCTTGCGCTGCTTCTCCATCTCCTCGGCGATCTTCTTGCCCATGGCGCGGCGCAGCAGATCGGCCGCGCCGAGGCTGTAGCCGGCCAATTCCTGGGCGATCTGCATCACCTGTTCCTGATAGATGATGATCCCGTAGGTCTCGCGAAGGATGCCCTCCAGGGTCGGATAGAGGTAGTCCGGCGCCTCCTGGCCGTGCTTGCGCCGGATATAGCTGGGAATATTGTCCATTGGTCCCGGACGGTAGAGGGCGACCACCGCGATGATGTCCTCCAGGCTGTCCGGTTTCATGCTTTTCAGCACGTCGCGCATGCCGGCGCTTTCCAACTGAAACACCCCCTGGGTCTCGGCCCGCCCCAGCAGATCGAAGGTCGGCCGATCGTCGAGCGGCAGCGCCAGGAGATCGATCCGCGTTCCGGTCTCGGCGATCAGGTCGACCGCGCGGGCCAGGACGGTCAGGGTCTTGAGGCCCAGGAAGTCGAACTTGACGAGCCCGGCGTTCTCGACATGCTTCATGTTGAACTGGGTCACCGGCATGTCGGAGCGCGGGTCGCGGTAGAGCGGCACCAGGTCGTCGAGCGGACGGTCGCCGATCACCACGCCGGCGGCGTGGGTCGAGGCGTGGCGGTACAGACCCTCCAGCTTGAGCGCCGTTTCGGCGAGGTTGGCCACCGTCTCGTCGGCCGAGATCATCGCCTTCAGCGGCTCCTCGCCGTCGATGGCCTGCTTGAGGGTCACCGGCTTGGCCGGGTTGTTGGGAACCAGCTTGCAGATGCGGTCCACCTGCCCGTAGGGCATTTCCAGCACCCGGCCCACGTCGCGCAACGCGGCGCGCGCCTGCAACTTTCCGAAGGTGATGATCTGGGCCACCTTGTCGTGGCCGTACTTGTCCTGCACGTATCGGATCACCTCGTCGCGGCGGTCCTGGCAGAAGTCGACATCGAAGTCGGGCATCGACACCCGCTCCGGATTGAGAAACCGCTCGAACAGCAGCCCGAAGCGCAACGGGTCGAGGTCGGTGATGGTCAGCGCCCAGGCGACCACCGAGCCGGCCCCCGAGCCGCGCCCCGGGCCGACCGGAATGCCGCGCGCCTTGGCCCACTGGATGAAGTCGGCGACGATCAGGAAATACCCCGGGAACCCCATCTGGGCGATCACGCCGAGTTCGTAGTCCAGGCGTTCCCGGTAGGGTCGGGCGAGGCGCCGCCGCTCGGCCTCGTCGGCGGCTGGCGGGAACACGCCGGCGACGAGCCGAGACTCCAGGCCGGCCACCGCCTGGACACGCAGTTCGGCCGCCTCGTCGCCGCCCTCCTCGCCGTGATACGGCGGCAGGATCGGCTTGATTTTCTCGACCATAAAGGCGCAGCGACGGGCGATCGCGAGGGTGTTGTCGGCCGCTTCCGGAAGATCGGCGAACAGGGCGCGCATCTCGGTTGCCGACTTGAAGCGGTGCTCGGGAGTCAGGCGGCGGCGCTCGGTCTGCGACAGGGTGGTTCCCTCGGCGATGCACAGCAGGGCATCGTGCGCCTCGTACATCTCGGCATCGGCGAAGAACGCCTCGTTGGTGGCCACCAGCGGCACGCCATGGCGATAGGCGAGGTCGAGCAGGCCGGGTTCGGTCCGCGCCTCGACCGCCGCCCCGTGGCGCTGGACCTCGACGTAAAGACGATCCCCGAAAGCCGCCTTGAGTCGCCCCAGCAGCGCCTCGGCGTCGTCCGTCTGGCCTTCCGCCAGACGGCGCCCGAGCGGTCCGGCGGCCCCGCCGGTCAGGCAGATCAGGCCGTCGTTGTGGATTTCCAGATCGGCCGGGTCGACATGCGGCGCGGCGCCCGGATCGGTGCCCAGGAACGCCTTGCTGACCAGCTTGATCAGATGCCGGTAGCCGGTCGCGTTCTGGCACAGCAGAACCAGCGGATCGGGCGGCGGCGCGATGGCCGGACCACGGGCGCCCGGCTGGACGTCGCCGCGCCCGAGCCCGAGCTGGCAACCGATGATCGGCTGCACCCCGGCACCCGCCAGGGCGCCGGATGCCTCCATCGCCCCGAACAGATTGTTGGTGTCGGTGACCGCCACGGCCGGCATCCGGAAATCCAGGCACAGGCCCGGCAGATCCTTGACCTTGATCGCGCCCTCGGACAGCGAAAAGGCGGAGTGGACCCGGAGATGAACGAAATCGGCGTGGGGCATGGCCCCAGGATTCCACAGCCGAACCTCCACGGCCATATCGCGCGCGCGTTTTCCACAGAAAAAACGGCCTTGCGACCGAGGGTGGTGGTACCAAATAATAAACACTTGGATAATTTGAAATCCCTTTCCTCCGCGATAGACCGCGGCACACGATATGGCGAACCGCCGAATCGAGCATCGGCACGGAATCGCCCTCGTTAAGGAGCTCCGCGTGAACAACGAACCCGTCGCGTCGCTTCCCGAGGTCAACGACTCAACGTTCCGCGAACTTGTCGAGAGGCACGAGGATCTGATTTGCGTATTCGTATCGGGCGGCACCCTGCTGTTCGCCAACGCGGCGTATCGCCGTTTTTTCGGGCTGCGACCCGAGGCGGTCCGGGGATTCGACTTCACGCGGTTCATTCCACCGGAGGACCGAGACGCGGCCTTGAATCACCTCCGGTCGTTCACTCCCGAGAGCCCGAGCCAGACCCAGGAGCATTGGGTCGTCGGCGCGGGCTCCAAGATCAGGCTGTTTCAGTGGCGCAACACGGCGACCTTCGACGCCGAGGGGCGCGCGGCCCTATTCGTGTCGGTGGGGCGCGACATCACGGACCGCAAGCGGGCCGAGGACGCCCTGCGGGATAGCGAGGAGCGTTTCCGCCGCCTGTACGAGAACGCGCCCCTGGCCTATCAGTCCCTGAACGCGGACGGACACATCCTGGATGTCAACGCCGCCTGGCTCGACATGCTCGGCTACGCGCGCGACGAGGTGCGCGGACGCCCCATCGGCGATTTCCTGACCCCCGAAAGTCGACGGGCCCTCGACGAGCGGTTCCCGCGCTTTCTCAAGGCCGGCGCGGTGCACGAAGCGGAGTTCGAATTCCTGTGCCGCGACGGCTCGACGCGGATCGCCGTCATCGAGGGCACGATCAGCACCGACGAGGACGGACGCCTGTTCCAAACGCATTGCATTCTAAGCGACATAAGCGAAATGCGGCGGTCGGCCGAGCGCCTTTTCTTCCAGGCGAAGCTGTTGGAAAACGTTCGCGAGTCCGTCATCGCGACCGACCTCGACAGGCACATCACCTATTGGGGCGGCGGCGCCGAGAGCCTTTACGGATATACCGCCGACGAGGCCGTCGGCAAGCATATCAGCTTCATTTTCGAAACCCCGGACGACGGCATCGATCACGACATCCGTTCCTCCGTCCTGGCGGACGGAGAATGGCGCGGCCATGTCCACAAGAAAAGATGCGACGGCACCGCGTTCATCAGCGACACGCGGATTTCCCTGGTCCGCGACGCGGCCGGCAACCCGATCGGCTTCGTCGGCGTCGATCACGACATCACCCGGCTGATCGCG
Source organism: Magnetospira sp. (assembly GCA_028282245.1). Classification (GTDB taxonomy): domain Bacteria; phylum Pseudomonadota; class Alphaproteobacteria; order Rhodospirillales; family Magnetospiraceae; genus JANQGL01. The sequence continues at coordinate 15,238 of JANQIL010000112.1, forward strand.
ATCGAGGAGAACCTGCGCCGCAAAAATCTGGACCTTGAGCGGTCCAACGCGGAGTTGGAGGCCTTCGCCTACGCCGCGTCGCATGACCTGCGGGAACCGTTGCGCAATCTGACCAGCTATTCGGACCTGCTCGGCCAGCGGCTTGGCGGCCGTCTGTCCGAGAACGAGCAGGAGTACCTGAAATTCATCCGCGACGGCGCGATGCGCATGGACCATCTGGTCCGCGACCTGCTCGGATATTCGCGGGCCGGCCGTCTGGGCGAGCCGGCGTCGCGGCTGGACAGCCGAGAGGTGCTTGACATGGCGGTCGGGATCCTGCGCACGCAGTTCGAGGAATACGGCGCCACCCTCGAGGTGACGACCCGGCTTCCCATTGTCACGGCGAGCCGTAACGAGTTGCAGCGGCTGTTCGTCAACTTGCTCGCGAATGCCCTCAAATACCGATCCGCCGACCGGGCGCCACGGATTTCGATCGCCTGCCTCCGCGAGGCCGGCATGTGGCGGTTTTCGATCCGCGACAACGGAATCGGCATCCCCCTGGACAAGGGCTTCGAGGAACGGATCTTCCGGCTGTTCCAGCGCCTGCACCCGCAGGAGGCGCACGGCGGCGGCACCGGCGTCGGACTCGCGCTTGTCAAGAAGATCGTCGAACGTCACGGCGGCCGCATCTGGGTCGAATCGGACGGACCGGAAACCGGCGCGACGTTCCATTTCACGCTGCCGGCCGACGACTGATACGAAACCCGAATCATTGAGTCGGGTTTCCCGCCCCTCGCCGGGCGCGCGCCATGTCGCCGGGGCCACGGCGCCGAGAGACTACCGCGTGGTCTTGCCGAGGTCCGAGGTCTTCCGGCGCAGCACGTCGAGCAGACCGGCGACGCTGCGGCCCTCTCGGCTGATCACCGAGCCGAATTCCGAGCGCTGGGTCTGGGCCATGCTGACTCCCTCGACGATCACGTCATAGATGCGGTAGGACGCGCCCTGGCCGGCCGCCCGAACCCGCCAGTCGACCCGCACCTGCTGGCCGTCGCCCGGCCGCTTGAGCAGGGAATGGACCATCAGGTCGGCCTCGCCGATGGTTTCGCTGCCGACGATTTCCAGGTGTTCGCCGGCATACTCCGAAAACCGGTCCACGTAGGTGACGACGATCAGATCCTCGAACAGGGCCAGGTATTCCGCCTTTTCCTCCGGGGTCGCCCGGTTCCAGTAACGCCCGAGCACCCAGCGGCCGATCGCCTCGACGGCGAAGTGGTCGTTCAGGATGCCGCGAAAGATCGTCATCCGCTCGTCGCGCGGCCGATCGAGATCGGTCAACAGGTCGATCGCCTTCTCGGCCATCGATTCGATGAACCGCCCCTCGTCGCCACTGTTGGCCGGTGCCGGACAGGGGGCGACGACGAGAAGGGCGAAGGCGGCGAACACGATCAGGAAACGGCGTCGGATGATCATCGGGGTCATGCCTCAAAAGGAGTCGGTGATTCGTGAAACCTTGGCATCGGGATCGGGCGCGGGGCCATCGAGGCGCCCGGTCCCGGGGCCATCGGGCGGCCCGTCGAGGCCGCCGTTTCGGATTTCGTCGGCGCGCCGCTGCCGGTACAGGCTGCGCAGCGCCGCGTAATGGTCGAGCGACGACCTCTCCAGGTCCGCGAGGATGGCGTCGTTGCGGGCCCGCAGGTCGACCGCCCGCATGGCGCCGCGCGCGTAGGCGACCGCCCGGCGGCCGGTCGAGTGGGCCCACCAGTTGAAGGGATCGACAAGGAAATCGACCGCGATGCCCACCGCGTCGCGGGAATTGGACGGCCCCAGCAGCGGCAGCATCAGGTAAGGACCCTCGTCGGCGCCCCATGTCGCGAGAGTCTGTCCGAAATCCTCCTCATGCCGGGGATAGCCCATCCCGGTCGCCGGATCGCGCAGGCCGCCCAGTCCGGCCGTGGTGTTGACGGCGAAGCGGCTCGCCGTGGTCCAGGCCCGATCCGTCTCGCCCTGCAAAAGATCGTTGAACAGGATGACCGGGGCCTGAAGGTTGGCGAGCGCGTTGTGAACGCCCTCGCGGATCGGCGGCGGGATCAGGCCACCGTAGAATCCGGCCAGCGGCCGCAGCAGCAGGGTGTCGAAACCCCGGTTGAAAAAGAAAATCGCCCGGTTGGCCGGCTCCAGGGGATCGTTGATCCGCTCGTGATCGGCGACCGCCTCCGGGTCGTCGGACGGCGGCGGAGTGGCGCAAGCGCCCAGGACAAGACCGGTCGCCGCGAAAATTCCGAGCCAAGCGATCCCGTTGCGGGACATCCCGTGACAACCTCCCGTCGTTCCACCGCCAGGCGGCGCGCGCATTGCCGCGCGACCGTCGGAGCGGTCGCGACAGGCCCACCGGATATCACAGCGGGTCGCGAATTGCCAGTTCGCAGCCCGTTCCGCGTCGTTGCCGGGCAGCGCCCTGGCGCCGCGCCGTTATGTTCCGCGAGCCCGATCCGGACGGGATCTTGCGGGATGGAGTGCGAACACGTATACCGCGACTCTCGACAGCAGGAGAATGCGCGTGAGTTCGATCCCCACCAGCGAGTCCCGGGACACATTTCCACCGATCGTCTCGGCCCCGCCGCGGGACATGGGCGTGTCCTTCGAATTCTTCCCGCCGAAGACGGAGAAGATGGAGGCGACGCTGTGGGACGCCATCAAGACCCTGGAGCCGCTGAATCCGCGGTTCGTGTCCGTGACCTACGGGGCCGGCGGCTCGACCCGCGAACGCACCCACGCCACGGTCACCCGCATCCTGCGCGAGACAACGCTGCGCACCGCCGCGCATCTGACCTGCGTCGGCTCGACGCGGGCGGAAGTCGACGACATCGCCGCCCAGTACTGGGCCGAGGGCGTGCGCCACATCGTCGCCCTGCGCGGCGACCCGCCGGACGGCGACTCCGCCTACGCGCCGCATCCCGGCGGCTACGACTACGCGGCCGATCTGGTGGCCGGTCTGAAGCGGATCGCCGATTTCGAGGTCTCGGTCGCCGCCTATCCCGAAGTGCATCCGGAAGCATCCAGCGCCGCCGCCGACCTGGACAACCTGAAGCGCAAGATCGACGCCGGGGCGGGGCGCGCGATCACCCAGTTCTTTTTCGACCCGGGCGTGTTCCTGCGGTTCCGCGACCGCTGCCGGGCGGCCGGAATCGCGGTGCCGATCGTGCCCGGCATCCTGCCGGTGACCAACTTCCAGCAGGTGACCAGATTCGCCGGCCAGTGCGGCGCCCAGGTGCCGCCCTGGATGGCCGAGATGTTCGAGGGCCTGGACGAGAAGCCGGACACCCGCACGCTGGTCGCCGCCACCCTGGCCGCCGACCAGTGCCGCGCGCTGTCGGCCGAGGGGGTGGAAGCCTTTCACTTCTACACCCTCAACCGGGCCGAACTGGCCTACGCCATCTGCCACTTGCTGGGCGTCCGGCCCGAGGGCAAGGACTGATTGATTCCTCCGCGCGGGCGGAGGCAAGGCGCGAGAAACGATTTCAGCGATCCAGGAAATATCGATGGACGACTTCGGCAGGTTCCCGCCGGGCGACATCGATTCTGGCGCTAACCGTGTAGATGCCGCTGTCCCGCGCGATGTGCTCCGGAGGCAAAAAGGCCTTGCCGGTCAGCCCGTGTTTTTCCGACCGGGAGAGAACCATCGTTCCAAGGTTCACGCTTTCGCCGGACGGGGAGTGCAGCGCGATGGAGATTTGGCCATCCGTCTCCGGCGGCATGACGGCAAACATGATGACATGAGGGACGTCGTCTTTCTCGAAGTCGTTTTCAAGAAAGTCGAACGATCCCATAAATTCATCGTAGGAATTTACATGTTCCAAAAAATCGGAATCATGTGCCGTCGATAAAACAATCTTGAGTTCATCCACCGAATTCGAAACATTTTCGTTCTTGGAATACATCTTGGAGTGGGCCTGGAACAGGTCACGCCTCAGGAATCGCCCGATATCCGAGGATGGGTCGGTGGCGATGGCCCGTTCCATCATCGCCTTGACCGCGCCGTGCTGGTGCGCGTAGCTGCTCATGGACCAGAGCGCCGCCGAGCCCATGACCAAATCGCGCAGGCCATCGTCGTCGAGCGTTTCGAAAATGGGCTTGACGCGCTCCATCCGTCTCCATCGCCGGGCTTTCGAGACCGCGAACATTTGGCCGATATCCACCCGGCCGCGTTGGACGCGCTCCATGAGATCCTCCAAAATCCGCCGCGCATAAGCGACATCCCCGGTGGCGGAAAACGCCCCCCACAACATATCCTGATCGGACGGGCCGCGGACGGGCCGCGCCAGAAGCGAACGTGGCGCGCCGGAAAGCTTGCGCAGGAAGTCCTCCCCAAAATCGTTTCGCCGGGAATAGTCCATTGCAATGTCCTTGAACCCCGCATGGGCAAGCGCGACGGCCACGATTTTCCTGGTCTGTTCCTCGTAGGGATGATCCATCCAGCGTTCCAGTTGGTCCGGGTACTTGGCCGCCAGACCGGCCAGGAACCCAATCATGACGGGGGCGCCTTTCCTGGAACTTGTCTTTTTCGCTTCCTCCAGTTGCCTTATCAGCCCGGAAATCTCGCTCAGGTCCGGAGACTGGTAAAAAAAGATCGTGCGCTCGAAAACATCGCCGCGAGCGGAATGACCGCCTATCCAGGGAAGCAGGCAGATGACAAGCCACGTCAGGAATCGAGGCATTATTCAAACCCTTCCAAAAAAGAGAAACATTTCCTAAAAACTTTCAAAAGCGAGAAAAAATAGTGCCAAAATCGAAATCTCGCAAGTCGGTTGCCGGCCCCGATCCGATCCGCGACGTCAGGGACAAATTGCGCCACCCGGCAACATTGGCTAGGGTGCGCCACTCGTTGTCGCGACGACGCCACCAGCAGGAATGATATGAGCCATATTCTCGAAGCCCTGTCCGAAGCGGTTCTCCTGTGCGACGGCGGCATGGGATCGCGCGTGCAGGCCCTCGACCTGGAGGTGGAGACCGACTTCTGGGGCCAGGAGAACTGCACCGACATCCTGACCCGGTCGCGGCCCGACGTGGTCCGCGAGGTGCATCGCGGCTACTTTCAGGCCGGCGCCGACATGGTGATCACCAACACCTTCGGCACCTCGCCGATCACGCTGGGCGAGTTCGGGCTCCAGGACGAGGCGTTCGGCCTGTCCAAGGAAGCGGCGGAGTTGGCGCGCGAGGTGGCGGCGGACTTCACCGACGGCCGGACCCGGTTCGTGCTCGGCGACGTCGGCCCGGGCACCAAGCTGCCCAGCCTCGGCCACATCGGCTATGACGACCTGGAAGGCGCGCTCAAGGTGCAGGCCGATGGCCTGATCGCCGGCGGGGTCGACGCCATCCTGATCGAGACCTGCCAGGACCCGTTGCAGATCAAGGCGGCGGTCAACGCCGCCAAGCTGGCCCGCGCGGCGGCCAACACCGACACCCCGATCTTCGTCCAGGTGACGGTGGAAACCACCGGCACCCTGCTGGTCGGGGCCGATATCGCCGCCGCCACGACCGCCATCGAGGCGCTCGGCGTGGACCTCATGGGACTCAATTGCGCCACCGGGCCCCAGGAGATGGCCGAGCACGTGCGCTGGCTGTCGGAGAACTGGCCGAAGCTGATCTCGGTGCAGCCCAACGCCGGCCTGCCGGAGTTGGTCGACGGCCAGACCCGGTACCCATTGGGCGGCCGGGAGATGGCCGACTGGCTGGCCCGTTTCCTGGAGGAGGACGGGGTCAACCTGATCGGTGGCTGCTGCGGCACCGACGTCCCGCACATCCAGGCGCTCGACGCCATGCTGCGCGACCGGGCCGGATCGGGCCTTCGCCCGACGCCGATGCGCCGGGAGGTTCACTGGGTGCCCTCGGTGGCGTCGCTTTACGCGCAGGTGACACTGCGCCAGGAAAACGCCTTCCTGTCCATCGGCGAGCGCTGCAATGCCAACGGGTCCAAGAAATTCCGCGAGTTGCAGGAGGCGGAGGACTGGGACGGCTGCGTGGCGATGGCGCGCGATCAGGTGAAGGAGGGATCGCACACCCTGGACGTCTGCACCGCCTTCGTGGGCCGCGACGAGATATCCGACATGACGCGGGTGGTCGAGCGCATGCGCGGCTCGGTGACCGCGCCCCTGGTCATTGATTCGACCGAGTTGCCGGTCCTGGAGGCGGCGCTCAAACTCTACGGCGGCAAGGCGATCCTCAACTCGATCAACTTCGAGGACGGCGAGGAACCGGCCGCGCGGCGCCTCGAACTGGCCCGCAGGTTCGGCTGCGCGGTGATCGCCCTGACCATCGACGAGGAGGGCATGGCCAAGACCGCCGATCGCAAGCTGACCATCGCCAAGCGGCTGTTCGATTTCGCGGTCAACCAACACGGCCTGCCGGCCGGCGACCTGCTGTTCGACCCGCTCACCTTCACCGTCTGCACCGGCAACGAGGACGACCGCAAGCTGGCTGTCGAGACCCTGGACGGCATCGCCGCGATCCGCGCGGAAATGCCCGACTGCGGGATCATCCTCGGGCTGTCCAACGTCTCGTTCGGGCTCAAGCCGGCGGCGCGCCACGTTCTGAACTCGGTGTTCCTGCATCACGCCGTGGAACGGGGCATGACCGGCGCCATCGTTCATGTGTCGAAAATCCGGCCTCTGCATGCCATCCCGGAAGCCGAGGTCAAGGTGGCCGAGGACCTGATCTTCGACCGCCGGGCCGAGGGCCATGACCCGTTGCAGGAGATCATCGCCCTGTTCGCCGACCGCACGGCGGCCCAGGCGAAGGCGAAGCCCAAGGCGGCGACGGTGGAGGAACGACTCAAGGACCGCATCGTCGATGGCGACCGCCAGGGCCTGGAGGAGGACCTGGAGGAGGCCCTGAGGACCCACGAGCCGCTGACCGTCATCAACTCCCTGTTGCTGGACGGCATGAAGACGGTGGGCGAACTGTTCGGCGCCGGCAAAATGCAGCTTCCCTTCGTGCTGCAATCGGCCGAGACCATGAAGACGGCGGTGGCCTACCTCGAACCCCGCATGGAAAAAATCGAGGGGCGCGAGAAGGGCACGCTCGTCCTCGCCACGGTGAAGGGCGACGTGCACGACATCGGCAAGAACCTGGTCGACATCATCCTCACCAACAACGGCTACAAGGTGATCAACCTGGGCATCAAGCAGCCGGTCGGGGCGATCATGGAAGCCGCCCGGACCCATGCCGCGCATGCGGTGGGCATGTCCGGCCTGCTGGTGAAATCCACCGTGATCATGCGCGAGAACCTGGAGGAGATGACGCGCGCCGGGATCGAGGTGCCGGTGCTGCTGGGCGGCGCCGCGCTGACCCGCAAGTACGTGGAGTCCGATTGCGCCGACGCCTACGCGGACGGCGCGGTGGCCTACGCCCGCGACGCCTTCGACGGCCTGACCCTGATGGACAAGGTGATGGACGGCTCCCTGGACGAGCATCTGGCGAAACGCCGCGCCCAGCGGCGCTCCAACGCGACGCCGCCGAAGCTGCCCGACCAGACCCAGCGGCCGGTGGACTGGGCGGCGGTGAAAACCCGCAAGTCGGACCTGCACGGCGACGTCGCGGCGCCCGAGCCGCCGTTCTGGGGGCCGCGCCTGCTGGAGGACGTGCCGATTCGGGCCCTGGTGCCGTTCATCTCGGAAACCATGCTCTATCAGTTCCAGTGGGGCTTCAAGAAGGCCGGGCGAACCCTGGACGACTGGAAAAAATGGGCGAAGACGGAGTTGACCCCGATCCTGACCCGGATGCTGGACATCTGCGAGGCCGAGTCCATCCTCAAGCCGCAAGCGGTCTACGGCTTCTGGAAATGCGCCGCCGACGGCAACGAACTGGTCCTGTTCGCGCCGGACGGCGAAACCGAGGTCGGGCGTTTTTCCTTTCCGCGCCAGAACAAGGAAGACGGCCTGTGCATCGCCGATTTCTTCCGCGATCTGGACTCCACAGACCGGGACGTGGTGGCCCTTCAGGCGGTGACCATGGGCCAGACCGCGTCCGACGTGGCGCGCGACTGGTTCGCCGAGAACCGCTACCAGGACTATCTGTATCTGCACGGCCTGTCCGTGGAAATGGCCGAGGCGATGGCCGAATACGTGCATCGGCGCATCCGCGCCGACCTGGGCTTCGGGCACGAGGGCGCGCGCGACATCGACAGGCTGCTCAAGCAGGAATACCGGGGCGCGCGCTATTCGTTCGGCTATCCGGCCTGCCCGGACCTGGCGCAGCAGCGCCCCCTGCTCGATCTGCTCGGCGCCGAGCGGATCGGCCTCGCGATGGCCGAGGAGGACCAGTTGCACCCCGAGCAATCCACCGCCGCCGTGGTCACCATCCACCCGCAGGCGGGCTATTTCGTGGTGTGACCGCGCGCGGACGCGGGACGGACTCCGCGCTCAGTCCAGTTCGGAAAGCATCGGCGCCGATTCCTCGATCTTCTGGATGTTTTCGATGCCCTGGCGGATTTCGCTCATAATGAATTCCGAGCGCCGGATCGGACCGCCGAACTCCGGGTTCGGGAACAGATGCTTCCAGATGCTCATTTTCACGCTGAGGCCGCACAGCACGCCGCCGATGGTGGTGTGATAGTTTTCGATCAGGGATTTCACCTTGGCGAATCTGTCGGCCGATAGGTTGTCCCACATCCGCTGGCTTGATCGGTCGAAGTTCTCGAATCGGCCGGTGACCCCGGCGGTGACCTCGTTGATGGTGTTCTCGATCACGTTCGACGACTTCATGAAGGTGGGGTCGTTCTTGAGCTGGAAGTTATTGCGCAGACCGCGCATGGAGGTCAGGAAGTCGGTGATGATCGGCTCGATGCGGTCCAGGCACTGGCGGTAATAGGACAGCGACAGGAAAATATCGCCGTAATCCTCCAGGAAATGCGGCACGTCCATGACGCCGATGCCGAGGGTATCGGCCATCTTGTGAATGTTGTTGCGGGCCTTCTGGACATCGGGGTCGCGGAACAGGCCGACCAGCCCTTCCATGGATTCGATGTCGCGCGCCTCGTCGCCATAGATCTGCTTGATCAGCGGCCGGGTGAACTGCGTCATGTAGCTGGTCAGTTCCCGGTTCTTTTCCTCCGACAGCTTGAGATAGTCGTTGTTGGCGATCTCGATTCCCTGCTCGCGCAGCAGCACCCGCAGGCTGTAGACATCGAACGACGGCATCAGCGACAAGCGCCGCAGGATGGTCAGGTCCGGGTGGTCGCCCTCCCAGCCGAACTCGGCCGGCAGGTCCTCCACCTCGAGCTGGCCGCTGCCGGTCTGCACGTCGTAAAAGATCTCGATCACGCTCTGCAACCGAACGTTCTTGATCATCCGGGCCTGCGACAGCGCCGGAGTGACCAGGGGGATGGTATGCAGCGGAAGAACGAACAGGGAGTCCTGATCGCTTTCCTCGAACAGATCGGAGACACTCAGCGTGGTGGCATCGCTCATGACGAAACGAACTTCCTCAAGGTCGCCGGGTCGTCGGTCCGGCGCCACCGGTGGGTTGGAGTATCGGTTCCGGGTCGATAGTATTTACCACCCGAACCGTGCCATGTTTGACAACGCTGGTCCAGTCTCACGCGGATCCGTGCCCTGAAATGCCTCGCTATCGCCTGCTCATCGAATACGACGGCGCCGGCTTCGTCGGCTGGCAGCGTCAGGACAACGGACTCGGCGTCCAGCAGGTGCTGGAGGAGGCCGCGCGGCGGCTCGACGGCCGCCCGGTAACCGCCATCGCCGCCGGGCGAACCGACGCCGGGGTCCACGCCCTGGGCCAGGTGGCGCACCTGGATCTGGATCGGGTGATCGCCGGCGACAAGCTGCGCGATGCCCTCAACTTCCATACCCGCGAGCACCCGGTGACGGTGCTTGCCGCGGCACCGGTCGACGATGAATTCCATGCCCGCTTCTCGGCCGTCGGGCGCGCCTATCTGTATCGCATCCTGAACCGGCCGGCGGCACCGGCCCTGGATGCCGGGCGGGTGTGGTGGCTGCCCGGCGATCTGGACGCCGAGGCCATGCACCGCGCCGCGCGGGCGCTGATCGGCCACCATGACTTCTCCACCTTCCGGGCCGCCCAGTGCCAGGCCCGGTCGCCGCTCAAGACCCTGGACCGGCTCGACGTGCGGCGGGTCGGCCAGGAAATCCACGTGATCGCCGAGGCCCGTTCGTTCCTGCACCACCAGGTGCGCAACATGGTCGGAAGCCTGCGTCTGGTCGGGCGCGGCAAATGGGCCGAGGACGGCCTGGCGGCGGCCCTGGAGGCGCGCGACCGGACGGCCGGCGGACCCACCGCGCCGCCGCAGGGACTGTACCTGACGCGGGTCGATTACCCCTGACCGCCGATCCCGCCGAGAAAGATGGTCACCGCCCGCTCCACATGGATATCAAGCTCGTCCTCGGCCGGCGCGTATCCGGGAAACACCAGGCCGCGCATCTGCATCGGCCCCTTGATCATCTCAAGGAAGATGCCCGCCGCCGCCATCGGGTCGACGTTCAGGCGCAGGCTCCCCGCCGCGTCCTGGCGGCACAGGTAGTCGGCGATGCTGGCATGGACGCGCTCCGGACCGTTGCGGTAGAAGGCGGCGCCGAGGTCCGGATGGCGTGGCGCCGTGGCCAGCACCTGGCGATAGGACTCGACGGCCGCCGGCCGGGTCAGCATGGTCAGAAACAGCCACCCGAAATGGCTCAGCACCTCGGCCGGGGTTCCGCCGGCCGCCTCGCCCTCGTCGATGGTCGACAGCATGCGCCGCGCGTTCTCGGAAATCGCGGCGATGAACAGCCCCTCCTTGTTGCCGAACAGTTCGTAGATGGTGCGCCGCGATCCGCCGGCCTCGGCGATCACCATGCCCAGGGTCGTCGCCTCGTACCCATGGGTCAGGAACAGGCGGCGGGCCGTTTCGACAAGAACCGGGCGGCGGGCTTCGGCGGCGGAGACACGGGTCATGGACGGGGACTCCAAGATTGTGGTTGACTTTGGTACCGATCGGTACCATCCTCATGTAATGGTACTATCAAGTACCGTTCCTGACAAGGACAACCGAACATGAAACGCCGCCTGATTCCCCTGATCCTGCTGCTGGCCCTGGCCGGCGGCGGTGCCTGGGTCGCCTGGAAGGGCAACCCCCTTGGCGGACCCGGGGACTCCCTGGTCCTCTACGGCAACGTGGACATCCGCGAGGTCGCCCTGGCGTTCCGGGTCGGTGGCCGGGTGGCGGCGCTGAAGGTCGAGGAAGGCGATCGGGTGGCGGCGGGCAGCCTTCTGGCGGCCCTCGACGACGCCCCCTACAGACGCGATCTGGCGGTGGTCGAGGCCGAGTCGGCCGAGCGGCGGGCCGAGCTGGCCAAGCTGCGGGCCGGCTACCGGACGGAGGAGATCGCCCAGGCCGCGGCCGAGGTGGCGGAGCGCCGGGCGTCGCTGGCCAATGCCCGCCGGATACTCAAGCGGCGGCGCGCGCTGCGCCATTCGGACGCGGTGTCGCAGCAGGCCTTGGACGATGCCGACGCGGCCGCCATCGAGACGCGGGCCCGCCTGACCTCGGCCGAGAAGAATCTGGAACTCCTGAGCGCCGGGTATCGGGACGAGGACATCGCGGCGGCCGAGGCGCGTCTGCGGCGAACCGAGGCGTCGCGCGACGTGATCCGCCTCAAGCTGGACGATTGCGCGCTCGCGGCCCCGGAGGCCGGCACCGTGCTGACCCGGGCCGTGGAACCGGGATCCATGGTCGCGGCCGGCGAGACCGTCTATGTGCTGGCGCTCGATCATCCGGTGCGGGTGCGCGCCTACGTGGACCAGTCGCATCTGGGACGCGTGCGGCCGGGAATGGGCGTCGACGTGTTCAGCGACAGCTTCCCCGACCGCGCCTTCGCAGCCCGCGTCGGCTTCATCTCGCCGACCGCCGAGTTCACGCCGAAGAGCGTCGAGACGCCGGAGCTGCGCACCGACCTGGTCTACCGCATGCGCCTGATCGTCGACGATCCCAACGGAGATTTGCGCCAGGGCATGCCGGTGACCCTGCGGCTACCGGATACCCAGTCGTGACCACCCGCTTCGAGAACCTGACCTTTCGCTTCCGGGGCGCCCCGTCGGCGGCCCTGGACGGGGTGTCGGGGCAGATCGCGGCGGGCCGCGTCACCGGTCTCGTCGGTCCCGACGGAGCCGGCAAGACGACCCTCATTCGGCTGCTTGACGGGTTGCTGCTGGCCGAGTCCGGACGGATCGAGGTATGCGGTCTCGATCCGCGCCGCGATTCCCGCCGCCTGCGCGAGCGGGTCGGCTACATGCCGCAGCGGTTCGGCCTCTACGAGGACCTGACGGTGATCGAGAACCTGCGCCTCTATGCCGACCTGCGCGATCTGCCGACGGCCGAGCGGCGGGCCACGTTCGACCGTCTGCTCGGATTCACCGACCTGGCCCGTTTCGCGAGCCGCCGGGCCGGAGCCCTGTCGGGCGGCATGAAGCAGAAGCTGGGCCTTGCCTGCGCGCTGCTCCGCCGACCCCGCCTGCTGCTGCTCGACGAGCCCAGCGTCGGGGTCGATCCGGTATCGCGCCGCGAGCTCTGGCGGATGGTCGGCGACTTGCTCGACGACGGCATCGCGGTACTCTGGAGCACCGCCTACCTGGACGAGGCGGAACGCTGCGACGACGTGATCCTGCTCAATGCCGGGCGGGTCCTGTTCGTCGGACCGCCCGCCACCGCGACCCGCGAAATCGCCGGCCGCAGCATCCAGGTCCGGCACATCACGGGCAACCGGCGCGACCTGCTCGACAAGGCGCTCCGCCGCCCGGAGGTGATCGACGGGGTGATCCAGGGCGACAGCGTGAGGCTGGTCCTGGCCGAGGGGGTCGCGGCCCCGGATGCCGCCGATCTGGGGGGCGGAACAAAGGCGCGCGTGGAGTCCGTGCCGCCGCGCTTCGAGGACGCCTTCATGGCCCGCCTGGGCGGCGTTCACAAGTCCGCCTTGCCGGCCCGCGCGGCGGCGGCACCGACCGTCGGCAACACCGAGGCCGTGGTCGAGGCCCGCGACCTGACCAAGCGATTCGGCCAGTTCACGGCGACCGACCGGGTGAACTTCACGATCCGCTCGGGCGAGGTGTTCGGTCTGCTCGGTCCCAACGGAGCCGGCAAGTCGACCACCTTCCGGATGATGTGCGGCCTGCTGCGGCCGACCTCGGGCATGGCCCGGGTGGCCGGCCGCGATCTGCTGGAGGCGCCGGGCGCGGCGCGGCGCCGGATCGGCTACATGGCCCAGAAGTTTTCCCTTTACGGCGACCTTTCGGTGCGCCGCAACCTGGACTTCTTCGCCGGGGTCTACGGGCTGTCCGGCCGGCGGCGGCGCGACGCCCAGGCGGAGATGATCGAGACCTTCGAGCTGACGCCCCACCTGGACCGCAAGGCCGGCGATCTGCCGCTCGGATTCAAGCAGCGCCTGGCCCTGTCCTGCGCGGTGATGCACCGGCCGAGCGTGCTGTTCCTGGACGAGCCCACCTCCGGAGTCGATCCTCAGACAAGGCGGGAGTTCTGGGCCCACATCAATGCCCGCGTGGCGGCCGGGGTGACGGTGATGGTGACCACCCATTTCATGGAGGAAGCCGAGTACTGCGACCGCATCCTGCTGGTCCATCGCGGCCGCGCCATCGCCGTCGGCACCCCCGACGACCTCAAGGCGCGGGCCCGTGGCGCGGACCGCCCCGACCCGACCCTGGAGGATGCCTTCCTCGATCTGGTCGCGGCCGAAACGGCGGCGGCGGCATGAACGCCGCGCGGTGGCGCCGGATCGGCGGCCTGATCCGCAAGGAATCGATTCAGATCCTGCGCGATCCCAGCAGCCTGCTGATCGCCGGGGTGCTGCCGCTGGTGCTCCTGGTTCTGTTCGGCTTCGGGGTGTCGCTCGACGCCAACCGCCTGCCCATCGGCCTGGCGCTGGAGGACACCGGAGCGCAGGGCCAACGGCTTGCCCGGGTGTTCGCGGCGTCGCGCTTCTTCGACGTTCGCGTCGACCACGACCGGCGGCACTTCGAGGATGATCTGGCGGCCGGCCACCTGAAGGGAATCGTGGTCGTCGCGCGGGGATTCGAGGCGCGGCTGGCGCGCGGCGACCCGGCATCGGTCCAGGTGATCACCGACGGCACCGAGGCCAACACCGCCCGCTTCGTCGAGAATTACGCGCGCGGCGCCTGGCAGGTGTGGCGCGACCAGCGGGCCATCGACGCCGGCGACGCGCGGCCGGTGCCCGTCGCCCTGGAGCCCCGTTTCTGGTTCAACCCGGAACTGCAAAGCCGCAACTATCTGGTGCCCGGCTCGATCGCCGTCATCATGACCCTGATCGGCACCCTGCTGACCGCCCTGGTGGTGGCCCGGGAATGGGAGCGCGGGACCATGGAGGCGCTGCTGTCGACTCCGGTCGGAACGGTCGACCTGCTGGCCGGCAAGCTGGTGCCCTATTTCGGGCTCGGCATGGCGGCGATGGCGATGGCCACCCTGCTGGCGACCCAGGTGTTCGGGGTGCCGCTGCGGGGCTCCGTCGGCTGGCTGATCGTCGCGACGGCGGTGTTCCTGGTCGCCGCCCTGGCCATGGGCCTGCTGATCTCCACCCTGGCCCGCAATCAGTTCCAGGCCGCGCAGATCGCCGTCATCAGCGCCTTCCTGCCGGCCTTTCTGCTGTCCGGCTTCGTGTTCGAGATCGATGCCATGCCGCCGGTGATCCAGGCGATCACCCATATCGTCCCGGCGCGCTATTTCGTCGCCTGCCTACAGACCCTGTTTCTGGTCGGCGACATCCCGGCGGTGTTGCTGCCCAACCTGGCGGTGCTGACCGGATTCGCGGGCGGTCTGGTGGTTCTGGTCGGGCTGAAGACCCGACAGCGTCTGGAGGGATGATGGCCGGTCCCCTACGCGCCCTGGTGATCAAGGAACTGCTGGCGGTTTGGGCCGACAAGCGCAGCCGCATGGTGCTCATCGTGCCGCCGCTGATCCAACTCCTGGTGTTCTCCTTCGCCGCCACCCAGGAGGTGCGCAACGTGCACCTGGGCGTGCTGAACCAGGATTTGGGCAAGGAATCCCGCGAACTGGTGGCGCGTTTCGCCGCATCGCCCACCTTCACCCGCATCGTGCCGCTACGCCACGTGGCGGACATGCGCGAGGCCATCGAGTCGCAAGCGGTCCTGGCGGCGCTGCATGTCGGCCCCGATTTCTCGCGCCGGCTGGCCGCCGGACACCCGGCCTCGGTGCAGCTCGTGCTCGACGGCCGCAAGTCGACCGCCGCGCAGGCGGTGTACGGCTACGCGCGCCACATCCTGTCCGGGTTCGCGGCCGAGCGGGTGCCGCGATCGACGGGCGACGACGCCTCGTCGCTGGTGGTCCGCCACTGGTTCAACTCCAACCTGGACTCCCTTTGGTTCACGGTGCCCGGCCTGCTCGGCATCCTGATCATGCTGGTCAGCCTGATCGTCACCGCCCTGTCGGTGGCCCGCGAGCGCGAGATGGGCACCCTCGACCAGCTACTGGTGTCGCCGCTCGGCCCCGGCGCCATCCTGCTCGGCAAGGCGCTGCCGGCGCTGATCATCGGCGTGATCGAGGGCACGGTGATCCTGCTCGCCGCGGTGGTCGTCTTCGGGGTGCCGTTCACCGGATCGCTGGCCCTGCTCTATGCCGCGATGACGGTCTACATCGCCGCCGTGGTCGGGGTCGGGTTGTTCCTGTCGTCGCTGTCGGCGACCCAGCAGCAGGCGATCCTCGGCGCTTTCGTGTTCATGGTTCCGGCGATTCTGCTGTCCGGTTTCGCGGCCCCGGTGGAAAACATGCCGGACTGGCTGCAAACCCTGTCGCTGGCCGACCCGCTGCGCCATTTCCTGCGCATCATCCACGGTGTGTTCCTGAAGGACATGCCGGCCGCCACGGTGCTCGAATTCGCCTGGCCGATGGCGGTCATCGCGCTGGTCACCCTGGGCGCCTCGACCTGGCTGTTCCGAAGCCGGTTCTAGTGGTTCGATGCCAACGGATGAGTCCCATCCGTTGGCATCGAACCACTAGCCGGCGCCCGCGAAGGCGACGCGGTCCATGCCGGCCTTGATCGACAACGCCAGCAGCAGGTCGAGCAGCACGATCCCGGCCGCCGTGACCCTCGGGACCTCCAGCGCCACCCGGGCCACGTACCAGGAATACAGGCTCATTGCGGCGAGCACCAGCAGGGCGAGGAACGCCGCCGTCTGCGGGGCCATCAGGCCAACCCCGGCGAGCAGCGGAATCGGCAGGTAGATCAGTTTCTGGACCAGGGAAACCCAGTTGTAGGCCACCGCGTAGCGCAGGAACCGGTCGGCACGGCCCAGCGACCGGCAGATGAAGACCATCACCAGCGGGTAGGCGACCCAGGAGATGACATAGCCCTCGCCCTTGAGGATCAGGAACGACAGCAGCGAGACGTCGCGGCCCGCCGCCTCGATGAGCACCAGAAGCAGGTAGAAGGGGGCCAGGATCCAGGCCGCCCGGAACGAATGCCAGAAGCCGCGCGGGGTGTCGTTGAACCAAGACAGGCCCCCGGGGTCGGCGACCGCGAGCCGCGTCGCGCCGTACACGGCGAAAACGACACTGGGGGCGCTCATCGCGAAAAGTATCCGTCGAGGACCGCCTCGTAGATGTCGGTCAGGTGGCGGACCGATTCCACCGACACGCATTCGTCCACCTTGTGCATGGTCCGGCCGACCAGACCGAATTCGACCACCGGGCAATGGTCCTTGAGAAAGCGGGCGTCCGAGGTGCCGCCGCTGGTCGACAGCTCGGGCCGCCGTCCGGTCACCTTCTCCACCGCGTTTTGAAGCAGATCGGACAGGGCGCCGGGCGGAGTCAGAAAGGCCTCGCCGGTGCGCTGCAGGGTCAGGTCGTGACGATCCGGCGCCGCGACATCCAGGATACCGCGAATCCAGGTTTCCAGGCTGTCGGAACTATGCAGATCGTTGAAGCGGATATTGAAGGTGGCCCGCGCGGCGGCCGGAATCACGTTGGTCGCCGGATTGCCCACGTCGATGCTGGTCACCTGGAGGCTGCTCGGCTGGAAGTGGTCGTTGCCGTCATCCAGCGGCGCCCGCAGGCGTTCGAGCGCCGCCAGCAGGCGGTGCACCGGATTGTCGGCCAGTTGCGGATAGGCGGCATGACCCTGGATGCCGTGCACGGTGACGAACCCGGACAGCGACCCGCGACGGCCGATCTTGATCATGTCGCCGAGGTCGCGAGGGTTGGTCGGTTCGCCGATCAGGCAGGCGTCCAGGATTTCGTTCCGGTCCCTCAGCCAGCCGAGCACCTTGACGGTGCCGTTGATCGACGGTCCCTCCTCGTCGCCGGTGATCAACAGCGAGATCGAGTCTCCGAAATCCCCCCCGCGTCGGTCGACGAAGCGCGCGACGGCGGCCACGAAGGCGGCCACCGCGCCCTTCATGTCGGCCGCCCCGCGTCCGTGCAGCAGGCCATCCGCCACGGCGCCGGAGAATGGATCGCGGTTCCAGGCGGCGGCGTCGCCGGGCGGCACCACGTCGGTATGACCGGCGAAGCAGAAGTTGCGGCCCCTCGTGCCGAGGCGGGCGTAGAGATTATCGACGTCCGGCGTGCCGGGCGCGCTGAACGGCAGGCGACTGCACGAGAAACCCACCTCGGCCAGGGTCCGCTCCAGAAGGTCCAGCGCCCCGGCGTCGGCCGGAGTGACGCTCGGGCAACGGATCAGTTCCTGGGCCAGGGCGACGGGATCGACGGTGGTCACTCGCGCAGCAGCTCATTGACCGAGGTCTTCGACCGGGTGCGCTCGTCAACCCGCTTCACGATCACCGCGCAATAGAGGCCGGGCCCCGGGGAGCCGTCGGGCAGCGGCTTGCCGGGCATGGTGCCCGACACCACCACCGAATAGGCCGGCACCCGGCCCATGTGCACCTCTCCGGTGGCGCGGTCGACGATCCGCGTCGAGGCGCCGATGTAGACGCCCATCGACAGCACCGAGCCTTCCTCGACGATGACTCCTTCCGCCACCTCGGCCCGCGCCCCGATGAAGCAGTTGTCCTCGATGATCACCGGCCCGGCCTGCAGCGGTTCCAGCACGCCGCCGATTCCGGCGCCGCCCGAAATGTGCACGTTCCTGCCGATCTGGGCGCAGGAGCCGACGGTGGCCCAGGTATCGATCATCGATCCCTCGTCGACGTGGGCGCCGAGGTTGAGGAAACAGGGCATCAACACCGCGTTGGGCGCCACGTAGGCCGACTTGCGGACCACGCAGCCGGGAACCGCGCGGAACCCGGCGTCGCGGAACCGCTGCTCCGTCCAGCCGACGAACTTGGACGGCACCTTGTCCCACCACGCGGCGCCGCCCGGCGCCCCGTCGATCACCGCCATGTCATTGAGGCGGAACGACAGCAGGACCGCCTTCTTGAGCCACTGGTTGACCTTCCAGTCGCCGATCGCGCGCCGCTCGGCGACCCGCGCCCGACCATCGTCGAGCAGATCGAGGGCGGCCGTCACCGCGTCGCGGACGGTGCCCGTGGTGTCGTGGGTGATGGCGTCCCGGTCTTCCCAGGCGGCATCGACGATGCGTTCCAGTTCGGCGGTGGTCATGCGCTGCGTCCCCGATTGTTCTCGGCAATCCGATCGCGGCGGACCATGCGGCAGGGGGGCGGCGGTGTCAAGCTGGCCGCCCTCCCCGCGAGGTTATGATCACGCCTTGTCGATCCGATCGGACGCCGCGCCCAAGGCCTCGGCGATCTCGGCCAGGGCCGCGTCGCTGGCGTCGCCGCGCGCCAGACGCTGGCCGAGAACCTGCTCCAGGTCGCTCAACGCGATGCCGACAACCGGGGGCAAGTCCTGGCCGCCGCGCCGGGCCCGGCCGCGCCCCCATCCCCGATGCCGGTTCCGCGATTCCTCGCCATTCGGGTCGGCCGAAGCCGTCGCGCCGTCGAGCCGCGTCAGGCTCCGCTCGATGGCGGGACGATTGGCGTCGATCGCCAGGCGGCCCTGATCGCTGATGGCGTAGCTCTTGCGGCCATTCTCTTGCGGCTGCGCGACGATCCACTGCTGATCCTCCAGCATCGCCAGGGTCGGGTAGATCGCCCCGGGGCTGGGCGCGTAGGCACCGCCGGTCCGTTCCTCGATCTCCTTGATCAACTCGTAGCCATGGCGCGGCCGATCGCCGATCAGGGCAAGGACGACCATGCGCAGGTCCCCGTGATCGAGAGGTCGCTCGCCCCGGGCGCCCCGCGCGCCGCGTCCGCGCCAACTGCGTTGCCACTCGTGGCCCCGCTCGCCTCGATCGCAGCGCGAGAAGCGGCGTTCGTGATCGTTGAAAAAAGACGTTCGCATCATTGTGACTCCGTTTGTTTAGATATATCGATAATTAAGATATGCCGTTTTTGTCGATATATCAAGAGGCATTCGCGACTCCTCGATGAGAGGAATCGGAATCCTTGGGAATCAGGAGTTTGAACGGCTCTTGCGGGATACGGCGCGACGCGTCAGGTCGATCATTTCCCCCGCCGCCAGGGTAACCACCGCCACCCCGACAATGGCGGCTCCGGAGGTCAGGTCGAACGCATAGGCGAGTCCGAGGCCGGTCAGGCAAAAGGCGATCGCCCATAGCGCGGCGGTGATCATCATCATGCCGAGCGAGCGGGCGGTGCGCTCGGCCAAGTAGGCGGGGATGGTCAGCAGGGCGATCACCAGGACCAGACCGATGGCCGGCACCGCCGCCATCACGGCGAGCGCGATCGTCGCCACCAGCAGGATATGCAGGGACGCCACCGGCAGGCCACGCACCCGGGCGAACTCGCGGTCGGCCGACAGGGAGAGAAGCGGGCGATAGAAAACCACCGTCAGGGTAACCAGGACGGCGACCAATTCCGCCATCAGGATCAGAACGTCGTCGCCGACCGCCAGCACCGAACCGAACAGGTAGCTCATCAGGTCCACGTTGTAGCCCGGCGAGAGATCGATCAGCAGCACCCCGAAGGCCATGCCTCCGGACCACAGGAGACCCACCGCCACGTCCATGCGCTCGCGCGCCCGCAAGGTGATCAGGGCGGCCAGCACGGCGGCGACAAGGGCGAATCCGGTCGCCGTCAGCATCACCGGCCAACCGGCGAAGAACGCCAGCCCAACCCCGCCGTAGGCGGCATGGGCAACGCCACCGGCCAGGAAGGTCATCCGGTTGACCACCACCAGCGCGCCGACGATGCCGCAGGCGACGCCGGCCAGCAGAATCGCCAACACCGCCTTCTGCATGAACGGATAGGCCAGCGCCTCAAGCACGCACCGGGTCCGGATGGCGGTGTGGCCGCGTCATCACCGGCAACACATGCGACAGATCGTGAATGAACGTCTCCATCGGGCAGTCGGCGGCATGGACCCCATAGATCAGGTGCAGCATCTCCGGAGTCAGGACCGGTTTCGGATTGTAGATGAGACGGCGATTGACGCAGGCCACCGCGCTGACCCGCGGCACGACCGCCGTCAGGTCGTGCGAGATCAGGACCAGGGTGCGGCGCTCGACCAGCTTGTCGAGCAGCTCGATGACGCAGGTCTTGCCGGCCGGGTCGATGTTGGCGGTCGGCTCGTCGAGCACCAGCAGATCCGGGTCGGCGGCCAGGGCGCGGGCGATCAATAGGCGCTGCCTCTGGCCGCCGGACAGCGTCGCGAAGGGCCGCTCGGCGAACGCCTCCATCTCCACCGCCGCCAGGGCATCCAGAGACGCCCTCCGGGTCGCGCGGTCGATCCTCGGGCCGAGCCAGGACCGTGGGCCGGAGCGTCCGGCGCCGCCCAGGGCGACCAGATCGAGCGCGGTGATCGGAAAGGCCGGGGTGACGGTCGTCGCCTGGGGCACGTAGCCGATTCGCCCGGCGCGCGATCCCGGAGCCTCGCCGAACACCTGGACGCGGCCACGATCCGGTTTCAGAAGGCCGAGGATCAGCCGGGCCAGGGTGGTCTTGCCGCCGCCGTTGGGGCCGAGCAGGGCGACGAAGGCCCCTTCCGGGACCGTGAAGGTGGCGTCCTCGACGGCGGGCACGCCGCCATAGGCGAAACGCACGCCGTCGAAACGAATGGCCGCCATCATCTCGGGTCGGTCGTGCTCATCGCGGCCGCGAGGGCGGTAGCCGTCTCGCGCAGGTTGGCCGGCCAGTCGAGGGCCAACGGATCGAGATGGCGCACCTCGGCCCCGAGTTCGGCCGCGATGGCGTCGGCGGCGCGGCGCGAGAACTGAGTCTGCACGAAGACCGTCGAAATTTCCCGGTCGCGCGCGGCGTCGATCACGGCGCGCATCTCGCGCGGGCTCGGTTCGCCGCCGGCGACCTCGATGGGGATCTGTTCGAGGCCATAGGCATCGGCGAAATAGCCCCAGGCGGGATGGAACACCAGAAAGGCCCGCGCGGGGACATCGGCCAGGGTGGCGGCGACCTCGGCGTCGATGGCGCCGATTCGCGCCACCGTGGCCGCGAAGTTCCGGCGGAACACGCGCGCATGGTCCGGGCGCAGACGAATCAGGCTGTCGAGCACCGTCGACGCCATCGCGCGCATGGCCGACGGCCCCAGCCAGACATGCGGGTCCGGAATGCCGTCGACGTGTGTGTCATGCGCCGCGTGGTCGTCATGAGAATCCGCTTGGTGATCATCGTGCGCCGCGTGATCGTCGTGCGCCGCATGATCGCCATGAGAGTCCGTGTGGTGATCGTCATGCGCCGCGTGATGGTGGTCATGCGAGTCCGCGTGGTCGCCGGAGTGGACGTGAGATTCGATGGCGCGGCGCTTGACCCCGGCCGCCATGTCGACCACGACCATGCGCGGCGCCGCGTCGGTGAAGCGCGGCAGCCAGGCGCGCTCGAACGGCACCCCGATCGTGAAATAGACCTCGGCCGCGCTCAAGGCGCGCATCTGGCCGGGTGTCGGCTCGTAGCCATGCGGCGAGGCGCCGGGCTTGACCATCGTGATGGCCTCCACGCCATCGCCGCCGATGGCGTCGACCAGCCACTGCTGTGGCAGCACCGAAACCACCACCCGCGCGGGCCCATCCGGCGACACGGTCGCGGGGCCGTGATCATCCGCGGCGACGGCGGGCGTCCAAAGCACCCAGGCCAGCGCCGCCGCAAGGCCGGCGCGCATGTATCTCGACATTATCCGTTCTCCTCATCCGAAATCCCGGCCTGGCCGCCGTGCTTTCCCGGGGCGGCTTGCCATCCGTTAGCGTATATTATACGTTACGGTTCGGGACACAAGAGGCATGAGATCGTCCGTGGCGAAACGTCCGCTCGCACCCAACCACAAGCTCGTATACGAGGCCCTGCGCGAGGCCGCGCGCCCAATGACCGCCTACGAGCTGATCGACGCGGTCCGGCCGGCCGGGATCTCCGCGCCGCCGACCGTTTACCGGGCGCTCAACCGGCTGACCGGGGACGGACTGGCGCATCGCCTGGAAAGCCTCAATGCCTACGTGGCCTGCACCCGCGATCACGGCCGCCTGGGGCACGTGGTGTTCACCATCTGCAATGATTGCGGCACGGCGCGGGAAGTGGCCGACGACGAGGTCGCCGCCGACCTGCTGCGCTGCGCGTCGGAACAGCGGTTCGCGGTCCGGACGGCGACCCTGG
>JANQIL010000136.1 GCA_028282245.1 Magnetospira sp.
CTGCTATCCGGTAACTCTTTGTAGCAGAAGAATTATTGCCGATTCAGAGCCCCGATCCACCTACCCTTCGTGAGAAATCCGGGTTAGGGTTGGAGACTCGCCCCCTCGCGCCAACGGGCATCACGAATCGGCGGCCGGCAGGTCGAGTTGCGCCAGCAGACCGCCGAGCGGCGATCCGCCAAGATCCAACGCGCCGCCGTAGAGGGCGGCGATATCGTGGGCAATGCCGAGTCCGAGTCCGGTGCCGCCCCGCCGGGTGTCGAGGCGCACCCCGCGTTCCAGCACCGCGCGGCGGGAGTCGGCCGGAATGCCGGGGCCATCGTCCTCCACCGTCAGCACGACCCGGCCGCGCGGCGCCGCGCGGCCGGCCACCCGGACCTTGTTGTTGGTCCATTTGCTGGCGTTTTCCATCAGGTTGCCGAGCATCTCCTCCAGATCCTCGGTCTCGACCCGCACCGCCAGGCCCGGCGGGACCGCCAGATCGATCCTCAGGCCGCGTTCGCGGTGCAGGATTTCCAGCGTGAATTTGAGATCGGCCGCCACCCGGACCGGATCGGCCCGGACACCGAGCAGGTTGGCGGCACCGGCGATGCGCGCCTTGCGGAGATAGCGTTCCACGTCGTCGGAGGCCTGGGCGATGTGGGCACGGATCACGGCGCCCGAATCACCGTCCAGGTGTTTCGCCTCGTTGCGCAGCACCGCGAGCGGCGTCTTGAGGGCATGGGCCAGATTGCCGACCTGGGTTCGGGCGCGGTCGAGCAGGCCGTGGTTGTAATCCATCAGGGCATTGAGCTCACGCGCCAGGGGCCGCACCTCGGCCGGGAAATTCTCCGGCAGATGGCTGGCGCGCCCGGCCCGGATGGCCCCCAGTGCCTCCCTCAGCCGCACCAGCGGCCGCAGGCCGTAGGTCACCTGAAGGCCGACCAGGCCGATCAGGAACAGGGCCAGGACTCCCAGCACCAGGGCGGTGTTGCCCGAGAACCGCCACACGTCCGACGCGATGTCGCTGGTCGGCCCGGCGATCCGGAACAGCAATGGACCCGGAGCGCGCGGCAACCCGATGACCCGCTCGAAAACAAGCAGGACGCGCCCGTCGGGTCCTTGCGCCTCGACGCTGCGCACCGGCGGCAGCGGATCGGCCGCCGGGACCCGTAGCGTCCACCCGCGCGCCGACTCCGATTGCAGCAGTGGCGCTCCCCTCGGGTCATCCTGGATCGTCCACGCCCAGCCGGACAGCGGCCGGTTGAAGCGCGGGTCGGCCGGCCGCCAGGTCAGTATCGGCGCCCCGTCGGGGCCGATCTCGGCCGCCGCCACCAGCTCCTCCATGTGGTCGGCCAGTTGATGCTCGAAACGGCGCTCGATATGGCCCTGGAACAGCCCTACCAGCAGCACCCCGCTGGCCGCCAGGGTGGCGACGATCCAGAGGGTGGACGACAGGACCAGGCGCAGGGCGATGGAATCACGCCGCATCGCCGTCCGCCGTGAGCTGATAGCCGCGCCCGCGATGGGTGCGGATGCGACTCGCCCCGATCTTGTTGCGCAACCGGTTGACCAGCACCTCGATGGTATTCGAGTCGCGGTCGGCATCGTGCTCGTAGATGTGCTCGGACAGCTCGGTCTTGGACAGCACTTTCTCGGGATGATGGATCAGGTAGGCAAGCAGCCGGTGCTCCAGCGCGGTCAGGACAAGCGGCGCGCCATCCAGATCGAAATGGCCCCGCGTGGTGTCCAGCCTGAGCGGACCGCAAACCAGCACCGGGGCCGCGTGGCCGGCGCCGCGCCGGGTCAAGGCCTCCAGGCGGGCCAGCAGTTCCTCCATCTCGAACGGCTTGGCCAGGTAGTCATCGGCCCCGCTACGCAGGCCGAGCACCTTCTCGCGCCAGGTGTCGCGGGCCGACAGGATCAACACCGGAAAGCGGCGGCCGTCCCGACGCCAAGCATCCAGCACCGAAAGACCGCCGCGCTTCGGCAAGCCGAGGTCCAGAACCGCCGCGTCGTAGGGTTCGGTATCGCCCAGGAAGTGCCCCTCCTCGCCGTCCGGCGCCAAGTCCACCGCGTGGCCGGCGGCGGTCAGGGCGTCACGCACCTGGCGCGCCATGTCGGGCTCGTCCTCGACCACCAGGATACGCATTCAGTGCCTCCCGAACCAGTGGCGCCAGCCTTCCCCGTGTTCCATGTCGAGAACCTCCAGGCTGCGCGCGTCGAACTCGATCTCGGTGACCCGGCCGTCGTCGTCCAGCACCTTGACCTCGTAGGTCATGCCGGACGGGGCGTCGTCCTCGCGCTCCAGCTCGATCTTCAGAATGTGGCCGGGGAAATCGGCGCGCACCCGCGCGGTCAGATCCTCCATCGATGCCAGACCGGCCACCGCGCCGGGCTCGCGGATGGCATCGCGACTCCAGGGACCGCGGCAGTCGTCCGAACGGCCACCGAAGACGCCACGCCCCCAGGGGCCGCGACAGTCGGCCAGGGCATGGTCGGCGGCGAGCAGGGCAAGCAGCGAGAGAACCGCGATTTGGCGGCCGTTCATGCGTTCCGTCCATGAGGCGTCACCATTCCTCCAGCTTGCGGTTCCGAACCTGAAGCCAAGCTTAAACCGCCGTTCAGCGTCGCGACAGGCGTCATCGCGCAGATTGCGACGCATCGGATGTCAATCCCCGGCGGAGTTTCCTGCCATGACCGAACACGTGACCATCTGGGATCGTTCGATCCGTCTCTTCCACTGGGGGCTCGCCGCCTCGGTGGCGGGTTGCCTGCTGACCGGGTTTCTGGGCTTTCCCGGCGCCTTCGACGTCCACCTGTGGCTCGGCACCCTGACTCTCGGGCTGCTCGCCTTCCGACTCGTCTGGGGCCTTGTCGGGTCGCGCCACGGCCGCTTCCGATCGTTCCTGTACGGCCCGGCGGCCATTGCCGCCCATCTGGCGGGGATTCGCGACGGCCGGCCGGCCCGCTATCCGGGCCATCCCCCGGCCGGCGCGGCGATGGTGTTCGTGTTGCTGGCGGCGGTGCTGACGATGGCGGCGACCGGCCTTGTCGCGCTCGGAGGCATCGAGAAGCTAGGCCCGTTGGCGACGCGAATCGATTTCGACACCGGACGCGCGGCGGCCGAAATTCACGCATTTCTCGCCTGGGGTCTGCTGGTCCTGGTCGCCGGCCACGTGGCGGGCGTCCTCGTCGAGAGCCGACTGACGGCCGAAAACCTGGCGCGCACCATGATCGACGGCCGCAAGCGCGTCGCGCCGGACGGTGGCCCGGAATGGGCAATGGACGACGACGCGCCGCGCGTCCGCCTGCCGGGGGCGGCCCTGCTGGGCGGTTTCGCGATCGCGGCGGCATTCGCCACCCTGACCCTGTATCGCGCGCCGGCGGCCGGCCTGGCACCGGACAGCATCGCCGGCACGCCCTATGCCGAGGCCTGCGGCGAATGCCATTTCGCGTTGCCGCCCAGCTTGCTGCCGGCCGAAACCTGGCGCACCATGATGGCGACCCTCGACGACCATTTCGGCGAGAACGCCTCCCTCATGCCGTCGACCGAAAACCGCATCACGACGTTCCTGGTCAATGGCGCGGCCGATCATTGGGATGTCAAGGCGGCGCATCTGTTCGACGCGCCGGCTCCGGACGCGCCGCTCAGCGTGACGGCGACGCGGCGCTGGCGGCACCTGCACCACGACATCCCGAAAGCCCGTTTCAAGGACCCGAAAATCGGCGCCGAGACCAACTGCGGCGCCTGTCACGCCGACGCCTCGCGCGGCCTGTTCTCCCTTCGCGACATCCACATTCCGGAGACCGACCGATGATCACATCGACAAGGAACGCCCTGCTCCTGTCCGCCCTCGCCGCCGTCTGTCTTGGCGCCGCGCCGGCAACAGCCGAACCGGCGACCCTGGACGCCTACGCCCGCCAGGCCCAGGCCGAGGATCCGTCCTTCGGCGGTTTCTCGGCCCAGCGCGGCGAGACCCTGTTCCGCGCCCGATTCGCGTCCGGCAAGGCGGAGACCCCGGCCTGCGTCACCTGCCACGGCGATGATCCGAGGATGGCCGGACGGACCCGGGCCGGCAAGGCCATCGAACCGATGGCGCTGTCGGTTTCCCCGAACCGCTACGGCGACATCGCGAAGACCGAGAAATGGTTTCGCCGCAACTGCGACAGCGTGCTCGGCCGTGCCTGCACGGCGCGCGAGAAGGGCGATTTCATCGCCTTCATGACCACCCAGTGATCCGACAGGCACCAAGGAGCAATGACATGAAACGCCTTCTTCCGATCCTCGTCTGCGCCGCCCTGGCCGCTCCCCCGGCCATGGCCGGCGAACACTATCCGCCGGTCACCGACCGGCTGACCCTGAAGGAATGCGGCGACTGTCACATGGCGTTTCAGCCGTCCATGCTCCCGGCCCGTTCCTGGCGCGCCCTGATGGTCGGCCTGGACGATCATTTCGGCGAGAACGCCAGCCTGGATCCGGAGACCGCCCGGCATATCGAGGCCTACCTGGTCGCCAACGCCGGGGACGTGTCCCGGTCGCGGGGATTTTTCTCCTGGCGGTCCGGCAAGATGTTGCGCTTCCTTTCGGACTCCGAGACTCCGTTGCGCATCAGCGATCTGCGCTGCTGGAAACGCATGCACGACGAACTCCCGCGCGGCGCCTTCAGCCGCGCGAACGTGCGTTCGAAGGCCAATTGCGTGGCCTGCCACAAACGGGCCGCCCAAGGGGACTACGAGGAGGACTGACGCGAAACGCGGCGTCCGTCTCGCGGTGATTCGCCGGGCGGCCGTTATCGGCGGCGGTCCGGCAATCGGTGCAAATTCGTGCCAGGGTCCGAAACCGCGCGCCGGTCGCCCGATCTCGGCGAAGAAAGTGGATTTTTGTGTATATTAACAGTTTGTTTCGTGGCATTCGGGGTTGGAACAACCGTTAACCGGTGTTTTACTGGGCGCAGGCACCAACCGACGAGTCCACGCAGCCATGCCCGAAACCGATCCCCATTGGTACAAGGATGCCATTGTTTATCAGCTCCACGTCAAGGGGTTTTTTGATTCCAACGGCGACGGAATCGGCGACTTCCAGGGCCTGACCCGAAAGCTCGATTATCTGTCCGACCTTGGCGTCAACACCCTATGGCTGCTGCCGTTCTACCCGTCGCCGCTACGCGACGACGGGTACGACATCGCCGACTACCGGTCGATCAATCCATCCTATGGCTCGATGCGCGACTTCAAGCAGTTCGTGCGCGAGGCGCATCGGCGGAACCTGCGCGTCATCACGGAACTGGTCATCAACCACACCTCGGACCAACACCCGTGGTTCCAGCGCGCCCGCCACGCCCCCCCCAGCTCGGCGGCCCGCAAGTTCTACGTCTGGAGTGACGACGACCACCGATACGCGGGAACACGAATCATCTTCTGCGACACCGAGCCATCCAACTGGTCCTGGGATCCCATCGCCAAGGCCTATTACTGGCACCGCTTCTTCAACCACCAGCCGGACCTCAACTTCGACAATCCTCGGGTATTCGACGAAGTGACCCGGGTCATGAAGTACTGGCTCAACTGCGGGGTGGACGGCCTCAGGCTCGACGCCATCCCCTATCTCTGCGAGCGCGAGGGCACCAACAACGAGAACCTGCCCGAGACCCACGCGGTCCTCAAGAAACTGCGCGGCTGGCTGGACGCGCACTTCAACGACCGGATGTTCCTCGGCGAGGCCAACCAGTGGCCGGAGGACGTGCGGCCCTATTTCGGCGACGGCGACGAATGCCACATGGCGTTCCATTTTCCGCTGATGCCGCGCATGTACATGGCGCTCGCCCAGGAGGACCGCCATCCGATCACCGACATCATGCGGCAGACCCCGGACATCCCGGACTCCTGCCAGTGGGCGGTGTTTTTGCGCAACCACGACGAACTGACCCTGGAGATGGTCTCCGACCGCGAGCGGGACTATCTCTGGCAATACTACGCGGCCGACAAGCGGGCGCGGATCAACCTCGGAATCCGTCGCCGGCTGGCGCCGCTGCTCGACAACGACCGCCGCAAGATCGAGCTTCTGAACAGCCTCCTGATGTCGATGCCGGGCACGCCGATCATCTACTACGGCGACGAGATCGGCATGGGCGACAACATCTTCCTCGGCGACCGCAACGGGGTGCGCACGCCCATGCAGTGGTCGCCCGACCGCAACGCCGGGTTTTCCAAGGCCGATCCGCAGTCCCTGTTCCTGCCGCCGATCATGGACCCGGTGTACGGTTTCGAGGCCGTCAACGTGGAGGCGCAGAGCCGCGCCCCGTCGTCGCTGCTCAACTGGATGCGGCGCCTGATCGCGGCCCGCAAGGCGCACCAGGTGTTCGGGCGCGGCAAGCTGACCTTCCTGTACCCCGGCAACCGCAAGATTTTCGCCTACCTGCGCGAGGACCGGGACGGGGACGAGGTAATCCTCTGCGTGGCCAACCTGTCGCCGGCCCCGCAGGCGGCCGAACTCGACCTGTCGCGGTTCAACGGCCGGGTGCCGATCGAACTGCTCGGCCGCAGCACCTTCCCGCCGGTCGGCGACCTGCCGTATTTCGTGACCCTCCCGGCCTACGGGTTCTATTGGTTCCTGCTGGCCGCCGAGGCCGAGCCCCCGACCTGGCACGAACCCTACGTGACGCCGATGCCCGATCTCGAAACCCTGGTGCTGTCCCACGGCTGGCAGGGTCTTCGCAACGAGCGGGTCAGCGACACCCTGCACAGCCGCATTCTGCCCGAGTTCCTGCCCAAGCAGCGCTGGTTCGCCGCCAAGGACCGCACCATACGCTCCGCCTACGTGAGCGATCACGCGGAACTGAGCGACGACGGCGACGTGGGATTCCTGATCACCGTCACCCAGGTGACCACCGACGACGGCCTGGTTCAAGGCTACATGCTGCCCCTGGGCATCCTGTGGGAAGGCCGGGCCGACGAGGCCTATCCGCCCAATCTGCAACCGCACGCCCTGGGCCGGGCGCGCCGCTTCAACCGGATCGGCCTTCTGCACGACGCCATGGCCGGCGACCGTTTCACGGCGCGGGCGATCCGGGCCATACGCGCCGGGGAGGAGATCGGCACGGCGGCCGGCGGCAAGGTGATGTTCTGGAAGACCCCGGAGCTGGACACCATCGATCCGGCGGCCGATTTCAATATCCAGAAACTCGGCCGCGAACAGAGCAACACCTCCATGTTGGTCGGCGACCAGATGATCTTCAAGGCGTTCCGGCGCCTGGATTCCGGCATCCATCCGGAAATCGAAATGGGCCGCTTCCTGAGTCGGGTCGCCGAGTTCGACCGGGTGCCGCACCTTCTGGGCGCGATCGAGATGATCTCGCCGGACGGCAGCCCGACGGCGCTCGGGGTGTTGCAGAGGCTGGTCCCCAACATGGGGGACTGCTGGACCTTCACGTTGTCCTACGTCAAGCGCTACCTGGAGGGGCGGTCGTTCGTCGACGAGGAGGCGAACCCCGAACTGGACGTGTTCGACCAGATCGAGGGCCAGCGGATGTACCTCGACATGACCCGCACCCTGGGCCGGCGGATCGGCGAGTTGCACTGCGCCCTGTGCACGGAAACGGACGATCCGGCGTTCACCGTGGAGAGCGTGACCCCGGACGACGTCGCCGCCTGGAAGACCGCCGTCCACGAGCAGGCCAACGCGGCACGCGCCGCGTTGCTGGGATTGCGGACAACCCTGTCCGAGGAGGTGGGCCGGCTGGTGGATTCCCTGCTCGCCAACTGGGTGCAGGTCGAAAGCATGATCTTCTCGACCACCCTCAAGGACACCAAGATCAAGAAGAGCCGCTGTCACGGCGACCTGCACCTGGGCCAGGTCGTGGTCATGCAGGATGATTTCTATATCCTCGATTTCGAGGGCGAGCCGGTGCGCAGTCTTGCCGAGCGGCGCGCCAAGGGCTCGCCGCTGCGCGACGTCGCCGGCATGATCCGATCGTTCAATTATGCCGCCTGGGCTTCCCTTTACGATCGCGCGGTGCTCAACCCGGACGCCATGCAGGCGGAGCGCGCATGGGCCGCCGAATGGGAACGCCGCAACGTGGACTCGTTTCTGGAGGGTTACCGCGAAACCGCCAGTTCCTGCGCCTCGGTCCCCGGCAACCGGCGATCCCTCAAGCGGCTGCTCAACCTGTTCATCCTGGAAAAGGCGCTCTACGAAATCTGTTACGAAGCCGCCAACCGGCCGGACTGGGTGCGGATTCCGGTCCAGGGCGTGAGCGCCCTGCTGTCGGGCCGGGGCGGCGAATGACCGCGCCCCTGGTGGTTGGTGTCAGCGGCGCGTCGGGCGCGATCTACGCGGTGGAGGCCCTGCGCGCCCTCGATGCTGCCGGAGTTCCAGTGCATCTGGTGGTCAGCGGAGCGGCGCTGCGCACCCTGGAAATCGAAACCGACCTGCGGCCCGAGGACCTGTTCGCGCTGGCGGCGGCCGTGCACGAGGTCGGCGATCTGGCGGCCCCGGTCTCCAGCGGCTCGTTCAGGACCCTCGGCATGCTGATCGTCCCCTGTTCGATCAAGACCCTGTCGGGAATCGCCCATTCCTTCAACGACAACCTTCTGGTGCGGGCGGCCGACGTCTGCCTGAAGGAGCGCCGGCGGCTGGTCCTGATGGTCCGCGAGACGCCGCTGCACCAGGGCCACCTGGAGATGATGGCCAGGGTGGCCGGGCTGGGCGCCACCATTCTGCCGCCGATTCCGGCCTTCTACCATCGGCCGGCGTCGGTCGGCGACATCGTCCGCCAGAGCGTCGGCAAGGCGCTGGATCAGTTCGACATCGAGCACGCCCTGTTCGAGCGCTGGCACGGCGCGTGAGGCGCGCGACCCCATATCGCGGCTTTTCAGCCTTGCCACGGACGGTTATTCTGCGCCGTCGGCGGCCCGAATCGACATGATCCGATCCCATGCTCCAGCATCCGCGCCTTACCGGTTTCCTCGCCGCGCTCGCCGCGTTGGGATCGGTCGCCGCCTGCTCGCCTCCGCCCCCCTATGTCTACAAGGAGAACGAGTTCGACCGCGCGGACGAGACCTTCAACAAGCCGCTCGACGTCACGGAGGGGGTGACGATCTGCTACAATAGCCAGTCGACCACCGCCGGCGAGGTGCGCGCCATGGCCGAGGCGGCGTGCCGCGAGGGCGGCGGTCTGGCGCGCTTCGTCGAGCACGTCCACGCCGACTGTCCGCTGCTGCTGATCAACGGGGCGCGTTTTTCCTGCGGGCTCGAACCGGCGCCCGAACCGCCGACCGTCCATGCACCAACCCGCCGCATCACGGCGCCGGCCGGCGGAGCGCGGGTCGACCCGCAAGGCTATCCGGCAACCCCGAGCGCCATCTACCGGATGGACTACCGATGACCGGACGCCGGGCCTGTCTGTTTGCAATGCTGTCCGGTCTGGTGTGGGTCACCACGCCGGCCGCCGCCCAGGAGATGCTCGCCACGCTGGTCGAGATCGACAAGTCGGAGCGCATGCTGCGTCTCAAGTGGGGCGCCAACACCATCCGCGCCTACCGCATCGCCCTCGGCCCCAATCCCCTCGGCCACAAACGGCAGGCCGGCGACGGCCGCACGCCGGAAGGCAACTACCTGGTGGCGGCGCATGAAACCCATGGCGATTACTTTTTGGCCCTGCGGCTGTCCTATCCGGCCGCGGCCGATCGCGCGGTGGCGCGGGCGCGCGGCATCGACCCGGGCGGCCCCGTATTGATCCACGGCCAGCCGGCGGCGATGGTCTGGGACGACCCGGGCACCCGGCCCCATGACTGGACCAGCGGCGGCATCGGCCTGACCACCCGCGAGATGGAGGAGGTCTGGACGCTGGTCCCCGACGGTACCCCGGTGGCGATCACGCCGTGACCGGGAACCTCCGCGTCGATCTCGCCGACGAGTCCGCGACGGCGCGGCTGGCCGCCACCCTGTCGGCATTGGCGCGGCCGGGCGACGCGATCGCCCTTTCCGGCCCCCTGGGAGCCGGCAAGTCCGCGTTCGCCCGCGCCTTCCTGCGCGCCCGAGGGGTGGCCGGCGACGTGCCCAGCCCCACCTTCACCCTGGTTCAGACCTACGACACCCTGGCTGGCGCCGTGTGGCATGTCGACCTCTACCGCCTGGGATCGCCGGACGAGGCCATCGAACTGGGCCTGGAGGACGCGTTCACCGACGCGGTCTGCCTGATCGAATGGCCGGACCGCCTGGGTCCGCTGCTGCCGGCCGGCCGCCTCGACCTGCGCCTGGAGCCGGCCGCCGATCCACAAGCCCGGGTGGCAACGCTGAGCGGACATGGCGACTGGCGGTGGCGACTGGAACACCTGGACCGGCAGCCCGTGATCGACCATTTCCTGACCGCCAACGGATGGGGCGACGCCGTGCGCGGTCCACTGGCCGCCGATGCCTCGTTCCGGCGCTACGAACGGCTGCTTCGGGAGCACGACCGTTCGGTGCTGATGGATGCCCCGCCCCCGCGCGAGAACGTCCGGCCATTCCTGCGCGTCGCCCGCCATTTGATCGACCTCGGCTATTCCGCGCCTCGTATCCTCGCGGCCGACGAGGTCCGCGGCCTGCTGCTGCTGGAGGACCTCGGCGATGCCACCTTCACACGCCTGCTGGCCGACGGCGCGGCCGAGGAACCGCTCTACGCGTTGGCGGTCGACCTGCTGATCGATCTGCATCGGCGGCCGCCCGAGATAGCGATTCCGGACGGACTGCCGCCCTACGACGACGATGCGTTCCTGGCCGAGGCGGCCTTGTTCATCGACTGGTATCTGCCGTCCGTCGCCGGTCGAGATCCCGGACCCTCCGCGCGCGCCGCCTACCACGGCGCCTGGCGGCGGGTCCTGCCCGTCGCCCGCTTCCAGCCCGCCACCCTGGTCCTGTGCGACTACCATGTCGACAACCTCTTGCGACTCGACGATCGTCAAGGGATCGCCGCCTGCGGCCTGCTCGACTTTCAGGACGCGCGGGCCGGACCACCGGCCTACGACCTGGTGTCGCTGATCGAGGACGCGCGGCGCGACATCGCCCCGGGGCTCGCCAAATCCCTGCTCGGGCGCTACCGGGCCGCGTTCCCGGACCTTGACCCGGACACCCACGCGGCCGCCCTGGCGGTGCTCGGGGCGCAACGCCACGCCAAGGTGATCGGCATCTTTACGCGCCTGTGCCGACGCGACGGCAAGCCGGGTTACTTGCGTCACATTCCGCGCGTCTGGCATATGCTGGAGCGCGATCTGAAGCATCCGGCGCTGGCCCCGGTGGCGGGCTGGTTCGCCGAGCACGTTCCCGATCACATGAGAGGCCTTCCGCCATGCCCGCACGCCGAAACGCCGACCTGATCACCCGCGGCATGGTCCTCGCGGCCGGACTCGGCACCCGCATGCGGCCGATCACCCTGAGCCTGCCCAAACCACTGGTCGAGGTGGCCGGACGCTCGCTGCTCGACCATGCCCTGGACCGCCTGGACGAGGCCGGGGTGGCGGAGGCGGTGGTCAATATCCATTACCTGGCCGACCAGATGGAAACCCACCTGGCGGCCCGGACCCGCCCCCGCGTCGTCGTTTCCGACGAACGCGAGCAACTCCTGGAGACCGGCGGCGGACTCGCCCGCGCCCTGCCGCTGCTGGGCGACGCGCCGTTCTTCGTGGTCAATTCCGACGCCCTGATCCTCAATGGCCCGACACCGGCCCTGGAGCGTCTGCGCGCGGTCTGGGACGACGCCGAGATGGACGTCCTGTTGCTCGTCCATCTCACCGCCCATGCCTTCGGCTACGAGGGAATCGGCGATTTCCTCGTCGATGCCTGCGGGCGCGTCGCGCGGCGGCCCGAGAACATGCCGGTCCCGTTCCTGTTCGCCGGAGCGCAGATTCTGCATCCGCGTCTGTTCCGCGATCTTCCGGACGGCCCGTTTTCCCTCAACCTGCTCTATGACCGCGCGATCGGCAACCGGCGCGCCTTCGGATTGGTTCACGACGGCGAATGGTTCCACGTGGGAACACCGCGCGCCCTCGCCGAGGCCGAGGCCTTCATGGGCGAGCGGTTCCCGGACACCCGGCGCCGATGACCGGCGGCGGCGCGGTCTTCAACATCCGCGCGGGGCTGCCATTCGCCCGCGCCCTGGTGACCGGGCTGCTGTCAAGAACCTCCGGGGACCCGGCGGCGCTGGCCGACGTCCTGATCCTGCTGCCCACCCGACGGGCCTGCCGGACCTTGCGCGAAACCTTCCTGGCGGCGACCGACGGAGCCCCCCTGATCCTGCCCCGCATGATGCCCCTGGGCGACGCGGACCCGGACGACCCGGACCTCGCGAACGCCGGCGACTTCGGCATCGACGGGGCCGAGACGGCCGACATTCCGCCGGCCATCGATCCGCCGCGCCGCCTGCTTCTGCTGGCCAGGCTGGTCGCCCGGCTGCATGGGCTGGAGGAAGCCCCGGACCGGGCCGCGCGGTTGGCCGCCGAACTGGCGCGGCTGCTCGACCAGGTACAGATCGAGCGGCTGTCGTTCGATCGGCTGGAGACCCTTGTTGAAGGAGAGTTATCGGAGCACTGGCAAAAAACGGTTCGGTTCCTTGAGGTGGTGACCGGGATTTGGCCCGACGTGCTGGCCGAGGAAGGGTTGATCGACCCGGCGGAGCGGCGCAACCGGCTGCTGGCGGCACGCGCCGAGGCCTGGACGCGACGCCCGCCGCCGGGTCCGGTGATCGCCGCCGGATCGACCGGCAGCGTGCCGGCCACCGCCGATCTTCTGGCCGTGGTCGCGTCCCTGCCGCGCGGGGCGGTGGTCCTGCCCGGCCTCGATCCGGAGATCGACGACGCCAGTTGGGAGGCGCTCGACCCACAGCATCCGCAATACAACCTGAAGCGTCTGCTGGGCCGGCTCGGAGTCGAACGGCGCGCGGTGGCCGACTGGCCGGCGCCGGGCGTCCGGGCCACCCCGCCGGCCCGTCTGCGCCTGATCCATGACGCCCTGCGTCCGGCCGCCACCACCGACGCCTGGCGCCACCTCGGCGAACCCGACCGCCACGCCCTCGACGGGATGACGCGGATCGACTGCCCGACCCAGCGCGAGGAGGCGGCGGTGATCGCCCTGCATCTACGCGAGGCCCTGGAACGGGATGGGACGACCGCCGCCCTGGTCACCCCGGATCGCGCGCTGGCCCGCCGGGTCGCGGCCGAAATGCGCCGTTGGGGCGTGACGGTCGACGATTCGGCCGGCGTTCCGCTGGACCAGACGGCGCCCGGCGGGTTCCTGCGCCTGCTTCTGGCGGCGATGACCGGGGATCTGGCGCCGGTGCCGCTGCTTGCCCTGCTCAAGCACCCCATGGCCACCGGCGGCCTGACGCCGGGCCGGTTCCGGAGCATGAGCCGGCAATTGGAACTGAGGCTCCTGCGCGGCCCGAGGATCGGCGGCGGCCTGAATGGCCTGCGTCAGGCGGCGATCGGCAAGGGGCTGGACGACCTGCTCGACCGGCTGGACGCCGCCCTTGGACCGCTGGCCGAGGTGTTCGCCGGCCGCCGCCAGCCGCCCGCGACGCTGCTCGGCGCCCTGGTGACGAGCGCCGAGGCCCTGGCCGACTCCGACACCCGATCGGGCGCCGAGCGCCTGTGGTCGGGCGACGCGGGAGAGGCGGCGGCCACCTTCGTCGCCGAATTGGCCGACGCCCTGCCGGTGCTGGACGACATCGACCCGGCTCGCCTCGCCGCCCTCGTCGACGTGCTGATGGCCGGCCGGGCGGTTCGCCCGCGCTTCGGCGCCCATCCCCGGGTCACCATTCTCGGCCCCCTGGAGGCCCGCCTGCAACGGGCCGACGTCCTGATCCTCGGCGGTCTCAACGAGGGGGTCTGGCCGCCGGA
This sequence comes from Magnetospira sp., assembly GCA_028282245.1. Taxonomy (GTDB): domain Bacteria; phylum Pseudomonadota; class Alphaproteobacteria; order Rhodospirillales; family Magnetospiraceae; genus JANQGL01. The sequence goes on from JANQIL010000136.1 coordinate 13,852, forward strand.
CGCGGTGTCCAGCCCCTGGATGAGCCGCCCGATGATGGCCGCTTTCGGGCTGCCGGCGCCGGAGCGGCGAATCGGCCTGTCGGCCCACGATTTCGTTCAGGGCGCCTGCGCCGATCGGGTGGTGCTGACCCGCAGCCGCAGGGTCGAGGGCACGCCGACGGTGCCGTCGCGCTGGCTGCTGCGGCTGGAAACCCTGCTCGCCGGCACCCGGGGCGAGGAGATCGCCCACGACTCCGCGACCTGGCTCGATTGGCAGCGTCGCCTCGATCTGCCCGAACGGTTCGAAACCCCGGCGCCGCCGGAGCCCCGACCGCCGGTCGCCGCCCGGCCGCGCAAGCTGTCGGTGACCCGCGTCGAACGCTGGATGCGTGATCCCTATTCCCTCTACGCGGAAACCGTTCTGCGCCTGCGGGCGCTCGATCCGCTGGACGCCGATCCGGGCGCGGCCGACTACGGCACCATCATCCATGCCGTCCTCGACCGCTTCGTCCGCGCCTGTCCGCCGCCCGCCGCGCCCCCGCCCGACGCCCTCGACCGGCTGCTCGACATGGGGCGCGACGCGTTCGGCGAGACCCTGCGGCGACCCGGCGTGTGGGCCTTCTGGTGGCCGCGCTTCGAGCGGGTCGCGGCGTGGTTCGTGGACGCCGAGACCACCCGCCGGAACGGAACCCTGGCCGCCACCGGAACCGAACTGACGGGCGAACTCACGCTGCGCGGACCTGCCGGACCGTTCACGCTCACCGCCTGCGCGGACCGCGTCGACCGCTGGACCGACGGCACCCTGACGATTATCGACTACAAGACCGGGACCGCCCCCACCGCCAAGTCGGTGGCGTCCGGCAAGGCCCCGCAATTGCCGCTCGAAGGCGCCATCGCGCGGGCCCGGGACGGCGGATTTCCGGCGCCGTTCCGGGGCGCGACAACGGCGCTGGAATACTGGAGGCTCAAGGGCGGCCGCGAGCCCGGAGAGATCAAATCGGCCGGCCGGAACGTCGGCGGGCTGATCGACGAGGCGGAGGAGGGACTGCGCGGATTGATCGCGAAATTCGATTTCGAGGACACCCCCTATCGGGCGGTGCCCCCGGCGGAGAACGCGCCCGATTATTCGCACTACACCCACCTGGCGCGATTCGGCGAATGGGCCACCCTCGACGAGGAGGCCAACGGCGAATGACCCTCGACCCCAACGCCGCCCAGCGCCGCGCCGCCGATCCGCGCGCCACGGTCTGGGTCGCCGCCTCGGCCGGAACCGGCAAGACCAAGGTGTTGACCGATCGCGTACTGACCCTGCTGCTGGCCGGAACGCCCTCCCACAAAATCCTCTGCCTGACCTTCACCAAGGCGGCGGCGGCCGAGATGGCGACCCGGCTGGCCGAAATCCTCGGCGACTGGACGCGCATCGACGACGACGCCCTGGACCGGGCTCTGACCGATCTGCTCGGCCGCCCGCCCACGCCCGACGAGACGTCGCGGGCGCGCCGCCTGTTCGCGCGGGTGATCGACACCCCGGGCGGCATGCGCATCGAGACCATCCATGCCTTCTGCCAGTCGGTTCTGCGCCGCTTTCCGGTGGAGGCCGGCCTGGCGCCCCATTTCCAGGTAATGGACGAGCGGGCGGCGGCCGAGCTCATGCTGGCGGCGCGGGAGCACCTGCTGACCACCGCGCGGGCCGGCGTCGATCCCGCCCTGGCGGCGGCCCTGTCGGTGGTGACCGGACGGGTGCACGAGTCCCAGTTCCCCGACCTGATGGCCGCCCTGTCGTCGGAGCGCGGGCGCCTGCGGCGTCTGCTGAACCGCCACGACGACGGTCCGCGAGCGGCCGGCGAGCGTCTGCGCCGCCATCTGGGCCTGCGCCCGGACGAGACGCCGCGATCCGTGCTGGCCACGGCCTGCGCCGATGACGCCCTCGACGTCCTCGGCCTGCGGCTGGCCGCCTCGGGACTGCGCCAGGGGTCGAAGGCGGATATCGGACGCGGCGACGTCCTCGCCGCCTGGCTGGCCGCCGACCCCGCAACGCGCGTCCGGCGGTTCGAGGCCTATAAGGCGCTGTTCCTGACCACGGAGGATGCGATCAAGGCGCAAAGGAACATCGTCACCCAGGGGGCGGCGCGGGCGGCGCCGGGCAGCGACACCGTGCTGATGGCCGAGGCGGCGCGCGTCCACGGCGTGGTGCACAAACTGCGCGCGGCCCGCATCGCCGAGGGAACGGATGCCTTGCTTGTGTTGGGTTCGGCGCTGCTCGCGGCCTACGAGCGGGCCAAGGAGGCCCGCGCCCTGCTCGACTACGACGACCTGATCCTGACGACCCGGGATCTGCTGCGCCAGCCCGGCGTCGCGCCGTGGGTCCTGTTCAAGCTGGACGGCGGGCTGGACCACCTGCTGGTCGACGAGGCGCAGGACACCAACCCGGAGCAATGGGAGGTGATCGACCTGTTGTCGAGCGATTTCCATGCCGGCAAGGGGGCCGCCGAGACCATCCGTACCGTGTTCGCGGTGGGCGACGCCAAACAGTCGATCTACAGCTTCCAGCGAGCCGACCCGCAGGGCTTCGTGCGCAAGATGGCCGCCTACAGGGATCGGGTCGCGGCCGTGGGCGGGCGCTGGGACGAGGTGCCGCTGACCGTCTCCTTCCGCTCCTCAAGAGCCGTTCTGGCGGCGGTCGACGCTGTGTTCGCGGCCGACGAGGCGCGGTCCGGGGTGGCCCTCGACGGGCGACCGATCCACCACGACGTCTGGCGCGACAAGGCGGCCGGGCGGGTCGAGCTGTGGACGCCGATCGCGCCGCGCGACGAGGACCCGCCGGCGGCCTGGAAACCACCCCTGGAACGACGCACCGGAGCCGGGGCGCGGACCCGGCTGGCCGCCCTGGTGGCGGCCCGCATCCGGGCGATGCTGGACGGCGAGCGTCTGGAGTCGCGGGGCCGGCCCATCCGTCCCGGCGACATCATGGTGCTGGTGCCCCGGCGCGGCGGCTTCGTGGACGATCTGGTGCGCGAGTTGAAGCGCCGCGACGTGCCGGTGGCCGGCGCCGACCGCATGCGGCTGACCGAGCAGATGGCGGTCATGGACCTGATGGCGCTGGGCGACTTCCTGCTGCTGCCGGAGGACGACCTGACCCTCGCCTGCCTGCTGAAATCCCCTTTGGTCGGACTCGGGGAAAACGACCTGTTCTCCCTCGCCCACGGCCGCGAAGGAACCCTTTGGGACGAACTGGGACGGCGCCCGGAACATGCCCCGGCCCGCCGACTGCTGGCCGATCTTCTGGCCCGGGTTGATTTCGTGCCGCCGTTCGAGCTCTACGCCCGCCTGCTCGGGGAGGGCGGCGGCCGGCGGCGGCTGATCGCCCGCCTGGGCCGCGAGGCGGACGACCCGATCGACGAGTTTCTCAACCTCGCCGCCGCCCACGAGCGCGATCACGTGGCCTCCCTGCAAGGATTCCTGCACTGGCTCCGGGCCGGGGCGGTGGAGGTCAAGCGGGATCTGGACAGCGAATCCGGCGACGCGGTGCGCGTGATGACCGTGCACGGGGCAAAGGGTCTTCAGGCACCCGTGGTGTTCCTGCCCGACACCCTGCAGACCCCCCAATCCCGACCGGTCCTGCTGTGGGACACGGCGGACGACGGCGACCTCCTCGTCTGGTCGCCCACCAAGGGCGGCGACGATCCGGTGGCGGCCCGCCGCCGGGCGGCGGTGGCGCGAGCCCAGGAGGAGGAGCGGCGGCGGCTGCTCTATGTCGCCATGACCCGGGCCGAGGACCGGCTGTACGTCTGCGGCTGGGCGGGCAAGCGGGCGCCGCCGGCCGGTTGCTGGCACGACCTGGTGAAGGCCGGCCTGACGGCGGCGGGCCAACGGGCCGAGGATCCGTTCCTCGCCGCGTCCCCCGACTACGACGGCGGCTCCGTTTGGCGGATCACCGCGCCACAATTGGAAACGCCTCGGGACGCCATTGCATCCGACCCACCGGGACCGACCCGGGCGGCGCCGGACTGGCTGTTCGCGTCGCCGCCGGAGGAACCGGACCCGCCACGCCCCCTGGTTCCGTCGCGGCCCGACGACGACCCGCCCGTGCGCGCGCCGCTGGCCGGCGGCGGACAGGCCGCGGCCTATCGGCGCGGACGGTTGATCCACCGGCTGTTGCAGGTGCTGCCCGATCTACCCGCCGAGCACCGCCGCGCCGCCGCCCGGCGGATCGTCGACCCGGCGCTCCGGGAATTCGGCCCGGAGTCGCCCGACTCCCTGATCGGAGAGACCCTCGCCGTGCTCGACCATCCGGACCTGGCGCCGCTGTTCGGTCCCGGCAGCCGGTCCGAGGTCCCCCTGGCCGGACGGATCGGCGGCCGCGCGGTGGCGGCGCGGGTGGACCGCCTGCTGGTCACCGACGACGCGGTGCTGGTGATCGACTACAAGACCAACCGTCCGCCGCCCCGCGCGCCCGAGGACACGGCCACGGTCTATCTGCGCCAGATGGCCGCCTACCGGGCGCTGCTGCGCGCCATCTGGCCCGACCGGCCGGTGCGCTGCCATCTGCTGTGGACCGACGGACCACGCCTGATGGTGCTCGGCGACGATCTGCTCGACCGTCACGTGCCTTGACGGCACCCCCAAGCCTGCCTAAATTCGGCCAAACGAACCCGAAAACGCGATGGAAGATGCCCATGCCCCGGCAAGTCACCGACACCTCCTTTGATACCGAGGTCCTCAAGTCCGGCACCCCGGTGCTGGTGGATTTCTGGGCCGAATGGTGCGGACCCTGCAAGCAGATCGCCCCGGCGCTGGAGGAGTTGGCCAGCGAGATGGGCGGCAAGGTAGTGGTCGCCAAGCTGAACATCGACGAAAACCCGACCACGCCGGCCAAGTACGGAGTGCGCGGCATTCCGACCCTGATGCTGTTCAAGGGCGGCGAGGTGACGGCCACCAAGATCGGCGCCCTGCCGCGCGGCAAGCTGTTCGAGTGGGTCGAATCCAACCTCTGATCGGCCCGGCCGCCTTGGGCCTACAACGGTATCCGTAGACCCGCTCCGGCGGAGTCCACCCCGATGTGACGGCATTGATTGAGCGTGCCGTCCCGTCGGCGTCGGGTTGACACGGCGCGGCGCGGCTCCTATTTTCGGGGTCAGGCTTTTTCATCCGGTGGACTCGGACCCATGTCCTTCGACATGCCCCGTCGACGCAGCACTCGAACCCCGGCCCGGGGTTAGACCTTCCTCGCCTACCTGACGGAATGGCGGCGGATTTCGCACCGCCGTTCGGTCGCGATGTCCAAACCAAGCCTGTCTCAAGGAACACGACCATGGTTTCCATCAACCTGCCCGACGGCAGCGTTCGTCGTTATGACTCCCCGGTCAGCGGCGCCAAGCTTGCCGCCGACATCGGCCCCGGACTCGCCAAGGCGGCGCTTGCGATGTCCGTCGACGGCGTCCTCAAGGACCTGTCGGCGGTGATCGAGGGAGAGTCCGAGGTGCGCCTGATCACCGCAAGGGACGACGAGGCGCTCGAATTGATCCGCCACGACGCCGCGCACGTGATGGCGCAGGCGGTGCAGGAGTTGTGGCCGGGCACCCAGGTCACCATCGGTCCGGCCATCGAAAACGGCTTCTATTACGACTTCGCCAAGGACGAGCCGTTCACGCCGGAGGACCTGGAGAAGATCGAGGCGCGGATGCGCGAGATCGTGGACCGCGACCTGCCGCTCGTCCGCGAGGTATGGGACCGCGACAAGGCGATCAGGATATTCGGCGAACTCGGCGAGGCCTACAAGCAGGAGATCATCCGCGACATCATCCCCGAGGGCGAGGAGGTCTCGATCTACCGCCAGGGGGACTGGTTCGACGTCTGTCGCGGCCCGCACCTGCCGAGCACGGGCAAGCTGGGCAAGCACTTCAAGCTCATGAAGCTGGCCGGCGCCTACTGGCGCGGGGATTCCCGCAACGCCATGCTGCAGCGCGTCTACGGCACCGCCTGGGCGACCAAGGAGCAATTGCGCGACTACCTGACGATGCTGGAGGAGGCCGAGAAGCGCGACCACCGCCGGCTGGGGCGCGAGATGGACCTGTTCCACTTCCAGGAGGAGGCGCCGGGCGCGGTGTTCTGGCACCCCAAGGGCTGGACGCTGTTTCGCGGTCTCATCGACTACATGCGCGAGCGCCAGGAACGGGCCGGCTACGTGGAGATCAACACGCCGTCGGTGATGGACCGCGCCCTCTGGGAGAAGTCCGGTCACTGGGAGAAATTCGGCGAAAACATGTTCCTGACCAGGACCGAGGATGATCGCCTGTTCGCGCTCAAGCCCATGAACTGTCCGGGCGGCATCCAGGTCTACAGGCAGGGAATCACGTCGCACCGCGACCTGCCGCGCCGCATCGCGGAGTTCGGAAAGGTCAACCGCTACGAGCCCTCGGGCGCCCTGCACGGCCTGATGCGGGTGCGCGAATTCACCCAGGACGACGCCCACATCTTCTGCACGCCCGAGCAGATGGAGGACGAGTGCCGCATCGTGGTCGACCTGATCATGGACATCTACCGGGATTTCGGGTTCGACAACGTCCGCATCAAGTTCTCCGACCGGCCGGAGAAGCGGATCGGCTCCGATGACATCTGGGACAAGCTGGAAAGCGCCCTCAAGAGCGCGTTGGAGCACATGGGCCACGATTACGGCTACAATCCCGGCGAAGGCGCCTTCTACGGGCCGAAGCTGGAATTCGTGCTGCGCGACGCCATCGGCCGCGACTGGCAGTGCGGCACCCTTCAGGTGGACATGAACCTGCCGGAACGGCTCGACGCCCACTACATCGACGAACACGGCGAAAAACGGCGCCCGGTGATGCTGCACCGCGCCCTGTTCGGGTCGCTGGAACGTTTCGCCGGCATCCTGATCGAGCACTACGCGGGCAATCTGCCCCTGTGGCTGGCCCCGGTCCAGGTGGTGGTGGCGCCGATCACCAACGGTCAGGACGCCTACGCGCGCGAGGTCGCCGACGTGATGCGGGCGGCCGGGCTGCGGGTGGAGATCGACCTCCGCAACGAGAAGATCAACTACAAAATCCGCGAGCACAGCAAGGCCAAAATTCCCGTTATTGGCGTTGTTGGCGGGCGCGAGGCGGAGAATCGCACGGTGGCGTTGCGTCGTCTCGGCGGGACGTCGCAAGAAATTGTTGCGCTCGATACGGCAACGGGTAGACTTGCCGACGAGGCCGCGAGCCCGCTTCATCGCGCATAGGGGCTCCGGGATCGGGGGAAACGGGCGTATCCGGCACATTTGTCACGGCCTGTCGCTGGGTGGGTCGGCCTGTTGGGTATGCATAACGAAGGAGACTGATAGATCGCCAAATCGCCTTCCGGCGCGGCGCCGACCCGCGAGGGTCCCCGCGTTAACGAAATGATCGACGTTCCATCCGTTCGCCTGGTCGGCGCGGATGGCCAGATGCTTGGTGTCGTGTCGGTCCGCGAAGCCCTGGAGGTGGCCGCCGAATCGGGCCTCGACCTTGTCGAGGTATCGCCGAGCGCCGACCCGCCGGTCTGCAAGGTCCTCGACTACGGAAAATTCAAGTACGAGGCGCAGAAGAAGCGCAACGAGGCCCGCAAGAAGCAGAAGACCATCGACGTCAAGGAAATCAAGATGCGCCCGGGCATCGACCAGCATGATTACCAGGTCAAGATGCGCAAGGTCCGCGAGTTCCTGCAAGGGGGCGACAAGGTCAAGATGACCATGCGTTTTCGGGGCCGCGAAATGGCCCACCAGGAGCTTGGCATGGATGTGCTGATGCGAGCCCGCGAAGAGGTGGCCGAGATGTCCAAGGTCGAGCACGACCCGAAGATGGAAGGCCGCCAGATGATCATGGTTCTGGCACCGCGCTAGTGTCCCGAATCCGAAGTTCGGAGCATTATTTGGCAGGCGTTTTCGAACTTCGGATTCGATAAGGACACTAGGTAATAATTTGATTCTAGCAGTCTGTCGGATTTGGGCGTGAGGCCATGAGTTTGGCTTGCGTTGCGGGGCTCATGCGGCCCTGAGGCGGGCCAGTCTTTTGCAGTTGTAGGCG
>JANQIL010000140.1 GCA_028282245.1 Magnetospira sp.
GCAGTTCGGCGGCCAGCGGTTCGGCGAAATGGAGGTCTGGGCCCTGGAAGCCTACGGATCGGCCTATACGCTGCAGGAAATGCTGACCGTCAAGTCGGACGACGTGTCGGGTCGCACCAAGGTCTACGAGGCCATCGTGCGCGGCGACGACACCTTCGAGGCGGGCATTCCGGAATCCTTCAACGTGCTAGTCAAGGAACTGCACTCGCTCGGCCTGAACGTCGAGCTTTTGCAGAGCGACGCATGAGCGACCGGCGCAAAGGGAGCGTTACTCCATGAACGAATTGATGAAGCTGTTCGGCCAGGTCGCCGGGACCCAACGGTTCGACAACATCCGAATCTCGATCGCCTCGCCGGAGCGCATCCGGTCGTGGTCGTTCGGCGAGATCAAGAAGCCGGAGACGATCAACTACCGGACCTTCAAGCCGGAGCGCGACGGCCTGTTCTGCGCCCGCATCTTCGGTCCGATCAAGGACTACGAATGCCTGTGCGGCAAATACAAGCGCATGAAGTACAAGGGCATCACCTGCGAGAAGTGCGGCGTCGAGGTGACCCTGACCAAGGTCCGCCGCGAACGCATGGGCCACATCGAGCTGGCCAGCCCGGTCGCCCACATCTGGTTCCTGAAGTCCCTGCCGAGCCGCATCGGGCTGCTGCTCGACATGACCCTGAAGGACCTGGAACGGATTCTCTACTTCGAGAACTACGTGGTCATGGAGCCGGGCCTCACCCCGCTCAAGCTGCGCGAGCTGCTAAGCGAGGAGCAGTATCAGCAGTCGGTCGACGAGTACGGCGAGGATGCCTTCACGGCCGGCATCGGCGCCGAGGCGATCAAGGAAATGCTCTCGCAGATCGAATTGGAGAGCGAGCGCGAGACGGTGCGCATCGACCTCAAGGAAACCACGTCGGAGGCGCGCCGCAAGAAGCTGGTCAAGCGTCTCAAGCTGATCGAGGCGTTCCTGGAGTCCGGCGCCCGTCCGGAATGGATGATCCTCGACGTGATCCCGGTGATTCCGCCCGAACTGCGGCCCCTGGTGCCGCTCGACGGCGGCCGTTTCGCGACCTCCGACCTCAACGACCTGTACCGCCGCGTGATCAACCGCAACAACCGGCTGAAACGGCTGATCGAGTTGCGGGCGCCCGAGATCATCGTCCGCAACGAGAAGCGGATGCTTCAGGAATCGGTCGACGCCCTGTTCGACAACGGGCGTCGCGGTCGCGCCATCACCGGCGCCAACAAGCGGCCCCTGAAGTCGCTGTCCGACATGCTGAAGGGCAAGCAGGGCCGGTTCCGCCAGAACCTGCTCGGCAAGCGGGTCGACTACTCCGGACGCTCGGTGATCGTGGTCGGACCCGACCTCAAGCTGCACCAGTGCGGTTTGCCCAAGAAGATGGCGCTCGAACTGTTCAAGCCGTTCATCTACTCGAAGCTCGAACTGTATGGCATGGCGACCACCATCAAGGCCGCCAAGCGCATGGTCGAAAAGGAGCGGCCGGAGGTCTGGGACATCCTGGAGGAGGTGATTCGCGAGCATCCGGTGATGTTGAACCGGGCGCCGACCCTGCACCGCCTGGGCATCCAGGCGTTCGAGCCGAAGCTGGTCGAGGGCAAGGCGATCCAGTTGCACCCCCTGGTCTGCACGGCGTTCAACGCCGACTTCGACGGCGACCAGATGGCGGTCCACGTGCCGCTGTCCCTGGAGGCGCAACTGGAGGCCCGGGTGCTGATGATGTCGACCAACAACATCCTCAGCCCGGCCAACGGCAAGCCGATCATCGTGCCGTCGCAGGACATCGTGCTCGGCCTCTACTACATGACCATGCTGCGCGAGGATGAACCGGGCGAGGGCATGATGTTCGCCGACATCGGCGAAATCCAGCAGGCGCTCGACGCCGGAGTGGTCAGCCTGCACGCCAGGATCATCGGCCGCTACATGGCGGCGACCGAGGATGGCGGCGCCGAGCCGCGGCGGGCGGAGACCACGCCGGGCCGCATGCTGGTCTCCGAGCTGCTGCCGAGGCATCCGAGGATCGATTTCGACCTGGTCAACAAACTGCTGACCAAGAAGGAAATCTCCAACGTCATCGATGCCGTCTACCGGCATTGCGGACAGAAGGAGACGGTGATCTTCGCCGACCGCCTGATGGGTCTCGGGTTCCAGCGCGCCTGCGTGGCCGGGATCTCGTTCGGCAAGGATGACCTGCTGGTTCCGGACGCCAAGGAAATCCTGGTCGACGACACCGAGACGGCGGTCAAGGAATTCGAGCAGCAGTATCTGGACGGCCTGATCACGCAGGGCGAGAAGTACAACAAGGTCGTGGATGCCTGGTCGCACTGCACCGACGCGGTGGCCGACGCCATGATGAAGGAGATCCAGCGCGACCGGAAGGGTGAACCGGTCAACTCGGTCTACATGATGGCCCACTCCGGGGCCCGCGGCTCGCCGGCCCAGATGAAGCAGTTGGCCGGAATGCGCGGCCTGATGGCGAAGCCGGACGGCTCGATCATCGAGACGCCGATCATCTCCAACTTCAAGGAGGGGCTGACCGTTCTGGAGTACTTCAACTCCACCCACGGGGCCCGCAAGGGGCTGGCCGATACCGCCCTTAAGACCGCCAACTCGGGGTATCTGACGCGGCGTCTGGTCGACGTGGCGCAGGACTGCATCATTACCGAGTTCGACTGCGGGACGCAGGAGGCGCTGACCGCGCGGGCCCTGGTCGAGGGCGGCGACGTGGTGGTGCCGTTGGCCGACCGCATCCTCGGACGCACGGCGGCCGAGGATCTGGTCGACCCGGTGAGCGGCGAACTCCTGGTGGCGCGCGACGACACGATCGGCAATGCCGACGCCGACCGCGTCGAGGCGTCGGGCATCGAGTCGGTGCGCATCCGCTCGGTCCTCACCTGCGAGTCCCAGGTCGGGGTCTGCGCCCGTTGCTACGGCCGCGATCTGGCGCGGGGCACGGCGGTCAACGCGGGCGAGGCGGTCGGCGTCATCGCCGCGCAGTCGATCGGCGAGCCGGGGACCCAGCTCACCATGCGGACCTTCCATATCGGCGGCGCCGCGCAGCGTGGCGCCGAGCAGTCGAAGATCGAGGCCTCCTACGATGCCGTCGTCAAGCTGCTCAATTGCGCCCTGGTCGCCGACAGCCAGGACCGGCCGGTGGTGATGAGCCGCAGTACGGAACTGCTGCTGATCGACGACAACGGGCGCGAGAAGGCCCGCCACCGGGTGCCTTACGGGGCGCGCCTGGCGGTCTCCGAGGGGCAATCCGTGGCGCGCGGCGACAAGCTCGCCGAGTGGGACCCCTACACGCTGCCGGTGCTGACCGAGAAATCGGGCACCGCCAACTACATGGACCTGGTCGAGGGGCTGTCGTTCACCGAGGTCCTGGACGAGGCGACCGGCATTTCGTCGAAGGTGGTCACCGACTGGAAGCAGCAGCCCCGGGGGTCGGACCTCAAGCCGCGCATCACGTTGCGCGACGACAGCGGCGAGGTGGTGGCGCTCGATAACGGCATGGAGGCCCGCTATTTCCTGTCCGTCGATTCCATCCTGTCGGTGGAGAACGGCCAGCAGGTGAACGCCGGCGACGTGCTTGCCCGCATTCCCCGCGAATCCGCCAAGACCCGCGATATCACCGGCGGCCTGCCACGGGTGGCCGAATTGTTCGAGGCCCGCAAGCCGAAGGATCACGCGATCATCGCCGAACTCGACGGCCGCGTGGAATTCGGCAAGGACTACAAGAACAAGCGACGCATCCTGGTGATCCCGGAGGACGAGTCCGAGGACCCGCGCGAGTATCTGATCCCCAAGGGCAAGCACATCTCGGTCCAGGAGGGCGATCTGGTGCGGCGCGGCGATCCGCTGATGGACGGCAACCCCGTGCCGCACGATATCCTGCGGGTGATGGGGGTCGAGGCCCTGGCGTCGTATCTCATCAACGAAATCCAGGACGTCTATCGGTTGCAGGGCGTGAAGATCAACGACAAGCACATCGAGGTGATCGTCCGCCAGATGCTGCAGAAGGTGGAGGTGATGGAGCCCGGCGACACCACCTTCCTGGTCGGCGAACTGGTCGACCGCATGGAGTTCGCGGAGACCAACGCCGCCGTGGAACTGGATGGCGGCGCGCCGGCCTTCGCCGAGCCGGTGCTGCAGGGCATCACCAAGGCATCGTTGCAGACCCAGTCGTTCATCTCGGCGGCGTCGTTCCAGGAGACCACCCGGGTGCTCACCGAGGCCGCGGTGTCGGGCAAGGTGGACAGTCTGCGCGGCCTGAAGGAGAACGTCATCGTCGGCCGGTTGATCCCGGCCGGCACCGGCTCGGTGATGAATCGGTTCCGCCGGGTGGCGGCCGACCGCGACCGAGAGCTGGCGGCCCGGCAGCCGGAGGAGGACGACGAGCTGTCGCTGCCGATCGGCGCGGTGCCGGAGGACGTCCAGAACGACCCGGAAACGCTGTCCGGCGACTGACGCGGAGCCCGAATACTCAATTCGGACTCCGTGGTGAGTCGTCGTCGCGGCGATGACCTTGAATTGGCCGCCGAATCCGGTCGCGGGAAGACCCGTGGCCGGGTTTCTCGCGGGATCGCCAAATAGCCGTAATCTTCGCTTGACGGAGCGTCGGCGCGCTCCTAGTATTCGCGCCTCGTCCGAGGGGCCGGTGGTGACCCAATTGCCGGGTCAGACGCGGCGCTCCTGATCGGATCGAACGGAAAAAACTTGGAGTAGTAGGCCCTTCGCGGTTTAGGCCGGTCGCCGGGGACGTGCCCGGGGAAGGTTCTTTTTTGACGCGTCGCCGGTCGACTCGCGGCCGGGGCGGGGAATTCATGGCGCCGTTCGGCGCCTGGACGACAGAGGAAGGTTTGGATGCCGACCATTAACCAGTTGATCCGCAAGCCGCGGAAAGACAAGCCGGTCCGCAACAAGGTCCCGGCCATGGAGGCCTGCCCGCAGAAACGTGGCGTGTGCACGCGCGTCTACACGACCACGCCGAAGAAACCGAACTCGGCGCTGCGCAAGGTGGCCCGCGTCCGCCTGACCAATGCCTTCGAGGTGACCAGCTACATCCCCGGCGAGGGTCACAATCTTCAGGAGCACTCGGTGGTGATGATCCGGGGCGGTCGCGTCAAGGACCTGCCGGGCGTGCGCTACCACATCATTCGCGGCGTGCTCGACACCCAGGGCGTCTCCGACCGCCGCCAGCGCCGGTCGAAATACGGCGCCAAGCGTCCGAAGTAAGGAAGTCAGCCATGTCCCGACGGCATCGTGCGGAAAAACGAGACGTCCTGCCGGACCCGAAATTCGGCGACCCGGTGATCACCAAGTTCATCAACGGCCTGATGCTGCACGGCAAGCGCTCGGCGGCCGAGAAGATCGTCTATGGCGCGCTCGATATTGTCGACCGCAAGGGCGGCGGCGATCCGGTCAAGAGCTTCCACGAGGCGATGGACAACGTCAAGCCGGCGGTCGAGGTGCGCTCCCGCCGGGTCGGCGGCGCCACCTATCAGGTGCCGGTCGAGGTGCGGGCCGACCGCCGCCAGGCCCTGGCCATCCGGTGGCTGGTCGATACCAGCCGCAAGCGCTCCGAGAACACCATGATCGAGCGTCTGGCCGGCGAGTTGCTGGATGCCGCCAACGGGCGCGGCGCGGCGGTCAAGAAGCGCGAGGACACGCATCGCATGGCCGAGGCCAACAAAGCCTTCTCCCACTATCGCTGGTAACCTCCGACCGAAAGCACGAAGAAGGTTTTTCGATCATGGCCCGCAACACGCCCCTCGAGCGATACCGCAACATCGGCATCATGGCGCACATCGACGCCGGCAAGACGACGACGACCGAGCGGATCCTCTACTACACCGGAAAATCGTATAAAATCGGCGAGGTCCACGACGGCACCGCCACCATGGACTGGATGGAGCAGGAACAGGAGCGCGGCATCACCATCACCTCCGCCGCCACCACCACGTTCTGGCGCGACCATCGCGTTAACATCATCGACACCCCGGGGCACGTGGACTTCACCATCGAGGTGGAGCGATCCCTGCGCGTGCTCGACGGCGCGGTGGCGGTGTTCGACTCGGTGGCCGGCGTCGAGCCGCAGTCGGAGACCGTGTGGCGGCAGGCCGACAAGTACGGCGTGCCGCGCATGTGTTTCGTCAACAAGATGGATCGGATCGGCGCCGATTTTTACCGTTGCGTGGAGATGATCGAGGACCGCCTGGGCGCACGCCCGCTGGTCCTGCAATTGCCGGTCGGCAGCGAATCCAATTTCGCCGGCGTCGTCGATCTGGTGGCCATGAAGGCGATCATCTGGGACGAGGAAACCCTGGGCGCCAGTTTCCACGAGGAGGAGATTTCGGCGGACCTCGCCGACCGCGCGGCCGAATACCGCGAGCGGCTGGTCGAGATGGCGGTCGAGATGGACGATGCCGCGATGGAGGCCTATCTGGAGGGCGATGAGCCGACTCCCGAGGTTCTGCGCGCCTGCATCCGCAAGGGGACCCTGGAGTCCGCGTTCGTGCCGGTGCTGTGCGGCACCGCGTTCAAGAACAAGGGCGTGCAGCCGCTGCTCGACGCGGTGGTCGACTACATGCCGTCGCCGACCGACGTTCCGGCGATCCGTGGCGTCAAGGCCGGCGGCGACGAGGAAATCGTTCGCAAGAGCTCGGACGAGGAGCCGTTCGCGGCGCTCGCGTTCAAGATCATGAACGATCCCTTCGTCGGCTCGCTGACCTTCATCCGCATCTACTCGGGCACCGTGAGCAGCGGCGAATCGATCGTCAACACGGTGAAGGACAAGCGCGAGCGGGTCGGGCGCATGCTGCTCATGCACTCCAACCACCGCGAGGAGACCAAGGAGGCGATGGCCGGCGACATCGTCGCCCTGGCCGGTCTCAAGGACACCACCACCGGCGATACCCTGTGCGAGCCCAATTCCAAGGTGATTCTCGAGCGGATGGAGTTTCCGGACCCGGTGATCGAGATCGCGGTCGAGCCGAAAACCAAGAGCGACCAGGAGAAGATGGGCGTCGCGCTGGCCCGCCTGGCGGCCGAGGATCCGTCGTTCCGCGTCCACACCGACAAGGAGAGCGGCCAGACGGTGATCTCCGGCATGGGCGAGTTGCACCTGGACATCATCGTCGACCGCATGAAGCGCGAGTTCAAGGTGGAGGCCAACGTGGGCCAGCCGCAGGTGGCCTATCGCGAGACCATCGGCCGCGAGGCCAACATCGACTACACCCACAAGAAGCAGACCGGCGGTTCCGGTCAGTTCGCGCGCGTCAAGATCAAGTTCACGCCGATCGATCCGGGGAGCGGCTGGGAGTTCGAGAATTCCGTGGTCGGTGGCAACGTGCCGAAGGAATACATCCCCGGCGTCCAGAAAGGTTTGCAGAGCGCCTGCGACAGCGGCGTGATCGCCGGGTTCCCGGTGGTCGGGTTCAGGGCCGAGTTGCACGACGGCGCCTATCACGACGTGGACTCCAGCGTGATGGCCTTCGAGATCGCGGCCCGCGCGGCGTTCCGGGAAGGCATGCGGGAGGCGGTGCCGAAGCTGCTGGAGCCGGTGATGAAGGTCGAGGTGGTGACGCCGGAGGAGTACATGGGCGACATCATCGGCGACCTGAACGCGCGGCGCGGTCAGGTCAGCGGCATGGACCAGCGCGGCGTCGCCCGGGTGCTCAGTGCCGCGGTGCCGCTCGCCAACATGTTCGGGTACGTCAACAATTTGCGCTCGATCAGTCAGGGGCGCGCCCAATTCACAATGCAATTCGATCACTATGCCGAGGTGCCGCAAAACGTGGCCGACGAGGTCAAGGCGAAGCTGGCGGGTTAAGACGAGGGATTAGCACGATGTCCAAGGAGAAGTTTGAGCGCACGAAGCCGCACTGCAACGTTGGGACGATTGGTCACGTTGACCACGGGAAGACGACGCTGACGGCGGCGATCACGAAGGTTCTGGCGGAGACGGGCGGAGCGACGTTCAGCGCGTACGATCAGATTGACAAGGCGCCTGAGGAGAAGGCGCGCGGGATCACGATTTCGACGGCGCACGTTGAGTACGAGACGACGGCGCGGCACTACGCGCACGTGGACTGCCCTGGTCACGCGGACTATGTGAAGAACATGATCACGGGCGCGGCGCAGATGGACGGGGCGATTCTGGTTGTTTCGGCGGCGGACGGTCCGATGCCGCAGACGCGGGAGCACATTCTTCTGGCGCGTCAGGTTGGT
>JANQIL010000052.1 GCA_028282245.1 Magnetospira sp.
ATCAATCCATGTGGGAGATCCGTGGAACATGTCCAACATCTTGATCTATTTGAAGATCATGGTTCTGGAGTGCGCGTTTTCGGCGCCAGCGGCGCCCCCGATGGCGAAAAAGGCGGGATATCAGTGGAAACCCGGGGGTGAATCTTATGATTGCTCAACCCCTTGCGAGGGGGTACCTTGAAGGCCGTGCCGCTTGATCACGCGGACTGAAACTCAGTCGGGATCGAGGTGCTGCCGCCATCGCTTGAAGGCCGTGCCGCTTGATCACGCGGACTGAAACTCGGGGAGATTAGTTCAAGAACAGAGCGGCCTTGAAGGCCGTGCCGCTTGATCACGCGGACTGAAACGGATGGGTGGCGCTAGTCCGGACCTGCTTCGTCCTTGAAGACCGTGCCGCTTGATCACGCGGACTGAAACACCAACAAAACGTTGGTGAGGGCCTCATCGAACTTGAAGACCGTGCCGCTTGATCACGCGGACTGAAACCGACCGCCCAGCAGGGCGGTCGCGTAACGGTCGCTGGCATACAGAACCTTGAAGACCGTGCCGCTTGATCACGCGGACTGAAACCCAGCGCTGGTCAAACAGCCACCCCTTACGTGGCTTGAAGACCGTGCCGCTTGATCACGCGGACTGAAACCCCGAACGGGCTAACGAGGGTTACCATTACCAGAACTTGAAGACCGTGCCGCTTGATCACGCGGACTGAAACAATTGGAAATCCTCTACTCTGTAGAGGTCAGCTTGAAGGCTGTGCCGCTTGAACACGCGGACTGAAACATTGCCACAGCCACCGCAACCTCGGTCGGTCACTTGAAGGCTGTGCCGCTTGATCACGCGGACTGAAACTTGCTCAGGGCATCACGCTCAAATATCTTGGTGTTGCTTGAAGACCGTGCCGCTTGATCACGCGCGCGGTGTAATCCCATGATTGAGAAACGCCCCGCCTCTCCGCTATCCTGAGCCTCTCGGGCCGGAGCAGGAGGGGGCGATGGACGCCACGCCGCCGCAGGACACGGCACCCCGGGGCGCCTTGCGCCACCGGCTGGCCGGGCCGTGCGACCAGAGTCCGCTGTCCGGGCTGCTGGCGCGCTGGGTCCAGGCCGATTGCGTCGTGGAGACCGCTCCCGGCCCGCCGTCCGCCTGTCCGCCGGGACTGGCTGGCGATGTCCGCTTCCCCAACTGGCTGCGCGGCGCCCTGGGCGATGCCCTGATGGACGGCGCCAGCGCCGAGGCCCGCGCCGGCCGTCCCTGCCCGTGGCGGCCGCCCTGCGCGCTGGACGTGCTGTGGGGGGAGACCGGCACGGTGCGCCGGGGCGTCCCCATCCCCCGGCCGTTCGTGGTGCGCGTCGATGAACCGGCCCCGGGCGGCCTGCGGATCACCCTGTCCCTGTTCGGCTTCGCCACCGACTGGATGGAAGACGCGGCGGCGGCCCTGGTTCGCGCCCTGCGGCACGGTGTGGGGATGGGGCCGGACGGCGCCCGCCTGCCCCTGGAGCCCGGCCGGCGCGTCATCCGGACGCCCGGGCCGCCGCCGCTCCCCACGGTGCGCGCCGCCGGGGCGGACGAGGCCACCCTGTCCGTGCGAATCCTCACCCCCCTCATCCTGCGCCGAAAGTCCACCCCCGTGCTCGATCCCCTGGCCCTGCTGACCAGCCTGTCCCGGCGCGCCGAGGGCTTCGCCCGCTGGCACGACACGGCGCTGATGGTGGATGGGGAGGCGCTGGCCCGGGCCGCCGCCGCGCTGACCCTGGAGGCCGATGGCCTGGCGCCGCCCACGACCTGGTCGCGCACCTCGGCGCGCCAGCCGGGGCGGCGCATTCCGGCCTCGGGGGTGGTCGGCCGGCTCACCTTGCGTGGCCCCGGCGCGGCGCTGACGGCCGTGGCGCCCCTTCTGGCCCTGGGCGGCCGCGTCGGGGCCGGCGGCCATGCGGCCCAGGGACAGGGGCGCTTCGAGGTGCTGTGATACGGACCGGGCCGATGGAAACCGGCCAGATCTTGCCGGTTCGCGAGGGACTCACCATGCCATGCCGAGATCACGGCGTGGCTGTCGCATCTTTTTCGGAACGGCTGCCGTGAGCCACTCCGGCAGGCTCCGGGCGACGAACCGTGCATGGCCCCGGTCGATGCTCAGCAACAACCTGGTGGTCTTGCCACTGTTGTCGAGGATACGGACACGATCACTGGAGTCGATCGCCGTGGTCAGGTTCGCGAGGCTTCGGCCAAACCGGCGGAACACATCGTCCTCCGGCACATCATGCCCGCCGCGCCTGACCCTCATGGCGACGCGGCTGTGGGACTGCTCCGCTTCCGACAGGCCGATGTAGACCAGGGTGACCTTGTAGCCGCGCGTCCTGGCTGTCCGCATCAGGTGCAGTTCGCTCCGACCCGTGAGCGTCGTTTCGATCCCGAAGGAGCGCCCTTCCGACAGGAACCGGTCGCGTTGTGTGACGGCATGGCGGCCTGCTTGCGTCATTGCCGACACCTCGCCGTGGTGGTCTCGCCGGAGCGCGCGGGCGATGTCGTCCGGGTTCACGATCGGGATGCGGTCGGCCACCTTGTGGCGGGTCACCAGCGTCGACTTTCCGGCGCCGTTCGGGCCGGCGAACACCCAGAGCTGGGGGCGCGGGCTGGTCATAGGGTGCGGATCACGTGATCGCCCTGCCGGGAGAAGCGCACCAGTTCGCGGCGTCCGTCCGGGTATTCCTTGACCTGAAGGCCCGGCGGCGTGGTGCGCTCCCGGTAGTAGATCGGCACGCCGGCGGCCAGGGCCTCGCGGGCGGCCGTGTCGTCGCCGTCGACGCGGCCAAGGTCGCGCCAGAGCTGTTCGATCGGGTCTTCGGAGCCGGCACCGACCGTGGTTTTCATGGCGGCATCTCGTGATATCGCGGGTGGATGACTTCATTGCAACATACGCCAGGGCGGGCGGATACGCCACGCGCATCCGCCCCTGGCGCCCGCTAGCCCTGGTCCGACCGCCCCAGCTTGAGCAGTTCCCAATAGGTGATGTGCAGGCTGACGATGCCACGGCGGACCACGGTCACCCGGGGCGCGATGCGCCGCAGGGTTGCGTTGGCGTGGTGGTTTTCGGGATCGGTCTCCAGGGTGGTGATGAGGCTCCGCAGGGCGTGCAGGGCCTTGTCGGTGGTGGCCGGGGTGGGCGTGATCGCCTCGCGGCGCCGCTTGATGTTCACCTTGTCGACGTGCCAGCGGCGCAGCATGCGCTCGCGCTCCTCCAGGTAGCGCTTGACCTCCTGGGTGCGCGCGTGGCTGCCCAGGGTGTCCAGGATGGTGGCGACCTCGGCGCGCTTGCCGGCCACGTTGGCGTCGATCGCGGTGATCATCTCGTCGAACGCCTGGCGTTGCGTCGCGACCTCGGGTTGCGCCGCCCAGGCGTCGAGATCGGCCTCCGAGATTTTTCGGAGCGCCCGCAGGATCCAGCGCCACAGGTCGGTGACGTCGACCGTGCACACCGGGCAGGCGCGCGCCCGGTTGCAGCCGTAGACGCCGGGGCGATGGGTGCGCATGGGCTCGCCGCTGGTCGCGCAGATCAGGCGGCCGGAGTAGAAGTAGCGGCGTTTCTGAAGGACCCGGACCTGGGCGGCGCGCCATTTGCGCTGGCGGGCGGCCTCGCGGGCGGCCCGCTCCTCGGCCGTGGCCGCCGCCTTTTCCTCGGCCGCCGCCTCGCGGGCCGTGGCGCGGGTCTTGATCAGGTCCTGGACCCTGTCGAACAGGCCCGTGTCGACGATGGCCAGGTCCGGCACCGGGACCTCGATCCACTCGTCCCGAGGGCGCATGACCGAGGTGCGCTTGCCGGTCTCGGGATGCTTCTTGAACTGCATCTTGTTGAAGGTCAGCAGGCCCTTGTAGAGCGTCTGGCGCAGGATGCCGGTCTGCCGGCTGGCGGTGCCGACCAGCACGTTGGGCAGCCAGCGCTTGCCGGCCGGCGAGGCGATGCCCAGGGCATTGAGGTTCGCGCAGATGCGCTTGAGGCTCTGGCCGTCGGCGTAGTCGATGAAGATGCGGCGCACGACGGCGGCCTCGGTCTCGTTGATGGCCCGCGCGCCCCGGATCGGCTCGCCGTCCTCGTCGTATCGCTTGACCAGGTCGTAGCCATAGGTGCGGCCGCCGGGGATGGCGCCGCGCCTGACCGAGGCGATCATGCCGCGCCTTGTCTTGTCGGCCAGGTCCTTCAGGTACAGCGCGTTCATGGTGCCCTTGAGGCCGATGTGCAGCTCGGAGATGACGCCCTCGGAGACGGTTTCCAGGGCGATCCCCAGGAAGGACAGCTTCTTGTAGAGGGCGGCGATGTCCGACTGGTCTCGGCTGATGCGGGACAGGTCCTCGGTGACGATGCGTTCGACGTCCGTCCTGGTCTCCGTTCGGGTCACGGCGCGCATCAGTTTGGTGATACCGCGCCGGTTGGCGAGGGTGGCGCCGGACAGGGCCTCGTCGGTGTAGGTGTCCACCACGACATAGCCCTTGGCCGCGCAATAGGCATGGCAGCGGGCAATCTGATCGGCTGTGGAGGTATCCTGTTTCTCGGTTGAGTGGCGGGCGTAGACGGCGACCAACATAGAGTCCTCTTGGTTCGTTGCGGTACTTTCACCACCGGCCGGCGGAACCGCAATATAAAATGTCGGTCATGCCTCGATTCCAGGACTTTCCAGGAGTTTCCAGGAGTTTCCAGGACTTTCCAGGACTTTCCAGGAGTTTCCAGGACTTTCCAGGAGTGCCCGTTTCTTTTTCCACGTCGTTCCGTTGGCAGGATAGGCGCGGTGGTCCCACTCGTGGAACACCGCGCCGCCCCGTTGGGGCGTCCTGCCCGTATTCGCTGGCCGCTCAATGGGGGGAAGCTCCGCACCGGCCGCCAGGGCGGCCATCAAAAAAGCCGCCCGGATGGGCGGCTTTCCTGGTGCTGAACGACGCTGGGTCCGTCAGGACACGGGTGCCTCGGTCCACAGGCGACGCTTCCAGGCGACCCATTCGGGCATGTAGCCGCCCGCGTAATCGACAAGAGCCTGTGCGATCTGTTCGTCGGTGAGGGTGGTCTCCTGGAAGAGCATGTTGACCAGGCTGTTCGCCCTCTCAAGATGATCGTCGCGGCGCTTGTGTACTTTATAAGCGATATCCTCGCGCTGGAGCCGGATCAGCTGCTGCGAGAGCGCCATGTACTCGGAAACGGGGATCTTGATCATGGCGTCCCGGCCGGCCGTTTCTTGGCGCTTGGGCGCGGCCTCGTAGCGCCCGGTCTTGCGGATCGCCGGCAGGACCTCGGCGGTGACCCACTTGCGGAAGCGCCTGGCGGCCGGCTTGCGGCTGGTCAGGATCAGGGCATACAGGCCGGACTCGTTGAC
>JANQIL010000127.1 GCA_028282245.1 Magnetospira sp.
GGACCTGCCGGGTCGGGCCAACGGCGTGACCGCAAGCGGGCGCCTCGCGTGGCGGCTGGACGGCGACACCCTCGCCCTCGATCTGGCAACGCCGCTGGACATCGCGATCGGCGGTCCGTCCGGATCGCCGATGCTCGCCCCCTGGATCGGCGGACCGCTGGCGGCGACCCTGCATCCCGGCGAGGAGCCGTTGGCGGTGACCGACCTGACCACGCGGCGCGTCCGGGCAGCGGCCCATGCGACGGTGCCGAGCGTCGTCGCGACGGTCGGCGGACGGGTCCTGACGGCCGACATGCCCGATCTGCGGCTGACCGCCGCCGCCTCGGCCGACGACGGCCTGGAGAGCCTGGACCTGAAGCTGCGCGATGCCCGGGTGGCCGATCCGGTGAAACGGATTCGGTTGGACGGCCTGGACATCGACGCCCGCCTGGCCGGAGCGGTGGCGGCCGAGGTACGGCGGGGAACCCTGCGCTCCGCCGCGTCGCCGGCGTTGTTCGCGCCGCTCGCAATGACCGGCGCCGGCCGGCTGGACGGCGGCCGTTTGCGGGGCCACGCGACCATCGCCGGCGCCGATGGCCGGTTCGCGCTTCGATTGAAGGCCCGGAACGGCCCCGACGGCGGACGCGCCGATCTCGCCCTCGATCCCCTGGTCCTCGCGCCCGAGGGTCTGCAACCGGCCGATCTGTCGCCCCGATTCGGTTCCTCGTTGCGCGAGGTATCGGGGCGCCTCGAACTCGACGGCTGGGTCGCCTGGCGGCCCGGCGGCGACCTGTCGTCCGATCTCGTTCTGCGGCTCGGCGACCTGGACCTGACCCACGATGCGGCGCGAATCGAGGGCCTGCGCGGAAGCGTCGCCGTGATCCGCCCCTGGCCGCCGGCCACCCGGCCCGACCAGACCCTGACCGCCAACCGGATCGACATCGCCGGCCAGGCGCTGCGCGACGCCTCGATTCGGTTCGAAATGCGGCCGGACGGCGAGCTCGTGGTGCCACGGGCGGTGGTCGGGCTGGCCGGCGGTCATGTGATGGCGCGCGACGTCGTCGCCGATCCCCGGGCGGCGACGGCCCGTGGCGGCCTGACCCTGGCCGATCTGGACATGCGCCCGCTGGTCGACCTTCTCGGTGTTCCCGGTCTGGCCGCCGTCGGGCGGATCGGCGGCACGCTGCCGTTCGCCGTCGGTCCCGAGGGGCTGCGCGTCGATGCCGGACATCTGGCGGCCGAGGGTCCGGGCGTGATACGCTACCGGCCGGCCGCGCCGCCGGCCGCGCTACGGGGTGGCGGACGGGCGACCAGCCTGATGATGGAGGCGTTGGAGGAGTTCCACTACCGGACCCTGAGCCTGCCCCTGGACGGTCGGGCGGACGGTTACTGGTCCGCCACCCTGTCGCTGGAGGGCGCGAACCCGAACCTGATGAATGGCCACCCATTCGTGTTCAACATCAACCTGAGCGGCGCCCTGGAGGCGATCCTGCGCCGCGGCCTGGCCACCTACCGGCTGCCCGAGGCTCTCGGGCAGAGGATCCTGGGCCAACCGGAGACACCGAAACCGTGAACACGCGCCACGCCCTCTCCGTGATCATTCTGCCGGCGATCCTCGCCGCCGCCTGTTCGCCCACCGTCAAGGTGGAAACGCCGCGCGAACCGATCACCATCAACCTGAACATCAAGATCGAGCACGAAGTCCGCGTCAAGGTGGAAAAGGACGTGGACGCGCTGCTGACCGAAAAGCCGGAGTTGTTCGAGTGATGACCATGACATTCCGAAGTTCCGTTCCGTATCCGCGCCGTGCCCTTCTGTGCCTGGCCTTCGGCACCCTGCTCGCCCTGATGGGCGCCCTCCCGGCCGTTGCCGGTCCGGTCGGCGACGCCAAGGCGGCCGGCCAGATCGGCGAGCGCCCGGACGGCTACCTGGGGGTCGTCGGGTCGGCCCCCGGCTCGGTGGTCAATCTGGTGCGCTCGATCAACCGCCAGCGGCGCGACCAGTACCGGTCGATCGCCAGCCAGAACGGGACCAGCCTGGGCGCCGTGGAGACGATCATGGGCCAGCGCCTGATCGGCGAGGCGCCGCGCGGCACCTACGTGATGGACGGCGGCGGCAACTGGGTCCGCAAGTAGCCGCCCGGATGCCGCTGCGCCTGCTGCCCGATACCCTGGTCAACCGGATCGCCGCCGGCGAGGTGGTGGAACGGCCGGCCAGCGCGGTCAAGGAACTGGTCGAGAACAGCCTCGACGCCGGAGCGACGCGGATCGACATCCGGCTGCACGAGGGCGGTCGCGCGTTTTTGTCGGTGACCGACGACGGCTGCGGCCTGTCGCCCGACGACCTCGTCCTGGCGGTGCAACGGCACGCCACATCCAAACTGCCCGACGATGATCTGGTGCGCGTGGCGAGCCTGGGATTTCGTGGCGAGGCCCTGCCGTCGATCGGAGCCGTGGCCCTGCTCACGCTGACCTCGCGCGTCGCCGGAACGGACGGCGGCTGGGAGATCGCGGTGGAGGGCGGGCGGGTATCGGCCCCGCGCCCGGCGGCCCATCCGCCCGGCACCCGGGTCGCGGTGCGCGATCTTTTCTTCGCCACCCCGGCCCGCCTGAAATTCCTCAAGGCGCCGCACACCGAGCGCGGCCACGTGGTGGACGTGATCAAGCGCCTCGCGATGGCGGCGCCGGGGGTGGGGTTCGCGCTGGCCGACGAGCGGCGCGACATCCTGCGCTACCCGCCGGCCGCCGGCGACCTGTTCGACGCCCGGGCCGAACGGCTGGCCGCCGTGCTCGGGCGCGATTTCGCCGACAACGCGGTGCCGGTGGCGGCCGAGCGCGAAGGCCTGCGACTCGGCGGGCTGGCCGGGCTGCCGACCCTCAACCGGCCCACCCCGCAGATGCAGTTCCTGTTCGTCAACGGACGCCCGGTGCGCGACCGGCTGCTGCTGGGCGCGGTGCGCGGCGCCTATCGCGACGTCCTGGCCAGCGACCGGCACCCGATGCTGGCCCTGTTCCTGGAGGTGCCGCCGGAGGAGGTCGACGTCAACGTGCATCCGGCCAAGACCGAGGTGCGGTTCCGTGATTCCGGGCTGGTGCGCGGCCTGATCGTCGGTGCCCTCCGCCAGGCCCTGGCGGCGGCCGGCCACCGGGCATCGAGCCACGTGGGCCAGGCGGCGCTCGGCGCCGCGCGTCCCGAGATGCCGGCCTCCGCGCCGCTTTCCGGCGCCTTCCGCCCGGCCCGGGTCCCGCCCGGCCTCGCGGAGCGGACACGCGACCTTCAGGCGCCGCTCGGCGACCTGCGGACGCCCCCCGCCGCGCCGCCGCCGGCCCGCGAGACGCCGGACGCCGCCAATCACCCGCTCGGCGCCGCGCGGGCCCAGGTGCACGGCACCTATATCATCGCCCAGACGGCGACCGGGGTGCTCATCGTCGATCAGCACGCGGCGCATGAGCGGGTGGTGCAGGAGCAGTTGCGGGCGGCGCTGGCCGACGGCGGGGTGGCGCGCCAGGGACTGCTGTTGCCGGAGGTGGTGGAACTGGACGAGACGGCGGCCGAACGGGTGGCGGCGCGGGCCGACGACCTCGGCCGCCTGGGTCTGGTGGTGGAACCGTTCGGTCGCGGCGCGGTGGTGGTGCGCGAGGTGCCGGCGCTGCTCGGAGACACCGACGTCAAGGGGCTGGTGCGCGATCTGGCCGACGAACTGGCCGACCTGGACGCGGCGATCGGCCTGGAGGAACGCCTTGGCGAGGTCTGCGCCACCATGGCCTGCCATGGCAGCGTGCGGGCCGGGCGGCGGCTTAACGAATCGGAGATGAACGCCCTGCTGCGGCAGATGGAATCGACCCCGCGCACCGGCCAATGCGGCCACGGGCGCCCGACCTACGTGGAATTACGGCTTACTGATATCGAGCGGTTGTTCGGACGCCGCTGATCGTGTAATTGTACCGGGGTTTCAAGCCGGAGTGACTTGATCACCGATATCTTGTTTCCGACCTGTTATCCGCGTCACCTTCACAATCACTGCCTTTGATACGGAGGGAGACTACCATCATGACGTTCCCGCAAAACATGGGTAAAATGGATCGCGCCGCACGCCTCGTTCTGGGCGTGGCGCTTCTCTTCTGGGGCTTGGCAAAAGGATCCTGGGTTGCCTTGATCGGCGTGGTGCTGCTCGGCACCGCCTATTTCAGCTCTTGCCTGATCTACAAGTACGCCAAAATCGACACCCGCTCCGACGAGGAGAAGAAGGCCTGATTGACGACGTTGCCGCGGCCGTTGCCGATCATGATACGGCGGCGACCGCGGCGCGACCGCCAATCCGTTATTTGCTCTTGCGATTGGAAGTAAATCCACCACATATCGGGGTGGGGTTGCCCGGATCAGGCAGATATTGTAATGTACGCTCAGCGACATCGGTTCAACCCGACCGGAGGGTCGTGGCTCCGTGCGGTTCTTCCGCATCCGGAATTTCGCGGCCGGACCAAGCCGGCGGTTGTTCGAGCGACCTCCCCGAATGCAATCAAGAAGAGGCATCATGGCACCCGAGTGGACCCCTGAGCGGATCAAGCTGCTGACCGACCTTTGGAACGAGGGCTTGGCGACCGGAGAGATCGGCCGCCGCCTCGGGTTTACCAAGAACGCGGTGATCGGCAAGGCACACCGGCTCGGACTGGCCAAGCGGCAGTCACCGATCCAGCGCGACGGCGCCGCCGGCGGGACGTCCAAGAAGCCGGCCCGCGAGGCTCCGGCGGCCCGCAAGTCGCCGCCCGCCAAGTCGTCCGCCCCGGCCGATGCCGCCCCCAAGCAGCCGCCGGCCCCGGCGCGGCCGAAGCGACCGGCACAGACCGAGGTGGTCACCCTCGACCGGTTGTCGCACGGCATGTGCTGCTGGCCGATCGGCGAACCCGGAACGCCCGAGTTCCGATTCTGCGGCGAGGAGGCGCTGCCCGGCAAGCCTTACTGCGCCTTCCATTGCGAGGTTGCCTACGTGCGCAGCAGCAAGACCGACAAGCACAAGGACAAGGCGGCCGACAAGGCCGCCTGATACGGATTCCGAATCCTTCGTTCGGGATTCGCGTGACGGATTCAGGCGTGATCGTCGGTCGCCACGGTGGTGGAGTGGGCAACCGTGAAAACGCCGTCCCTGCCCAGCGCCGCCAGGGTCCGGTGCAGGCGGGCCAGCGACAGCGCCAATTGCCCCTTCGGCACTCCGTCCTTGAACTTGAACGCCAAATCTTCCTGGAACATCGCGCGGGCGCGCGGCGACATGTTGCCATAAAGCTTGGCGCGCAGGCCGATATCCCGCTCGCCCAGCTTCAAGAGAACCAGGAGATCGTCCTCGGCGGCGGTCCTCAGCAGGGCCTGAATCCCCGGGTCGTTGGCCGCCTTGATCTGGGCCACCAGCCGACGGTGCGACTCCGCGGGCGGAATGCTGCCGGCCACCTCCTTGAGCTTGGCAAGCAGCAGCCGGACCTCGGCGTCGTCGAGGGTGATCCTCAAATCGTCGAAGGCAACCGTGAAACGGCCCCCGGAATCCCTGCGCGCGCTGATCTTCATGGCCCTTCAGGCTCGCATAGGCGACCGAAGAAGACAAGCGCGCCCCTTGATTCGACGCCGCGAAGGGACTAGCATCGGCCCGCTATGAAACTCCTGCGACTTATCGGCACGGCGGTCGGGCGCCGAATTACAGGCCCGGTCCTTCTCTAAGGGCCGGGAACCCGTCAAGACCGATCCCGTCTTTCGCCAAGTCCTGGAGTGTTTCCACATGACCGTTTCCTTCCGGCCCGAGCAGGCCGCCTTTACCGCATGTTTTTCCGTCCACGCGGCGGCCGATCCCGGCGTCATGCCGCGCGTCCTGGAGGTGTTCGCCAAACGCGGCCTGGTGCCGTCGGCCTGGTACAGCGCGCTGGTCGGACCGCGCGACGAGGAGTTGCAGATCGACGTTCAGGTGCGCCACCTGGCGCCGCGCCAGCGCGACCTGATCGCCGACGCCTTGCATCGGGTGGTCGGCGTCGAGGCCGTGCTGACGGCCGAGAAGCGGGCCGCGTTCGGCGCCTGATGGGTCTGCTGCGCCACGTCCTCCGCTGCAATGCCTGGACCCCAGACTCGTTCCTGCCGTTCCTGGTCGAGGGCCGGCGGGTGGGTCGGGTGCGAAAGGACTTCGCGCCCGTCTGCGCCCGCCATCCGGACGCCTTCGCGGTGACCGACCGCGCGGTCTCGGTGGCGCCGCGCCTGACCACCTTCGAGGACCGCACCCACGCCGTCGGAGCGGCGTTGCACCGGATGGCCGAGATGGGCCATTTGGCGAGCTGGCGCGGCGAACCCTTCGCGGTCGCCGCGGCACCCGGCGGCGAGGTTTTCCTGCACATGGAGCGGGCGGCGGTGGCGCGGTTCGGGATCCTCGGCGTCGGTGTTCACCTGAACGGCTTCGTGCGGACCCCGGGAGGACCCAGTGTATGGGTCGGGCGGCGCTCCCCGGACAAGCCGACGGAGCCCGGCAAGCTCGACCAACTGGTGGCCGGCGGCCAGCCGGCCACCCTCGGCCTGACCGACAACCTGATCAAGGAATGCGCCGAGGAGGCGGACATCCCGGAGGATTTGGCTCGCCGCGCCCGGCCGGTCGGGGCGGTCACCTACACGCTGGAACTGGAAAACGGGCTGCGGCGTGACATCCTCTATGTCTACGACCTGGAACTGCCGGCCGACTTCGCACCCCGCAACACCGACGGCGAGATCGACCATTTCATGCTGTGGCCCGCCGAGGAAGTGGTGCGCAGCCTGCGCGAGACCGACGACTGGAAGTTCAACTGCACCCTCGTCGCCATCGATTTCCTGATCCGACACGGCGTCCTGACCGCCGACGATCCGGAATACCTCCCTCTCCTGAACGGTCTGCGAACCCACGACGGAACGCAGTGATCCGAGATCCGAACGCGGGATTCGATGGATTTCGGATCACTCGGCCGCGCCGCCGATCCCCAGCACGGCGGCGGCGCGCTCGCGCGTCGGCAGCGCTTGCAGGCGTTCGTAGTAGGCGAGGTTGTTGCGCACCTCCGACGGGGAGAGCACCGCGCCGGCCACCTCGGCGGCCCGCCCGAGATCACCGGCCAGACCGTGGATCAGGGCCAGGTTCAGGCGCAGCCGGGGCGCCGCTCCGGACGCCATGGCGATCGGCTTAAGTATCCGCGCCGCCTCGGCGAACTCGCCGCCAAGCGCCATCGACAGGGCCAGATTGTTGCGCAGCGAGGCATTGTCGGGCGCGCGTTCGAGGCCGTCCACATAGGCCGCCTGGGCGGCGTCGTGGCGGCCCAGCAGGTCGAGCGCCACGCCAAGACCGCTCAACGGCTTGGGATCGGCCGGAGCGAGCGCGGCGGCGGCGCGGTATTCATCCACCGCGTCCTCGGGGCGACCGATGCCGATCAGGGCCCGCGCGAGGGCGCCTCGGGCCGCCGCGTTCTCGGGGTCGAGGGCGACCGACCGACGATGGGCGGCCACCGCCTGCCCCCAGTCGCCGAGCGCCGCCGCCGTGGCCCCCCACTCGGCGAGCGGCTCGCGCCGCTCGGGCGCCATCTCGTGAGCCCGCCGGTACATCCGCAGGGCGCTCGCAAGGTCGCCGCCGCGCCGGGTGACGCCGGCGATCCGCAGCACCTGCGCCACGTCGGCCTGACGGTCCTGCTCGGCGCGTTCGTCGGGTGTCGGCACGGCGCCGCCACAGCCGACAAGCAATAAGGCCAAAATGACGCAAAACGAACCCGAAAGACGGAGCATGGTGGTACCGAGGATTGCTTGCCGTTATTGAACAACCCTTTTATACAGGAAAAATGTCTGATCGCCCAACCGGGAGCATCCCATGAAGGAACAGTATCTGGACCTTACCAAGCTCATCGAGAGGTTGCATCGCCGTTTCCTGGACGTTCTGCGAACCGAATTGAACCGCCTCGGCATCAAGGAAATCAATGGCGTTCAGGCGCTGTTGCTGGCCAATATCGGCGATGAGGACATCATCATCCGCGACCTCGTGGAGCGCGGCTACTATCAGGGCTCCAACGTATCCTACAACATCAAGAAGCTGGTCGATTTCGGCTACCTGGAACAGGAACGGGTCGAGCACGACCGGCGCTCGGTGCGCGTCAAGCTGACCGACAAGGCGCGCGACCTAGTGGCCAAGGTCCGCGACCTGCAAATACGCAACGCGCAGGCCCTGGCCGAGGAAGGCCTGGACGAAGACGACGTGAAGGGGACGTTCAAGACCTTGCGTCGCCTGGAGCGCACTTGGGCGGACTACATCCAATACGGAAATTTCTGACCCGAAGATCTATTTCTCGATCACCTCGACCCGCCCGTCGGCGCCCACGATCAAACAATGGCACAGATCGATGAACAGGCCGTTGTCGACCACCCCGGTGATGGCGTTCAGGCTGTCGTGCAGGGCGCGCGGATCATCAATGTCGCCCATCCCGCAATCCAGGATCAGGTTGCCGTTGTCGGTGACGTAGGGCTTGCCGTCGGCCAGGCGCAGGCGATACGAAATACCCATCGCGTCCAGCCTGCGCTCGACCTGCTGGTGTCCGAACGGCACCACCTCGACCGGGAGCGGAAAGGCGCCCAGGGATTCGACCCGCTTCGAGGGATCGACCGCGATCACCACCCTGTCGGCCGCCGCGGCGACCATCTTTTCGCGCAGCAGGGCTCCGCCGCCGCCCTTGATCATGTGGAAATCGGGATCGATCTCGTCGGCCCCGTCGACCGCCAAGTCGAGTCGTCCGACCTCGGCGAAGTCGAGCAGGCCGATGCCGACCTCGCGGCACAGGGTCGCGGTGCGCTCCGAGGTGGGAATGCCGGCGACCCGCATCCCGGCCGCCACCTTCTCGCCGAGGGCGCGCAGGAAGAAGTTGACCGTCGACCCGGTGCCAAGACCGAGCACCATCCCGTCCTCGACCATCTCGGCGGCCGCCGCCCCGGCCATTTGCTTGTTGATGTCCTGCGCGCTGACCATCGCTCGTCCCTCCCCCTTGAACCATGGCCGACAATCTAGCGCAAACCCCGACCCCGGCAACCACCCCTTCGGGCGGCGCCCCGGCCTCCCCGCGATCGCGTGAACCGGAACCTTGACGTAAGCACATAAAAATTTGCCTAATTACGACCCAATTTTTGCATTTCGCAACGAAATCCCACCGGAAGGCAGGTTCGATCTTGATCGAAAAGACCGTTGTCGGAGGGCGCCCGGCGTTCCTCATCACCGCGATTCTGCTCGTGGCGGGATTCCTGGCCACCAGTGTCGCCAGCTATCTGGTGTCCAAGGAGACGGTGCGCGAGTCCCTGATCACCAGCGACCTGCCTCTGACGTCCGACAATATCTACTCGGAAATCCAGAAGGATTTGATCCGGCCCATCTTCGTGTCGTCGGTGATGGCCAGCGATACCTTCCTGCGCGACTGGGTGCTGGACGGGGAAAACGACCCGGAGCGGATGGTCAAGTTCCTGGCCGAAATCCAGACGCGCTACGACGCGGTGACCAGCTTCTTCATTTCCGAACGGACCCGCAACTATTATCACCCGAAGGGAATCGTGCAGCGGGTGTCGGCCGACGATCCCGAGGACATCTGGTACTTCCGGGTCCGGGGATTGACCGACCCCTACGAGGTCAACGTGGACGTGGATCAGGCCAACGACCGCGCCTGGACCATCTTCATCAATTACCGGGTGCTGGATTACGATGGGTCCTTCATCGGCGTTACCGGAGTCGGCCTGACGGTCGACGCGGTGCAAACACTGATCCGTGGATATCGGGAAAAATACCAGAGAAACATCTACTTTCTGGATATCGGCGGCAACCTTCAGTCGATCAACGCGTTCGGCCCCGCCACGCCGGAAGTCGGCGACATGGACGGTTTGGAAACCATCCGCGCGCAGATCATCGTCGGCGATAACGGGACGTTCGAATACTGTGCCGACGGGCAAACGTATCTGGTCAACAGCCGCTTCATTCCCGAGTTGCGCTGGTTCCTGGTGGTTGAGCAGGAAATGGGTCGCGAGATCCGCGACATCCGCAACACCCTGCTGCTCAACCTCGCGGTCTGCCTGGTAATCACCGTGGCGGTGCTGTGGGGGTTGCGGGTCACCCACGGCGGTTACGAGAAGCGATTGCTGGAAATGGCGACCCGCGACCCCTTGACCCGGCTCCTCAACCGACAGACCTTCGAGCCGGTTCTGGCCCAGGCCCTGGCGCAGGCGCGACGGACCAACGAGCCGCTAACCCTGATCCTGTTCGACATCGACCACTTCAAGCAAATCAACGACCGGCTCGGCCATCTGCATGGTGACGACGTGCTGCGCGAGGTGGCCGAGCTGGCGCGCCACAGCCTGCGGGCCGCCGACACCCTGTGCCGATGGGGCGGCGAGGAGTTCCTGGTCCTGCTGCGCGACTGCGACCTGGAGTCGGCGCGGGCGATCGGAGAGAAGCTGCGCCTTGCCGTGGCAACGGCGGAGAAGATCGATTCGCCGGTGACGATCAGCCTTGGCTTGGCCGCGTGGCGGACCGACGAGGCCGGCGAGGCCCTGATCGCGCGCGCAGACGAGGCCATGTACCGGGCCAAGCGCAACGGCCGTAACCGTCTGGAAATCGGCTGACGCGGATTCCGGATGATCAATCCGGGATCCGTATCATTCGACCGAGCAGGAGCCGCCGCCGAGGACGCAGAACTTGGCGCAGTGGGGGTGATTCAGCTTGACCGGCCCGGACGCCTCGGCCAGGGTTTCGCCCATTTCGAACTCGGGCTCGTAGGGCAGCAGGGTACAGGGGACCACCAACGTTCCGTCGGCCCCCTTGCGCTTGATCACCATGCGCTGCTCGGCGCACATCAGGGAGTCCGGGCGCAGGCCGAGGATGTCCCAACAGCCGACCGTGATCTCCGGGACATCGGCCCGCTCGTCCATTTCGGGAAACAGGACCAGTTGCGTCGGGTCCGACGCCTCGACATCGAGGCCCAATTCGCCGAACAGAGCCGCGTAGCCGTCCCGCAGCTCGGAGTCGCTCTCGTCCCAGCAGGTGCGCCCGGCGACGGTCAGCCGGACTCCCTCGGCGACCAGCCAGTCAATGCCGTCCCGCATCCGCCGCCAGGCGTGCGCGCCGCGCAGCGCGTCGTGGCGCTCCGGCCGGTAATGGTCGATCGACAGGCGCAGGGTGAGGCGGTCGCCATGACGGTCGTGCGCCGCCTTCAAGCGGTCGCGCACCTTCATCATCGGCTTCATGGCGTTGGTCAGCACCAGGCAACGCAACCCACGACCCAGCGCGTCGTCCAGCATGTCGCACAGGGCCGGATTCATGAACGGCTCGCCGCCGGTGAAGCCAACCTCCTCCACCGGCAGGCCGCGCGCCGCGATCTCGTCCAGATAGGCCAGCACTTCGTCCCGCGACAGATAGGCCAGACGGTCGTTCCTGGGGCTGGAGTCGATGTAGCAGCCGACGCACTCCAGATTGCACAGGGATCCGGTGTTGAACCAAAGGGTCCGCAGCCGGGTCAGCGCGACCACCGCCCTCCGCTCGCCCTTGGCGGTGATATCCGGGTTCCTGAACTTGGCCGGATCGAGGGCCGTCGCGGGCATGCGGATCGCGTTCGAACTCATCGGTTCCCTTCCCTGTCGTGCGTCGATGGACGCTATTTAGCGACCGCCCGCCGGCAAGGGAAGTCACAAACACGTGCAACGCGGCGCATCTTGCGCACCGCCGATCCATGGCGTATATGACTGGACTCACGCGGGTGTAGTTCAATGGTAGAACATCAGCTTCCCAAGCTGAATACGAGGGTTCGATTCCCTTCACCCGCTCCAATCCCTCAAGCCGTCAGCGGGTCATGATGGCATCCGTTCGGGCGCTTGATCCGGCGCCGGACCACTCGGTTCCAGCACCAGCGGCGGGTTCTCGCCAAGAAGAAACGCCCGGCGCCCTCGGAACATCTCGCGCAGGGTCAGGACAAGCATGTCGAACAGGTTTTCGTCGTCGGGGCCCGTCACGCCGCGCGCGATACCGCCGATGGCCGCGCGAATCTGGGTGTCGTTGCAGAACACGGTCAGGGTTCGCACTTCGCCGTTCGGCCCGAGGCCGGCGGCCCGGGTCGGGATATCGCCCTCGCAGACGCGGTCGACCGAACGGCCGGGCCGGGCGCCGCCGAACACCAGCACCAGGCGCTGTCGCGGATCGCCGGCCAGATCGCGGTCGGTTGTGAACGACACCCCTCCCAACCGTGACATGCCGCGCCGGAACGCCTCGGTGACCACGCCGTCGAGCGTGCCGCCCGTGTCCCCGAACGGGTTGCCGCGCAGGTCCACCCACACCGGACCCTTGGCGGCCGCGGCGCGCAGGAATTGTTCGCTGCCTTCGACGTTGAAGGTTTCCACCACCTGATAGCCCGCCTCGTCGCAAGCCGCGAGGCCAAGCGCGATCAGTCCGCCGACGGCGGCGGCAAGGCGTCTCATCCGCATGTCCGTTTACTCCCCCCGGGCCTCATTTGCGTCCATAGATGTCGTCGAGACGCACGATGTCGTCCTCGCCCAGGTACGACCCCGACTGCACCTCGATCAACCGCAGCGGCACCTTGCCCGGATTTTCGAGGCTGTGCGCGTCGCCCACCGGAATGTAGGTCGATTCATTCTCGAACACCATGTACTCGTCGCCGTTGCGGGTCACCTTCGCGGTGCCCTGAACGACGATCCAGTGCTCGGCCCGATGGTGGTGCATCTGCAACGACAGCCGCGCCCCCGGCTTGACGGTGATCTGCTTGACCTGGAAACGTTCGCCGGCGTCGATGCTGGTATAATGGCCCCACGGCCGGAACACGGTCGAATGGGTCACATGCTCCGGCCGCTCGCGCTGCCTCAATTCGGCGACGATGTCCTTGACCGCCTGGGAGCGGTCGCGCGGCGTGATCAGCACCGAATCGTCGTCCACCACCACCACCAGATCACGCACCCCGAGGACGGCGACCAGCGGCCCGTCGGTGGCGACGTAGCTGTCGGCCACGTCCCGCGCGATCACGTCCCCCTTCAGCGCGTTGCCGTCGGCATCCTTGTCGCTGACCTCCCACAGGGTGTTCCACGACCCCACGTCGCTCCACCCCATTTCGACCGGCACCACGGCGGCGGCGTGCGTGTGTTCCATCACCGCGTAATCGATCGACTCGGCCGGGCAGGCGGCGAAGGCGGCCTCGTCGAGACGCAGAAAATCGAGGTCGACGCGGCTGCCGTCGAGGGCGGCCCGACAGGCGGCCAGGATATCCGGCCGCAGACGCCCCAGTTCTTCAAGGAACGGTGTCACCGGGAGCAGGAAAATGCCGCTGTTCCAGGCATGGTCGCCGGATTCCAGATAGGATTCGGCCCTCGCCCGGTCGGGTTTTTCCACGAAGGCGTCGACCGGGAACGCGCCGTCCAGCCCGTCCAATGGCCCAGCACCCTGGCGGATGTAGCCATACCCGGTCTCGGGGCGCTCCGGTCGGATGCCGAAGGTGACCAGATGACCGGCCCGAGCGGCGGCGGCGGCCGTCTCGATGGCGACATGGAAGGCCGCCCGGTCCGCGATCCGGTGATCGGACGGCAGAAGCA
The DNA here is from genome assembly GCA_028282245.1 of Magnetospira sp. Classification (GTDB taxonomy): domain Bacteria; phylum Pseudomonadota; class Alphaproteobacteria; order Rhodospirillales; family Magnetospiraceae; genus JANQGL01. The sequence goes on from JANQIL010000127.1 coordinate 13,576, forward strand.
GCATCAGGGCGTCGGGGTCCGTGGCGGCCAGGTCCAGGGCGGCCAGGGCGGCGGCCGGCGCGGTGTTGCGGCCGACCGGTTCCAGGATGGTGCGGCGCGGCGGCAGGCCCGCCGCGTGCAGTTGCTCGGCGACGATGAACCGGTGCGCGTCGTTGCAGATGACGGTCGGGGCCGCGAATCCGTCGCCCGAGACGCGCAGCGCGGTGTCCTGGAGCAGTGTCCGCTCTCCGACCAGCGGCAGCAGCTGTTTCGGGTAGAGACTGCGCGAGGCCGGCCACAGGCGGGTGCCAGAGCCGCCCGACAGCAGAACGGGAAAAACGCCGGGGGCGGTGGAAGCGGGCATGATCGGGCCTCTTGCGGTTTGCCGGTCGCCATCGGACCGCGACGGATTTCGGCACGGTGTTTCCAACACACTACCAGAACACGCGCGGGCCCTCGACGAGAGAGCGGCGCGGCTTCGCGTGCCCGGGACGAGTCATTCCGGGGGAGGCCCGCAAAAATTCCGGGGGCGCGGCTTCGCGCGCCCGGGCCGAGCCATTCCTGGGGAGGCCCGCAAAAAGTTCCGGGGGCGCGGCGTCGCGCGCCCGGGCCGAGCCGCCTCAGGCGAGCCCCTTCTGTCCCATTTCGAGAAATTTCTGACGCCGCCGGGCCCGCGCGATCCCGCCCTCCATGGCCAGCCAGGACGTCAGCGCCGCGTCCAGGGCCTCGCCAAGCGCCGCGACGGCGGCGTCCGGATCGCGATGCGCGCCGCCCATCGGCTCCACCACCACGTCATCGATCACGTCGAGCGCCATCAGGTCGTCGGCGGTCAGGCGAAGCGCGTCGGCCGCCTGCTCGGCCTCCTCGCCGCTGCGCCACAGGATCGACGCGCACCCTTCCGGCGAGATCACCGAGTAGATCGCGTGCTCCATCATGAGCACCGTGTTGGCGGCGGCCAGGGCGATGGCGCCACCGGATCCGCCCTCGCCGATCACCGCGCCGATCAGCGGCACCCGCAGGTCGAGACAGGTCTCGATCGAGCGGGCGATGGCCTCGGCCTGACCGCGCGCCTCGGCATCCTTGCCCGGATAGGCGCCGGGGGTGTCGACCAGGGTGATCACCGGAATGTGGAACCGGTCGGCCAGGCGCATCAGTCGCATCGCCTTGCGATAGCCCTCGGGGCGCGGCATGCCGAAGTTGTGACGGACGCGGCTCTGCGTGTCGTTGCCTTTTTCCTGGCCCAGCACCATCACCGAATGGCCGCGAAAGCGGCCCAGCCCGCCGACGATGGCCTGATCCTCGCCGTACAGGCGATCGCCGGCCAGCGGCGTGAAGTCGTCGATCAGCAGCCGGATGTAGTCGAGCGCCCGGGGCCGATCGGGATGACGCGCCACCTGGGTTTTCTGCCACGGGGTCAGCTTGGCGTAGGTCTGCTTGAGCAGCTTCTCCATCTTGACCTGGAGGCGCGACACCTCGTCGGCGATGTCGAGGTCGCCGCCACTCCCCATGTGCCGCAACTCGGCGATCTTGCCTTCGAGTTCGGCGATCGGTTTTTCGAATTCCAGGAAGCTCCGCATGGCGCGCTTGGTAACACAAACGGATCGCCATGGAGAAGTGAAAAAGCGGCGTCCCCGGGAGCCGGACGGTCAGTCGAACAGGGAGTCGATATCGTCCTGTGCGAGCCCCTGCCCCTTCAGTTGCGGGCCGTCCATGAGGCGTTCCTCGTCGGACTTGCCGTCGCCGTGGGCTTCGACATTGTCGAAATCCTCCGCCCCCCAGATGCCGATCATGGTGTTCACCCGCCGGTCCACGTAGTCGAGGATCTCGATGACCTTGCGGATCCGCTGGCCGGTGATGTCCTGGAAGTAGCTGGCCTCGAAAATCTCCACCGTCTCGGACACCACGTTCTCCAGGCTGCCGGTCAGCATCGGGTCGTCGATCTTGCCCAGCAGGTCATCGGCGGCGGTGCCGATTCGCTCGGCGGCGGCCAGGATGCGGTGGGCCGCGTCCTCGGTATCGGAGATCACGGCATCCAGCTCGCGCGCCGCGCTGGCGATCCGGTCGTGCTGGATGCGCGGGTTGTTGATCGAGGCGATCTCCTTCTTGGTGCGGTCGATATTGGCGCGCAGGTCGAACAACTGGCCGCGCAGCAGGTCGGCATCGGGCAGTCCCGTCGCCGGAGCGTGGCCGGCCAGAAGGTTCTTGATCTCGCGCAAGGCATTCATCACGTCGTCCAGGTTGACCCCGGACCCGGAAGCGGCGACCGCCTCCGGACGCCGATGCGCCATCAGGGCACGCTCGGCGGCGAACAGCTTACTGGTCGAGGTTCTGGCCATCGTTGCCTCCCTCCCGTGATCCCGACCATGTAATCTACACCGTCCCGAAACGGCGTTGCGAGTCACTGTTTCGCGACTCCGTTCGCCGCCAGCGGATGCGCCGACTCGACGAGGCCGCGCAGCCGCTCGTCCAGGATATGGGTATAGATCTGAGTGGTTGAGATGTCGGCGTGACCGAGCATGCGTTGCAGGCTGCGCAGGTCGGCGCCGTTGGCCAGCAGATGGCTGGCGAACGAATGCCGCAGCACATGCGGCGAAACACGCGACGGGGCGAGTCCCGCATCGGCCGCCAGTTCCTTGAGAAGCTGGGCGAATCGGGCGCGCGTCAAGTGCCCCTCGCGGGCCGTCGACGGGAACAGGAAGGCGGCCGCGCGGCCCGGCGGCCGCCCCGTCGGCAGAAAGCGGTCACGCACCGCCGCGTAGTCGGCCAGCGCCCGCCGCGCCATCTCGCCGACCGGCACCAGGCGTTCCTTGTTCCCCTTGCCGCGCACCGTGAGCACCCGGCCGTCGCGGCCCAGGGCGGCAAGCGGCAGGCCGACCAGTTCGGAGACCCGCAGTCCGGTCGCGTAGAGAATCTCCAGCATCGCGGCAAGGCGGCGGCCTTCCGCGCCGCCGCGCCGCCGCGCCGCGTCGAGCAGCCGCTCCACCTCCGATTCGCTCAGGTACCTGGGCAGGGGCCGCCCGAGGCGCGGGCCATCAATCACCGCGCAGGGATCGTCGTCGCGCCACCGCTCCGCCTTCAGGAACCCGAAGAACTGACGCAACGCCGACAATCGGCGGGCCGCCGTGCGCGGCGATAGGCCGAGCGCGTCCAGGCGCGCCAGGTAGTCGCGCAGGTCGTCCGCTCCGGCCGCCTCCAGGCCGCGCCGGCGCGGTCGCAGGAACTCCGAGACATCGGCCAGATCGCGGCGGTAGGACTCGATGGTGTTGGG
>JANQIL010000151.1 GCA_028282245.1 Magnetospira sp.
AATCAAGGAACTTCCGGCTTCGCGCACTCTCGGATCGCCCAAGCCCAAAACCGCCCCAAACAACGAAACGGACATCGGGCAAAAACGATCCCTCAAAAATACACTGCCAGAAGCCCAGAGCCAGTCCACAAAACCAGCCCAAAACCACCGACCGCGTATCCCTTCCTCTTAAATCAACAATGTCAAAGAACAAGACGCCGGTCGTTTTCGGCGGCACCGCCGCCCCGACCGGCCTGCGGGTTATAGGGGCCGGCCCAATCCGTGTCAAACGAAAAATCGGATCGGACAGGGGGACCGAGTATACGCCAACCGGACCCTCCGTTCAAGGTCGCGCCATCCTTCCTTCGATGGCCGTCCCGCCCGGATCGCGGGCACGGGGCGACCGTCGGCGCCGATCGAAGGCAGGGATCAAGCCCCCGATCGGCCGGTCACCCTCGCGGTTCGCGAATCGCCGTCACCCGACGCCGATCGCGCCGGGTCAGGCCGCTTCCTCGGCCAGCGGATAGATGCGGGCCTCCATGTCGTTGACCCAGCGCCGCAGCATGGCGAACACCCGGTCGGTCTCGACGATGAATTCCTCGCAGTCGTCCTCGCTCATGCCATGCTCGCACCATCGGTGCAGGTAGGCCTTGAAGAATTTCTTGAGTTCGCGCTTGCCGTCGAGGAAACGGCGCGCCACCTGCTTCACGTCCTCGTCGTCATGGACCAGCAGGTTACGGAACAGGGTGCCTTCCTCAAGCGCGAAGTGACGGTTCACCATCTCTCCCAGGTCGACGAACATGGCCTGGACGGTATCGGTATGACGGACATGGTCGGCGCGCACCAAAAGCTGGAGAACGTCCATCATCTCCAGAATATCCTGACTGCCCCGACGAAGTTCTAAAACGGCGCTCATCGGTTGCTTCTCCCAAAAATGCCTCCCCGCGCCCGGTGGCCCCGTCGGCCCCAAGGCAACTTTCTTGATCCCAATCTAGACCAGCCCCTCAATGAATTTCAAGTGAATATGAAAGAGAAAAATCGATCCAATACAATACGTTATGATACTTTCTAATATTAGTGGGCGCTCATTTTTTCCTTAACCAAGTTAAATCGTCGGATTTTGTTGGAACGCCTTGCGCGCGTGGGTGGGTCCGGTACCGTCCCGGCCCTTCCAGGCGCTCGGTTCCGCTTTCCGGGGCCGCGCCGAATCAGGCGACGGGCAATCCGTGCATGCGCAGATACGTCAACTTGTCCCAGTAGCCGCGCTGGAAGGTGATTTTTCCGTCACGGACGTGAAAGAACCCGCAGCCGCGCAAGCCGAGCGGATCGCGCCATTCGAGAATCGCCACGTCGCCGTCCTCGTAGAGGGATTCGGCGACGCAGGTCATTTCGGCGGCCGCGAAGTCCCGCCGGAACATGGCGGCGATGGCCGGCCGGCCCTCCACCGGGCTCTCGGCCACCTGATGGTTGACGGCGTCCTCGTGATAAAGGGCGGCGAGCCGCTCCACGTCGCCGCGATTGAACGCGTCAACCCATTGTCGGACAAGCTCGCTCGGGCGCATCGGGGGGTCCTTTCGAGGCGGGCGCTAATTCGTCAGTTCGGGGCGGTCACGGAAGTGATCCAGGGCCTCCGGGTTGGCCAATGCCTCGACATTGCCCGCCGGCCGCCCATGGATCGCGTCGCGCACCGCCAGTTCGGTGATCTTGCCCGACCGGGTGCGCGGAATATCGGGCACGGCGAGGATGCGCGCCGGCACGTGGCGGGGGGTGCACGCGGCGCGAATCCGATCCTTGACGCGGGCGACCAGGTCGTCGTCGAGCGCCGCGCCCTCGGCCAGCCGGACGAACAGAACGACCCGCGCGTCGCCCGCCCGGTCCTGGCCGACCGCGACGCTTTCCAGGATCTCCGGGAAGGTCTCCGCCTGACGGGTGATCTCGGCGGCGCCGATCCGCACGCCGCCCGGATTGAGCGTGGAGTCGGAGCGCCCGTGGATGATCAGGCCGCCGTGCTCGGTGGTCTGCGCGAAGTCGCCGTGGTGCCAGACGCCGGGGAACCGCTCGAAGTAGGTCCTTCGGTACCGGCTCCCGTCGGGATCGTTCCAGAATCCGACCGGCATCGACGGAAACGGCTTCACGCAGACCAGTTCGCCCCGCTGGCCCTCGATGCGCCGTCCGGCATCGTCCCACACCTCGACCGCCATGCCGAGTCCGGCGGTCTGGATTTCGCCGCGCCACACCGGGGCGGTGGGATCGCCGAGCACGAAGCAGGACACGATGTCGGTGCCGCCGGAGATCGACGCCAGATGCAGATCCGCCTTGATCGCGTCGTAAACATAGTCGAACGATTCGGCGGCCAGGGGCGAGCCGGTGGAGCACAGGCAGCGCAGATCCGAGAGATCGCGCGTGTCGGCGGGCCGCAGACCCTGCTTCCGCAGGGACTCGATGAACCTCGGGGAGGTGCCGAACAGGGTGATCCGTTCCCGCGCGGCGACGTCGAACAGGGCGAGGCCATCGGGATGCGACGGCGACCCGTCGTAGAGCAGGATGGTGGCCTGCGAGGCCAGGGCCGAAACCAGCCAGTTCCACATCATCCAGCCGGTGGTGGTGAAATAGAACACCCGGTCGTCCGGCTTGATGTCGCAGTGCAGCAGGTGCTCCTTGCGGTGCTGCAAGAGGGTGCCGCCCTGGCCGTGGACGATGCATTTCGGAACCCCCGTGGTGCCCGAGGAATAGAGAATGTAGAGCGGATGATCGAAGGGCAGCCGCGCGAAGGCGATTCCGGTCGCCGCGAAGGGGGCCAGGAAGGCATCCAGGGACACCGCGTCGCGCAGGCCATCGAGCGGCGGCGCCACGCGCATGTTGGGCACCACCACGCAGCGGGTGACGGTGGGCAGGCGGCCGAGGATCCGGGCCACCTTTTCGAGGCAATCCAGTTTCCTGCCGTTATAGGTGTAGCCATCGGCGCAGATCAGGACCTTGGGGTCGATCTGGCCGAACCGGTCGAGCGTCCCCTGGACCCCGAAATCGGGCGAGCAGGACGACCACACGGCCCCGAGGCTGTTGGCGGCCAGCAGTCCGGCCACCGCCTCCGGCAGGTTGGGCAGATAGCCGGCCACCCGGTCGCCGGGGCCGACCCCGGCATCGCCCAAGGCCTGGGCAAGCCGCGACACGAGGTCGTGGAGCTGGCCCCACGAGAGGCGGCGGGTCGCCCCGTCCTCGTTGCGGAACACGATGGCGTCGCCCGCGTCGCGCCGCGTCAGCAGGTTCTCGGCATAGCTGAGGCGGGCGCCCGGAAACCAGCGGGCGCCGGGCATGGCGCCCGGGCTTTCCAGATCCGTCTCGCCCCAGGTCTCGGCCGCCACGTTGGCGAACTCGCGCAGACTGGTCCAAAACCACTCCGGCCGATCGATCGAGAAGGCGTGGAGGTCGCCGTGGGTCGCGAGGTCGATGTTCCAGTCGTCCTCCACCTGCTCCACGAAGGCGGTGAGATGGGCGGTGGCGATCCGTTCGGCGGACGGGCTCCACAGCGGCCGTTCCATCACGCGATGCCCTCAGACGGTCCGCTTGAACGGCAGGATTTCGATGTCGCGCCAAACGTCGCCGGTCACGTAGGGGTCGTCGCGCAGCCAGGCCTCGACGGCGCCGCGATCATCCATCTCGACCAGGGCGACGGAGCCGGTCATGGCGCCCGAGTCGTCGAGAATCGGGCCGCCGAACAGCAGCCGTCCGTCCGCCTTCATGGCCCGCGCGCCCGTCAGGTGGGCCTCGCGCGCCGCGAGACGGCGGGCCGGGGCCTCGGAATCGGTGCCGTCGCGGGCGATGACGATGAACTGCATGGCGGGGGTCCTCCGGTTTGGCGTGCGCGGCGCGCGGGTCGGCCTTGCAAAGGTTATCCTGGCTTTTCGCGGCCTGCCAAGGGATACCGGGAAAATGTCCCCCACGCGCCCGCCCTCACCGCCACTACCGGCCATGAACGCCGCCCTTGCCGGCGGATTGCTGATGGTGGCGTCCGGCGCCGCCTTCGCGGTGGTCGCCGTCTGCGTGCGGATTCTGGGGCGGGACCTGGACCCGTTCCAGATCGCCTTCCTGCGCAACCTGCTGGGGCTGGCGGTGGTCGCCCCCTGGGCGTTCAGGGCCGGGCGCGACGCCCTCCGGACGCGGCGATTCGGCCTGCACCTGCTGCGCGCCCTGCTCGGCGTGACGGCGATGATTCTGATATTCGCCGCGTTGTCCCGGATGCCGCTCGCCGAGGCCAGCGCGCTGACCTTCCTGTCCCCCGTGTTCGCCACCGCCGGCGCCGCCCTGCTGCTCGGCGAGACGGTGCGCATGCGGCGATGGATCGCGGTGATCATTGGATTCGGCGGCGCCATGCTGATCATCCGGCCGGGAGTCGAAGTGGTGCAGCCGGCCGCCCTGGCGGCGATCGGCGGGGCGCTGTTCATGGCCCTCGCGGTGCTGACCGTCAAAAGCCTGTCGCGGACCGAGCCGACCAACACGGCGGTTCTGTACATGGCCGTTCTGCTCACCCCGATCAGTCTCGTGCCGGCCCTGTTCGTCTGGCAGTGGCCCACTCCGACGCAATGGGGGTTGGCGATCCTGCTCGGGGCATTCGCCACCCTCGGCCAACACCTCATGACGCGGGCCATGGCGACGGCCGACGCCTCGGTGGTGATGTCGTTCGATTTCGCGCGGCTGGTGTTCATCGCGATGGCCGCGTTCTTTCTATTCGGCGAGGTGCCCGACGCCTGGACATGGATCGGCGCCGGGGTGATCCTCGGCTCGACGGTCTACATCGCGCACCGGGAATCGCGGCTGAACCGGAAGCGCGCCGGATGATCCGCCGGCGCCCCGACGGCTCACAGGATCGACTGCCCGGTCCTTTCCCAGTCGGCGACGAAGGCGGCCAGACCCTTGTCGGTCAGCGGATGGGCGAACAACTGCTCGATCACCTTCGGCGGCACGGTAACCACGTGGGCGCCGAGGCTGGCGGCGGCGACCACGTGCAGCGGGTGACGCACCGAGGCGACCAGCACCTCGGTCGACCAGCCCGGGTAATTGTCGTAGATGTCGACCACGCTCTCGATCAGGTCCATGCCGTCGGTCGCCACGTCGTCGAGCCGGCCGACGAACGGCGACACGAAGGCGGCGCCGGCCTTGGCGGCCAGGATCGCCTGCGCCGCCGAGAAACACAGGGTCACGTTGACCATGGTTCCGACCTCGGACATCTCGCGGCACGTCCTGAGGCCGTCTCGGGTCAGCGGCACCTTGACCGCCACGTTGTCGGCGATGGAGGCCAGCCTGCGGGCCTCCTTGATCATCGTCGGATAGTCGGTGGCGGCGACCTCGGCGCTGACCGGACCATCGACCAGTTCGCAGATTTCGGCCACCGCGTCGAGGAACGGCCGGCCGGTCTTCATGACCAGCGACGGATTGATGGTCACGCCGTCCAGCAGGCCGGTGTCGGCTAGGTCGCGGATCACCTCCACGTCGGCGGTGTCGACGAAAAACTTCATGCGCGCCTCCGTTGGGGAATCGGGTTGGCCATGGAAGAGACTATACTGTCTACGCAATGAGCGAGTCCGATCCCACCGTCCGCGCTTCAACTTTTTATGACGAGTGAACGATCATACGGCCCCGGCGATCTGGTGGCGGTGAATTTGCCGCTGCCGGTGAACGGCCCCTATGACTATCGGGTACCCGACGGATTGCGTCTGGAGGACGGGGATCTGGTTCGGGTGCCGCTGTCCGGGCGCTGGGTGTCGGGGGCGGTCTGGGGGCCGGCGCGCGGCGGCATCGATCCGGCGAGACTCCGTCGGGTGGCGTCGCGCCATCACCTGCCGCCGCTGTCGGCGGAACTGCGCGGCTTCCTCGACTGGGTGGCCGGCTACACGATGAGCCGTCCGGGCGCGGTGCTGCGCATGACGATGAGCGTGCCTGAGGCGCTCGATCCGCCCCGCCCGATGGCCGCCGTCGCGCTGGCGGCCGATCCGCCGCCCGACCTGCGGTGGACCGAGGCCCGGCGGCGGGTGCGCGACCTGTTGTCGGACGGCGTGCCGCGCGGCATGGCCGAGACGGCCCGCGTGGCGGCGGTCTCGCCGGGCGTGGTCCGGGGCCTGCGCGACGCCGGGGCGCTGGTCGGAGTCGACGCGGCGCCCCGGCCGCCACCCGCGCGGCCCGACCCGGGGCGCCCCGGTCCGCGCCTGTCGGAGGCCCAGGCGTCGGGCGCCGACGCCCTGCGGCGCGCGGTGGGCAATGGCTATGCCTGCACCCTGCTGGACGGGGTTCCGGGATCGGGCAAGACCGAGGTCTATTTCGAGGCGGTCGCCGAGACGTTGCGCCGGGGTCGGCGGGTTCTGGTGCTGCTGCCCGAAATCGCCCTGTCGGTGCAGTGGCTGGAGCGTTTCGGGCGCCGTTTCGGAGGCCCGCCCGCGATCTGGCATTCGGGACTCGGCCGGGCCGCCCGGCGCGACACCTGGCGGGACGTGGCGCTCGGCCGCGCGCCGGTGGTGGTCGGGGCGCGCTCGGCCCTGTTCCTGCCGTTTCCCGAACTCGGCCTGATCGTCGTCGACGAGGAGCACGATGCCTCCTACAAGCAGGAGGACGGCGTGATCTATCAGGCCCGCGACATGGCGGTGGCGCGGGCCTATCGGGAGCGCATCCCGATCGTCCTCGCCTCGGCGACGCCGTCCCTGGAAACGGTCGTCAACGCGGACGCCGGGCGGTATGCCCGCCGATGCCTGCCCGATCGCCATGGCGGCGCGGCGATGCCGGCCGTCGAGGTGGTCGATCTGCGCGCCGACCGGCCGCCGCGCGATCAATGGCTGTCGGCCCGCCTGCGCGACGCCTTGGAGACGACTCTGGCGGCCGGCGAGCAGGCGATGCTGTTCCTCAACCGGCGCGGCTATGCCCCGCTGACCCTGTGCCGGGCCTGCGGCCATCGCTTGCAATGCCCCAACTGCACCGCCTGGCTGGTCGAGCACCGGCTGGTCGGCCGCCTGCAATGCCACCACTGCGGATTCGCCCAACCCCTCCCCGACGCCTGTCCGGCCTGCGGCGCCGTCGACGGCCTGGCCGCCTGCGGCCCCGGCGTCGAACGGCTGTCCGAGGAGGCGGCGCGATGGTTCCCGGACGCCCGGCAGGCCCTGGCGACCAGCGACAGCCTGCCGACCGCGCGCGCCGTGGCCGATCTGGTGGAGCGCCTGGAACGGCGCGAGGCGGACCTGCTGATCGGCACCCAGATCGTCGCCAAGGGGCACCACTTTCCCCACCTGACCCTGGTCGGCGTGATCGACGCCGATCTGGGGCTGGCCGGCGGCGATCTGCGGGCCGCCGAGCGCACGTTCCAGATGCTCTATCAGGTGGCCGGACGGGCCGGCCGCGCGACCCGCCCGGGGCGCGTGGTGGTGCAGACGGCGATTCCCGACCATCCGGTGATGACCGCCCTCGTCCACGCCGACCGCGATGGGTTCCTGGCCGCCGAGGCGGACGCCCGGCGGAGCGCCGGAATGCCGCCCTTCGGGCGTCTGGCGGCATTGATCGTCTCCGGTTCCGACGCCGCTCGGGTCGATGCCCAGGCGCGCGCCCTGGCGCGCGCCGCGCCGCGCCACCCGCGACTGACCGTGCTCGGGCCGGCTCCGGCGCCGCTGGCCCTGCTGCGCGGCCGCCACCGCCGCCGCCTGCTGGTGCGCGGCGACCGCGACATCCCCGTGCAGCGGTTGATCCGGCACTGGCTGTCGGAGGCCGAAACGGTCGCCGGAGTACGCGTGCAGGTGGATATCGACCCCCATGGATTCCTGTGATCCACTGGCCGGCGGAGGTCCCGCGCGGGGCCTTTTCGCGCCGCGAAAAGCCGGCCGTTGGCCGCTTGCATGGCCGAAACGAGTGTGCTAGACACTGACCGCCCGTCGCCGGGGGGGACCTGGGCGCGGGGATATCAATTCGTGTTTCGCTTCAATGGTCGAGCCGTCGCGGCCGACCCTGATTGATCGAGGGTTTCCCCAGGTGACGTCCGCACAGACTGCCGTTACCGGACTCGCGGGTCGCTACGCCACGGCGCTTTTCGAACTGGCTCGGGACGAGGCGGCCCTGGACGCGGTGGCCGAGGATCTCGGCCGCCTCCAGGCGATGATCGACGAGAGCGCCGACCTGCGCCGCATGCTGGCGTCGCCGCTGATTTCGCGCGACGCGCGGAGCGCGGCGATGGCGGCCCTGGCCGACCGGGCCGGGTTCGCCGACACCACCCGCAAGTTCCTCGGCCTGATCGCCGCCAAGCGCCGTCTGTTCGCGCTGCCGCGCATGATCCGCGATTTCAACGTTCTGCTGGCGGCCTCGCGCGGCGAGACCACGGCCACGGTGGTGACGGCGACGGAACTGTCCGAGACCCAGGCCGAGACCCTCGCGGCGGCGTTGCGCGGGAGCGTCGGGACCGAGGTGCGGATCGACACGCGGATCGACCCGGCGCTGCTCGGGGGCATGATCGTCAGGGTGGGCTCGCGGATGGTCGACAGTTCACTTCGCACGAAACTTGAACGGCTTCGGCTGGCAATGAAGGGTGTTGCGTGATGGAAATCAGGGCCGCGGAAATCTCAGCCATTCTGAAGGACCAGATTGCCAACTTCGGCACCGAGGCGGATGTCGCCGAGGTCGGCCAGGTTCTGGCGGTCGGCGATGGCATCGCCCGGGTGTACGGGATGGACAACGTCCAGGCCGGCGAGATGGTCGAGTTCCCGGGCGGCATCAAGGGAATGGCCCTGAACCTGGAGGAAGACAACGTGGGCGTCGTGATCTTCGGCGACGACCGCACCATCAAGGAAGGCGACACCGTCAAGCGGACCGGCGCCATCGTGGACGTGCCGGTCGGCCGTGGCCTGCTGGGTCGGGTGGTCAACGCGCTGGGCGAGCCGATCGACGGCAAGGGCGAGATCACCGGCGTCGACGCGCGCAAGCCGGTCGACGTCAAGGCGCCGGGCATCATCCCGCGACGCTCGGTGCACGAACCGATGCAGACCGGGATCAAGGCGATCGACAGCCTGATCCCGGTTGGTCGCGGCCAGCGCGAACTGGTCATCGGCGACCGCCAGACCGGCAAGACGGCGATCATCATCGACACCATCATCAATCAGGCGCGCATCAACGCCGAGATCGAGAACGAGTCCGACAAGCTCTTCTGCATCTACGTGGCGGTCGGCCAGAAGCGCTCCACGGTGGCCCAGATCGTCAAGATCCTGGAGGACAACAACGCCCTGGACACCGCCATCGTGGTCGCCGCGACGGCCTCCGAGCCGGCCCCCCTGCAATTCCTGGCGCCGTTCGCCGGCTGCACCATGGGCGAGTTCTTCCGCGACAACGGCATGCACGCGGTGATCTTCTACGACGATCTCTCGAAGCAGGCCGTCGCCTACCGGCAGATGTCGCTGCTGCTGCGCCGCCCGCCGGGGCGCGAGGCCTATCCGGGCGACGTGTTCTTCCTGCACTCCCGCCTGCTGGAACGGGCCGCCAAGCTGAACGAGGACAACGGCGCCGGGTCGCTGACCGCGCTGCCGGTCATCGAAACCCAGGCGTCCGACGTCTCGGCCTACATTCCGACCAACGTGATCTCGATCACCGACGGCCAGATCTTCCTGGAGACCGAACTGTTCTACAAGGGCATCCGTCCGGCGGTGAACGTGGGCATCTCGGTGTCCCGCGTCGGCTCGGCGGCCCAGATCAAGGCGATGAAGAAGGTTGCCGGCTCGATCAAGCTGGAACTCGCCCAGTACCGCGAAATGGCCGCCTTCGCGCAGTTCGCGTCCGATCTCGACGCCTCGACCCAGAAACTGCTGGCGCGCGGCGCCCGGCTGACCGAGCTGCTCAAGCAGGACCAGTTCAGCCCGCTGCCGGTCGAGGAGCAGGTGGTGACGATCTTCGCCGGCACCGGCGGCTATCTCGACGCCGTGGACACCCGCGACGTGAACCGTTTCGAGACCGCCCTGCTGAATGACATCCGCCACAACGGCCAGGACATTCTGCGGGCGATCCGCGAGGACAAGGCCATCTCGGAGGATACCGAGACCAAGCTGAAGGCGTTCCTCGACGACTTCGCCCGTACCTTCGCCTGAGCCGGGCCGCCGGGGATGTTCCCCGGCGTCGCCTTCCGGGAGCCCACGCAACAAGTAGCGCGCCATGCCCAGTCTCAAGGACCTGAGAATCCGGATTACGTCGGTCAAGTCGACCCGGAAAATCACATCGGCGATGAAGATGGTCGCCGCCTCGAAGCTGCGCCGGGCCCAGGTGGCGGCCGAGGATGGGCGCCCCTACGCGGAGCGCATGGAGCGCATGCTGGGCGAACTGGCCGGCAATCTGGCCGGTATCGAGGGGGCGCCGAAACTGATCGCCGGGACCGGCCGCGACGATGTCCACCTGCTGGTCGCGTTCACCGCCGATCGCGGGCTGTGCGGCGGGTTCAACGGCACCATCGTGCGCGAGGTGCGGCGCCTTGCCCTGGATTTGCGGGCGAACGGCAAGAAGGTCAAGATCTTCTGTGTCGGCCGCAAGGGGGCGGACGCCCTCGGGCGCGATTTCAAGGACGACATCGTGGCCCGGGTGACCGGCGTCGCCGGCAAGACCGGGGTGCCCTTCGAGCAGGCACAAGGGGTATCGCGCGAGTTGCGCGACATGTACGAGCGTGGGGAATTCGATGTCTGCACGATCGTCTACAACCGCTTCAGGTCGGCGATCAGTCAGGTCGTGACGCCGCAGCAGATCATCCCGTTCCCGGTTCCGGATCGGGACGACCGCCCGGCCGCCGCCGAGCCGTCGGCCGGATTCCTCTACGAACCCGAAGAGGACGAGATCCTGGCCGCCCTGCTGCCCCGCAACCTGTCGGTGCAGCTGTACCGGGCGATGCTGGAAAGCAACGCCTCCGAGCAGGGCGCGCGCATGACCGCCATGGACAACGCGACGCGCAACGCGGGCGACATGATCGACGACCTGACGCTGACCTACAACCGGACGCGCCAGGCCTACATCACGAAGGAACTGATCGAAATCATCTCCGGCGCCGAGGCCCTTTAGGCCGGGTCGGACAACCGTACGCATGGTGGGAGTGGTTGACATGGCCAGTAACCAGAATATCGGCACCGTAACCCAGGTGATGGGGGCCGTGGTGGACGTCCGGTTCGGCGGCGACCTGCCGCCGATCCTCAACGCCCTGCACACCGAGCGCCAGGGCCGGACGCTGGTCCTCGAGGTGGCGCAGCACCTGGGCGAAAACACGGTGCGGACCATCGCCATGGACAACACCGAGGGACTGGTGCGCGGCAACGACGTGGTCGACACCGGGCAGGCCATCGAGGTGCCGGTCGGACCGGAGGTGCTGGGCCGCATCCTCAACGTGATCGGCGAGGCGATCGACGAGCGCGGGCCGCTGAACGCCCGCCACGGCCTGCCCATCCACCGCTCGGCGCCGGAATTCGTGGAGCAGTCCACGGAGACCGAGATCCTGATCACCGGAATCAAGGTGGTGGACCTGCTGGCGCCCTACGCCAAGGGCGGCAAGATCGGTCTGTTCGGCGGCGCCGGGGTCGGCAAGACCGTGCTGATCATGGAGCTGATCAACAACATCGCCAAGGGACACGGCGGCTATTCGGTGTTCGCCGGGGTCGGCGAGCGAACCCGCGAGGGCAACGACCTCTATCACGAGATGATCGAGTCCGGGGTCATCGACCTGGAAGGCGGCAAGTCCAAGGTGGCGCTGGTCTACGGCCAGATGAACGAGCCGCCGGGGGCGCGCGCCCGGGTCGCCCTGTCGGGCCTGACCCAGGCCGAGTACTTCCGCGACGAGGAAGGCCAGGACGTGCTGTTCTTCGTCGACAACATCTTCCGCTTCACCCAGGCCGGGTCCGAGGTGTCGGCGCTGCTCGGCCGCATCCCGTCGGCGGTCGGCTATCAGCCGACCCTGGCCACCGACATGGGCACCATGCAGGAGCGCATCACCTCCACCAAGAAGGGCTCGACCACCTCGGTGCAGGCCATCTCCGTCCCGGCCGACGATCTGACCGACCCGGCGCCGGCGACCTCGTTCGCCCAGCTCGGAAATCTGCCGCGACAGCACGGTGGTCGCGTCCAGGTGGGCGAACGAGGTCGCCGGCGCCGGGTCGGTCAGATCGTCGGCCGGGACGTA
>JANQIL010000133.1 GCA_028282245.1 Magnetospira sp.
ATAATCTGATTCTAGTGTGGTTTTGGAGTCGAAGTTCGCCATGGAGTTTGCCCCGAATAATGTCGCGAACTTCGAATCCACCACACTAGCTAAGCGGGAACGACACCGGCATGCAAACATCATCTGATTCCGACGATCTCATGAAGACCGCCCGCGCTTGGCGCGCCGCCGGTCGCGGGCTCGCCCTGGCGACCGTCACCGAGACCTGGCGGTCCGCTCCCTGTCCGGCCGGCAGCCGGATGATCGTCGACGATCGGGGACATTTCGCCGGCAGCGTGTCCGGCGGATGCATCGAAACCTCGGTCATCTCGGAGGCCATCGAATCGATTCGTGGCGGCGAGACCGTGACCCTTCGCTATGGAGTATCGGACGAAATGGGGCAGGCGGCGGGGCTGACCTGTGGCGGCAGTATCGAGGTTCACGTGGAACCGCTCGACGAGCGACTCATCGATGCGCTCGAACGTCCCACGCCCCTGGTCCGCGCCATCGACCTGGACAGCGGCGCCTGGACGATGATCGGGCAGGGCGATCCCGGCGAGGAGGGCTGGCCCGAGGCGGTGCGCGAGGTCGCGCGGGAGCTGAGCGGGCGCGACGCGCCGGAAATCGTCGCGCGGGACGAGCGCCGCTTTTTTATCCAGCCGGACCAGCCGCCAGCGCGCCTGATCGTCGTCGGCGCGGTGCGTGTCGCCCAGTCGCTGGCCGTCCTGGCGCGGGAGGTCGGTCTGCGGACCGTCGTTGTCGACCCCCGCCCGACCTACTTGATCGAGGAGCGTTTCCCCGGCGTGGCGCGCGTGGCCGACTGGCCGGATGCCGCGCTTGCCAAGCTGTCTCCGGATTCGCGCTGCGCCGTCGTGACCTTGACCCACGACGCCAGGCCGGACGACGCAGGTTTGATCGCCGCCGTCCGCTCGCCGGCCTTCTACGTGGGGGCGCTGGGCAGCCGGCGGACCCACGCCAAGCGGGTCGCGCGGCTGCGCGCGGCCGGACTCTCGGAAGCCGAAATGGCGCGCATCGACGCGCCGGCCGGCCTCGACATCGGCAGCCGCCGGCCGCCGGAGATCGCTCTGTCGATCCTGGCCGCCGTGATCGCCGCCCTCAACCGGGAACGCGGCGGCGAATGACCCCTGCCGCCGTCGCGGGCCTGGTGCTTGCGGCCGGGCGGTCGCGCCGATTCGGAGCCGCGAACAAGCTTCTCGTCGCGTGGAGGGGGCGGCCGTTGATCCACCATCCGGTGGCGGCGGCCCGCGCCGCCGGACTCGATCCGGTGATCGTGGTCACCGGACACGAGGCGGGCCGGGTGCGGGCGGCGCTCGACGATTTCCCGGTCGAGTTTGCCCACAATCCGATGTTCGAAACCGGCCTGGCCGGATCGCTGGCTGTCGGGATCGACCGCGTGGCGGCGACGGAAGCCGCCGGAGCCGTGGTTCTGCTGGGGGACATGCCGCGGATCGACGCGGCGATCCTCGAAACGCTCGTTGCGCGGTTCCGGGCGGTGGGTGGCGACCGTGTCTGCCGCCCGGTGCACGACGGGCGACCGGGCAATCCGGTGCTGCTGCCGCGCCGCCTGTTCGCCCGGGTGCGCGACCTGACCGGCGATACCGGCGCGCGGGTGCTGCTGGCCGGGGAAGGCGACCGGCTGGAGGATGTCCGGATCGACAGCGAGGCGGTCTTGTTCGATGTGGATCACGATATGAAATAACATCACGTAATTTCATATTATCAAACAATATTTCTTATTGCAAAAAATACCGCTGGATGGATACTTTTAACCCGACGGTAATTATTGGCGGGGACGTCAGCGGTGCATTCCATCGAGACCTTGCGGCGGGTCGACGTCGAGTCCGTCGCGGATGACGCGGCAGCCCGCCAGAAACGGCGCATCCAGTCGGTCGAACGTGCCCTGTCGCTGCTCGAATTCCTGGCCGAAAGCGACGAACCGGTGCGCCTCAATCGCATCGCGGCGGCGATCGGCCTCAACACCTCCACCTGCCATCACTTGCTGGCGACCCTCATGGATCGCGGGTACGTGGCCCAGAAGCATCAATCGCACGCCTATCATCTGGGAGGGCGCATCCTGGAACTGTGCGGTGCCCGCCTGAGCCGCTTCGACCTCGCGGCGGCGACCGGCGAGGCAATGCGGCGCCTCAACGAGGCGACCGGCGAGACGGTTCATCTGGCGGCCCTTCAGGATGGCGACCTGATTACCTTGATGATGCTGGATTCCCGTCACCCGGTTCGGGTGGTCACCGGCGGGCCCGGAAAATCGAGCGCCATTCACGCCACGGCGATCGGCAAGGCGATCCTGGCCTGGCTTCCGGAGTCGGAAATGGACCGTATCCTGACCGCCAAGGGGATGTCGCGTTTCACCGAACACACCCTGGTGACCCGGGACGACCTGATCGAGGACCTTAGGCACGCGCGGCGCAACGGCTTCGCCACCGACAACGAGGAGTACCAGCCCGGCGTGGTCTGCATCGGGGCGGCGATCCGCAACCATACCGGCGCCGTCATCGGGTCGTTCAGTTGCTCGCTGCCGACCATGCGGGCCGCCGCCTCGCATATTGACGCCATTCGCGGCGCGGTCATTGAAACCGCGTCGTGCGTTACCGCCAGCCTGGGCGGTGACCTGAACGTCCGACCCGCTCCGCCGTCCGGCGACCAGCCGGTTGAAAGGGCAACCGAGAGGAGAGCCTGACCATGCCGATGCCGCACGGTGTCAAGACCGATCCCGAGTTCCCGATTCCCGATCGCATGCAAGCCTGGGTGCTTGGGAATCCCGGCGAATTGAGCATGACGGAGAAGCCGGTGCCGGTGCCCGGCAAGGCCGAGGTGTTGGTGCGTATCGACGCCATCGCGGTCTGCGGCACCGATCTGGAGATCATTTACAAGGGGCCGCCGGCCCTCATACGGGGACAGCAGCCGTTCAACATGAACTTCACGCCGGGCCACGAATACATGGGGACCGTGGTGGCGCTGGGTCCGGGGGTCGACGAATACGCCTTCGGCGACCGGGTCACGGTGGAAATCCATGCCGGCTGCGGCCAGTGCAAGCGGTGCCGCGAAGGCATGTATACCGCCTGTCACAACTACGGACTCAACTACGGCGACAAAAACAAAGGGCATCGCGCCAACGGGTTTACAACCGACGGCGGATTCTGCGAGTATGCGGTCAACAACATCAATACCCTGGTTCATGTTCCCGACGGCATGAGCGACGAGGAGGCGACCCTGGTGGTGACCGCCGGCACCTCGATGTACGGGCTGACCGAGGTGGGCGGCCTGGTGGCCGGCGAGAGCGTCGCGGTAATCGGCCCGGGGCCGATCGGCCTGCTCGGGGTGGCGGTCGCCAAGGCGCTCGGCGCGCAACCGGTGATCCTCACCGGGACCCGCGACAACCGCCTGGAGATGGGCCGCACCCTTGGCGCGGACCACGTGGTCAACGTGCGCAACGAGGATGCGGTGGAGGCGGTGCGGCGCCACACGGGTGGCAAGGGCGTCGACTACGTGCTCGAATGTTCCGGCGGCGCCAGTGGCCTCAACGACGCGGCGAAGATGGTCAACCGGGGTGGCAAGATCTGTTTGCAGGCGTTCCCGGGCGAGCCGGTGCCGGTCGACGTGGCGTATCTGGTGCGCAACAACATCTACGTCTACGCGATCCGTGGCGAGGGCAAGAGCGGCACCCACCGGGCCGCCGCCTTCATGGAGCAGAAACGCTTCGACGCCGGTCTCATCCACACGCACACATTCCCGCTCTCCGAGGTGCCGGAGGCGGTCCGCCACGCCAAGGACCGGGTCGACGACGCCATCAAGGTGGTCGTCAAGATGCGCTGACCGGAGGCGGCGATGCTGACCTGCGACACCTACTTGATGCCGGAGGGCCTGAACGAGGCCCTGCGGCTGTGGGCGGAGGCGGCGCCCGGCAGCCGGCTGCTGGCCGGAGGCACCGACACCCTGCCGTGGGCCCGCCAGGGGCGGGCCGGCGACGCGACCGGCGACGTGCACGTGGACACGGTGATCGATCTGACCCGGGTGGCCGGCCTCGACGTGGTCGAGGAACTGCCCAATGGCCGCCTGCGGATCGGCGCCGGGGTGGTGCTGCAGCGGTTCCTGGAGGACCCGCTGCTGCGTGCCCACCTGCCGCACATGAAGCCCTGCGCGGTGTGGTTCGCCGACGATCAGATCCGGCGCCAGGCCACCCTGGCCGGCAACATCGTCAATGCCTCGCCGGCCGCCGACGGCACGCCGCCCATGCTGGTCGCCAACGCGGAGGTCGAGCTGTCCCGGTGGAGCGGCGGCGCGCGATCGTTGCGCCACGTCGCCCTGGGCGATTTCGTGCTCGGACCCGGGCGCACCGCCCTCGAGCCGGGCGACATGGTCACCGCCATCGTCTGCGACTCCCTGGCCGGTTACGGCGGCGCGTTCGAAAAGGTGGGGCAACGCCGCTCGCTGGTCATATCCACGGTCTGCGTGTCGTGCTGCGCGAAGCCCGACCCGGATGGCACGCGATTCGCCGATCTGCGGATGGCGCTGGGTGGCATTGGGCCGGTACCGGTCCGCGCGACCGAGGTGGAGGCGGCCCTGAACGGGGGGCCGCTGACCTTGGACGCGATCGAGGCCGCGGCCCGCATGCCGCTCGACCGCGTCGCCTCGCGGACCCGCCGCGACTATCGCCGCGAGGTGGTCGAGGGGTTCGTCCGGCGGGTCGTTCTGGGGGCCCTTGCCGACCAGGGGCTTGTCCTTGAGGGAGATCCCGGCGATGCCTGAGCAGATTGTCGCGATGACGGTTAACGGCAGGCCGATCAAGCGGGTGGTGTCGCCGAGCCTCCGGCTGCTCGATTTTCTCCGGGAGGAAATCGAGTTCACCGGCACCAAGGAGGGATGCGGCGCCGGCGAGTGCGGCACCTGTTCGGTGTTCATGAACGGCAAGCTGATCAAATCCTGCCTGATGCCGGTGGCGAAGGCCCACGGGGCGACCGTCGAAACGGTCGAGGGTCTGGCCGAGAACGGTGTTCCGACGCCGATCCAGAAGGCGTTTCACAAGGTCGGGGCGAGCCAATGCGGGTTCTGCATCCCGGGCATGGTGATGGCGGCGACGGCGGCGCTGCGGGACAACCCCCGGGCCGAGCAGGACGAAATCAAGGAACGCCTGGGCGGCAACATCTGCCGCTGCACCGGCTATCAGAAGATCGTCGAGGCGGTGGAACTGGCGCGCGACGTGATGAACGGCACCCGGCCGGCGGCGTTGCTCGACGAGGACGACCCGACGGAGCGCCACATGGGGGCCAATACCCGGCGAATCGACGCTCCGGGCAAGGTCAGCGGCGCATTGCGCTACGCGGCCGATTTGACGATGCCGCACATGCTGCACATGCAGGTGCTGCGCAGCGACCGCCCGCACGCCCGGATCGTCCATATCGGCACCTCGGCGGCCGAGGCCCTGCCGGGCGTCGCCGGGGTGATCACGGCGGCCGACGTGCCGGGCACCGACGGGTTCGGGGTATTCGTGCACGACCAGCCGGTCATGGCGCGCGGCAAGGTGCGCTACGTGGGCGAGGCGGTGGCGGCGGTGGCGGCGGAGGATTTGGAAACCGCCAAGCGGGCGGTCCGCCTGATCCGGGTGGTCTACGAGGACCTGCCGGCGGTGTTCGATCCCGAGGCGGCGTTGCGCGAAGGCGCGCCGGTGGTTCACGACCATGCCCCGGATAACCTGATCAAGCATATCCCCATCTTCAAGGGCGACGTCGACGCGGCGTTCGCCAAGGCCGACGTGATCGTTGCCAATACCTACGAAACCCAGCCCGTGGAACATGCCTACCTGGAGCCGGAGGCGGGCCTGGCCTATCTGGACGCGGATGGCGTGGTGACCGTGGTGTCGCCCAGCCAGAACATCACCCACCATCGTCACATGCTGGCCGATATCCTTGATTTGCCGATCAATCGGGTCCGCATGATCATGAGCCCGGTGGGCGGCGGCTTCGGCGGCAAGGAGGACATGATCTATCAGGGCATGCTGGCGATCATGACCCTCAGGACGCGGCGGCCGGTGCGTCTGGTGTTCACCCGCGAGGACTCGATCACGTCGACCGCCAAGCGGCATCCGGCCCGCATCTCCTACCGCATGGGATTGATGTCGGACGGCCGCATCGTGGCCAGCCGGATCAAGGCGGTTTCCGACGGAGGCGCCTACGGCATGTCGACCGAGGGCGTGATGCGCAAGATGGCGATCCTCGGTCCCGGCCCCTATGCCATCCCCAATGTCCGCATCGACACCTACGGCGTCTATACCAACAACACGCCCAGCGGCGCCTTTCGAACCTTCGGAGCGATGCAGAGCGAGTTCGCCACCGAGACCCATCTCGATCTCTGCGCCAAGCGGCTCGGCCTCGATCCGTTCGAGATTCGACGCATCAACGGGTTCGTCGACGGCGCCGAGACCCATACCCGGCAGACCCTGGGCTCGGTCAGCCTTGGGCGCGTCCTGGCGGCGGCCCGCGACGCCTCGAACTGGGAGCCCGGCCCGCCGGACGTGCGCGGCCCCAGGCGCCGCGACCTGGGACGACCCGATACCCGCGCGCCCTGCACGTTGGGAGCCCGCGACCGCCGGGGGATCCTCGGCGCCTCGGGACGCGTGCGCGGGCGCGGCATGGCGGCCTCCTGGTACGGCATCGCGCGAACCGCGACCACCGACCGCGCCGGAGCCTGGGTGGAAATCGACGATGGCGGCACCGCCAAGGTGCTGACCGGGGTCACCGAGATCGGCGAGGGCATCCTGACCGTGCTGGCCCAGGTGACGGCCGACGAACTGGGCATCCGGCCCGCCGACGTGACCATCGGCGACAACGACACCGCCCGATCGCCGGAAGCGGCGCATGCCGGAGCAACCCGCCAGACCTACATGATCGCCAACGCGGTGGCGCTGGCCTGCCGCGACGCCAGACGGCGCTTCGACGCCGAGATCGCCGCCTGCTGGGAGGTCGATCCCTCGCAGATCGAGGCCGTCAACGGCCAGATCTGGGCCCGCGAGACCAATCACCGGATGTCGATGGCCGAGGCGGTCCAGGTCTGCAAGGCCAAGCGCGGCGTGGTTCCGGTGGGCTCCGGCAGCTACACCGCTCCGCACGGCGGGCTGGACCCGGTGACCGGAGCCGGCACCCCTTGGCAGGCCTATGTGTACGGCTGCCAGGTGGCGGAGGTCGAGGTGGACACGGTGACCGGCGAGGTCCAGGTCCTGGGTATCTGGGCGGCCCACGATGTCGGCCGGGCGATCAACCCGCGCGGCATCGAGGGGCAGATCGAGGGTGGGGTGGTGCAGGGCCTGGGTCAGGCCCTGATGGAAGATTACAAGCTTTCGGACGGCCATACCTCGACCCACGGATTCGCCAAGTACATCCTGCCGACCGTCCTCGACGTGCCCAGGGTGACCTCGGTGATCGTCGAGGACCCGGACCCGCTCAGCCCGCTGGGCGCCAAGGGGATCGGAGAGCCGGCCCTGTTGCCGACGGCGCCGGCCATCATCAACGCGATTTACGACGCCGTCGGGGTGCGCATCACGTCGCTGCCGGCGACGCCGGAAAAGATTCGAGCGGCCCTCAGGGCGAAAAAGAACGACACACAACCGTGCAACGCGGCCGAATAACGTTGGACGAGGGCCGTTGCCCGGCACCCGGGAGACGGCTCCAAACTGGGAGGAAAAGGATCATGAAAGTCACTCGTCGAAACCTGCTGGGCTTCGCCGCCGCGATCATCGCCCTCGCCGGATGGACCGGGAGCGCGACCGCCGAGTATCCCGAGAAACCGATCCAGTTCATCATTCCGTTCGGGGCCGGCGGCGGCGCCGATATCGAGGGCCGCCTGCTGGCCGATGAAATGAGCAAGGTGCTGGGGGTGTCGGTGGTGCCGGTCAACAAGCCGGGGGCCGGCGGCGCGGTTACCTATAGCTACGTCAAGGAACAACCGGCCGACGGCTACACGGTGGCCTGGGCCTCGACCTCGCTGCTGACGACCACCAACATCGGCAACGTGAAATTCCGCCACGACGCCTTCGACCATTTGGGCCAGGTCGAATATCAGCCGATGCCGCTGGCGGTGCGCGCCGACGCCCCCTGGCAGACCTTCGGCGACTTCGTGGCCGCCTGCAAGGCGGCGCCCGGCACCCTCAAGATCTCCAACTCGGGGACCGGCAGCGCCACCCACGTGGCGGCGATCGCCCTTGAGAACGCCATCGATTGCCCGGTCATCCACCTGCCGGTGGGAGTCAAGCGCAACAACGCCACGGTGCTGTCCGGCGAGGCCGACGCGGTGGTTAACGTGCTGACCGGCCTGCGCGGTCTCTCAAGGGCCGGCAAGCTGCGCCTGCTGGTGATCCCCAGCGCCGAGCGCAACTCGGTGATTCCCGACGTCCCGACCGCCAGGGAGCTGGGCTATGAGGCGGTGTTCGATTTGTTCCGCAGCCTTTCCGTGGCCAAGAACACGCCGCCCGAAATCAAGGCCAAGCTCCAAGACGCCATGATCAAGGCGGCGACCTCCCCGGCCTTCACCAAGCTGTCCATGGAAAACGGCTTCACCGTCGCGCCGCTGACCGGTCGGGACTTCGATGCCAAGATCAACGGCGACGACAAGATCGTTCGCGACGTGATGATCAAGGCGGGCCTGTATCAGTCGAAGGGCGACTGAGAACCGCGGGAACCACTTGGCACGCCGGAGGCCGCACCGATGACAATGCCACAACGGGACTTCCTGGCCGGGCTGCTATTGCTGGCCCTGGGGGTCGCCTACGGGGTGCTGACCGCGCAATTGCCCGAGCGGCTGGTTCCGAACCTGCCGGGGCCGGACTTCTTTCCCTGGCTGATCTGCGGCCTCTGCGTGCTCCTGGCATCGGTGCTGCTGATCACGTCCGGCCGGATTCTGTGGTCCCAGGGGGCCGGCGAGCGGGTGCCCGGATTTTTTCCGTGGCGTCCGCTGACCATGCTGGTCTGGCTGGCCCTGTTCATCATCGTCCTGCCGCACGCGGGATTCCTGGTCGCGGGCATTCCGTTCATCACCGGTCTGACGGTGCTGTACGGAGCCCGCCGGCCGCTGACCATCGGCTTGGTGTCCGTTCTGGTGCCCGTCGCCCTGTACTACCTGTTCAACGACGGGTTCCAGATTCTTCTGCCGACCGGATCGTGGGTGTAGGGGGCCATGTCGCCAGACGTCGTCCTCGGATTCGAGCAGGCCGCCGGCGCCGGCGGCCTCGCCGCCACGGCCGCCGGGGTGGTGCTGGGCCTGGTGGTCGGCATGATCCCCGGCATGACCATCAGCACCGGGATCATCATCGTCCTGCCGCTCACGTTCAGCCTGCCGGCCGAGATTTCCATCGCCCTGCTGCTCGGACTTTATGTCGCCGGGATGACCGGCGGATCGTTCTCGGCCGTGCTGCTCAACATCCCGGGCACCCCGTCGGCCTCGGCGACCGCCATCGACGGCTATCCCCTGACCATGCGCGGCGAGCGGGGCCGAGCCCTCGGGGTGGCCATCACGGCCAGTTTTCTCGGTGGCCTGTTCAGCTTCCTGTGCCTCTTCTTCATCGCCCCATCGCTGGCCGACCTGGCGTTGCAGTTCCGTGCCCCGGACCTGTTCTCGCTGGTCTTCTTCGGGCTCACGGTGATTTGCAGCTTCGCCGCCCGATCGCTGGTCAAGGGATTGATGTCGGCGGTCATCGGCCTGATGATCATTTCGGTCGGCCAGGATCCGATGATGGCGACGCCGCGCTTCACCTTCGACAATCCGGATCTGTTGAGCGGCATTCATTTCCTGACCGCCCTGATCGGCCTGTTCGCGATTCCGCAACTGGTCGAAAACCTGTGCAATCCGGTGCGGCCGAGTCAGGGCGCGACTCAAGCCGGCTTCTTCGAGAAGGTCCTTCCCAGGCGGGCCGACCTGAAGCGGCTCCTAGTGCCGGTGTCCATCGGCGGACCCCTGGGATCGTTCCTGGGCATCCTGCCCGGCGCCGGCGGCCCGGTCGCCGCCTTCATCAGCTACGACTACGCCAAGAAGGCGAGCCGCCGGCCGGAGGCGTTCGGACACGGCGCGGTGGAGGGCATCGCGGCCCCGGAATCGGCCAACAACGCGGTCGCCGGAGGGGCCCTGATCCCGATGATGACGCTCGGCATTCCGGGCGACCCGGTGACCGCGATACTGATCGGCGCCCTGCTGGTGCACGGCCTGGTGCCGGGACCGCTGCTGTTCCTGGAGCACGGCGATTTCGCCTACGGCCTGATCTTTTCGTTCTTCTGGGCCAATCTGTTCAATTTCCTGGTCGCCCTGACCGGGATCGGCCTGCTGGTCAAGGTGCTGAACACGCCACGCTGGATCCTGGTGCCGACCATCGCCCTGCTCTGCGTGATCGGCAGCTACGCGTTGCGCAATTCGTTCTTCGACATATACGTGATGTTCGGGTTCGGGCTGCTCGGCCTGTTCATGCAGTGGCTGAAAATGCCGGTGGTGCCGCTTCTTCTGGCGCTGGTTCTCGGACCGCCGCTCGAGGAGCATTTGCGGGTCGCCTTGACCGGGTCGCAGGGTGACGTGACGGTGTTCTTCACCTCTCCGTTCAGCCTTTTCTTTCTCGGCCTCGCCGCGTTGTCGTTGTTGTGGTCGCTGGTCTGGGAGCCCCGGCGGCGGCGCAGGATCGAGTTGCGCGCCGCCTCGCCGGACCCGGGAAAATCGTGACCGCCGCGCGCCGAACGCCAATCAACGAGGACTATGAATCATGCTCCACCGAACCGACGACCGCCCGTTTTCCGACGCCGTCCGGTCGCGCGCCCGAGCCATCGCCCGGCACGGCGGCCTGGGCGCCGCGCTGGCCTCCGGCGACCTGCCCAAGTCGGTCGACACCACCCTGTCCGAGGGGCTGGTGCTGGGGCTTCTGAAACAGGGCGTGCGGAAATACCTGGCCATTTTCGGGCACGGTTCGACGGACCTCGCGGAAATCCTGCGCCTGTACGAGGCCGAGGGGGTGGTCCGCACCTGGAATTTCCGCAACGAAGTGGCGATGGCCCATGCCGCCACGGCCCTGCGCTGGCAGTACGGGGAGGTGCCGGCGGTGGTGACCTCCATCGGCCCCGGCGCGTTGCAGGCGATGGCCGGTTCGCTGGCCGCCACCTCCAACGGGATCGGCGTCTATCACGTCTACGGCGACGAGACCTCGCACGGCGAGGGCTACAACATGCAGCAGGTGCCGAAGCGCGAGCAGGGCCTGTTCGGGCGGATCACCGCCCTGATGGGCGAATCCTACGTGCTGCATACCCCGGAGGCGCTGCGCGATGCCCTGCGGCGGGGGGCGCTTTGCGTGCACCATCGCGTGAAGGCGGGTCCGTTCTATCTGCTGCTGCCCCTCAATACCCAGCCGCAGGTCCTGCGCCTCAATCTGGCCGGGCTGCCGGAACGTCCCCATCTGCCGCCGATGGCGCCGCATGGCGACGCGGCGTTTGACGCGGCGGCCGACCTGATTCGCCGCCACCACCGGATCGTGGTCAAGGCGGGTGGCGGTTGCCGGAGGTTCGACGCCGAGCTGCGGCGGCTCGCCGAAACGACCGGCGCGGCGGTTGCCCTGTCGCCCGGATCGACCGGGGTGCTGCCGGACGCGCACCCGCAGAACATGCACGTGGGTGGATCGAAGGGCTCGATTTCCGGCAATCATGCCATGCGGGAGGCCGACCTTGTGATCGTCGTGGGATCGCGCGCGGTCTGTCAGGCCGACTGCTCGGGCATTGGCTATGCCTCCGCCGAGGCGACGATCAACATCAACGGCGATCTGGGCGACCTGACCCATTACAACCGCACGGTCGGCCTGCCGGGCGACATCGGCGTGGTGATCGGACACCTTTGCGATCGCCTGGACGCCGCCGGCGGCGTCGACCTGACCGATAAGCGGCCCTGGCTCGATGCCTGCCTGGCCAAGAAACGGGAGTGGACGGCCTACAAACGGAACCGCTACGCCGCGCCGCCGCTGCACGACGCCGCCTGGGAGCGGCCGGTCCTTGGCCAGCCCGCGGCGATCAAGATCGTGGCCGATTTCGCGAAACGAATCGGCGCCGCCAAGTTCTTCGACGCCGGCGACGTGCAGGCCAACGGATTCCAGATCGTCGAGGACGATGCGACCGGCGATACCTTCACGGAAACCGGCGCCTCCTACATGGGATTCGCGGTCAGTGCCCTGGCCGCCGCGGCCCTGGCCGAAACCCCGCGCTACGGCATCGCCTTCACCGGCGACGGATCCTTCGTGATGAATCCGCAGATTCTGATCGACGCGGTGGAGCACGGCGCCAGGGGCATGGTGGTGATCTTCGACAATCGCCGGATGGCGGCGATCACCGGTCTTCAGATGGCCCAGTACGAGGCCGAGTACCGGACCAACGATTCCGTCACGGTGGATTACGTGGCGATGGCGGAATCGGTCTCCGGGATCAAGGGGGTATGGGCCGGGGAGACGGCGGCCAGCCTTGGCGCCGCGCTGGAGGCGGCCCATCGCCACGACGGCCTGTCGGTGGTCCATGTGCCGGTTTACTGCGGTCCCGACGACCTGGGCGGCCTGGGAGCCTGGGGGTCCTGGAACGTGGGCAATTGGTGCGCCGAGGTCCAGGACACCTATCACGCGCAGGATATTTGATAACTGCGCGCAAGACGGAAGAAAAGGAAATCGCATGTCACTCTACGAGGCCTTCGGACTTTACATCGACGGTGCTTGGCGCCCGGCTTCCGATGGCGCCACCCAGCAAGTGTTCGATCCGGCGACCGAGGAGGTCATCGGCACCATGCCGTCGGCGACCCGCGAGGACCTGGACGCCGCCCTGGCGGCGGCCCGTCGCGGTCTGGATACATGGCGCCGGACCGGTCCCTGGGAGCGGGCGGCGTTGATCCGCCGGGCGTCCGAGCTCATTCGGGCGCGCAAGGACGAGATCGCCCGCGTCATGTCCGTCGAGACCGGCAAGCCATTTGCCGAGGCGATCGCCGAAACCAACGCCTCGGCCGATCAGTTCGAATGGTATTCGGAGGAAACCAAGCGCATCTACGGCCACACCATCGAGGGCCGCACCACGGACGTCCGGATGCAGGTGATCTTCCAGCCGGTCGGCGTTGTGGCCGCCTTCTCGGCGTGGAATTTCCCGGCCCTGTTGCCGGCCCGCAAGCTGGCCGCCGCGCTCGGCGCCGGCTGCGCGATCATCCTCAAGCCGGCCGGCGAGGCGCCGGGCTCCTGCGCCGCGCTGATCCAGGCCTGCCACGACGCCGGCATTCCGCCGGGCGTGGTCAACTTCGTGACCGGCAAGTCGTCGCTGATCTCGCCCCATCTGATCCGCTCGCCGATCGTGCGCAAGGTGTCGCTTACCGGGTCGGTGCCGGTCGGCAAGGATATCCTACGCCTCGCCGCCGAGGGGGTGAAGAAGGTGTCCATGGGACTGGGCGGCCACGGGCCGGTGCTGGTGTTCGGGGGCGCCGACGCGGAAGCGGCGGCGCGCGCCTGCGCGGCGACCACATTCCGCAACTGCGGTCAGGTCTGCATCTCGCCCAGCCGTTTCTACGTGCATGAGGACGCGTTCGAGCCCTTTGCCGCCGCCTTCGCCGAGACGGCGCGGAGCCTCAAGGTGGGACGCGGCATGGACGATGGCGTGCAGATGGGGCCGATGGCCAACAAGCGCGGCCTCGACGGCGCCCTGGAGATGATCGACGACGCCACCCGGCGGGGCGCCGAGGTGCTGGCCGGCGGCGGCCGTCCGGCCGGATTCAACCGGGGCTATTTCCTGGAGCCGACGGTGCTGGGCAAGGTCGCCGACGACAGTCTGGTCATGACCGAGGAACCCTTCGCCCCGATCGCCCCGATCACGACCTTCACCGACTACGACGGCGTCATCGAGCGGGCGAACGCGTTGCCCTTCGGTCTCGCCGGCTACGTGTTCACGAAATCCCTGAGCCTCGCCCACCGGGCGGCCGAGGACCTGGAGACCGGCATGGTCGGGGTCAATGAAATGCTGCTGGCGACGGCGGAAGCGCCGTTCGGCGGGGTCAAGGAAAGCGGCATGGGGCGCGAGGGCGGGGCGCTCGGATTACAGGACTACCTGGTTCCCAAATACATGAAGTTCAAACTTTAGGCCCGCCCGATGACCGATCCGAAACCTCCGCGCGGCTTGGCACGCGGGCTGACCAACTACGGCGACGCCGGGTTCGCGGTCTATCTCCGGCGCTCGTTCGCCAAGTCGATGGGCTATTCCGGGGAGATGCTGGAACGGCCGATCGTCGGCGTCGCCTACACGCCGTCCGGGTTCAACAATTGCCACCGCCATTTCCCGGAGCTTCTGGAGGCCGTCAAGCGCGGCGTGCTGGCGGCCGGCGGCCTGCCGCTGGAGTTCCCCACCGTATCCCTGGGCGAGGTGTTCCTGTCCCCGACCAGCCTGTTCTATCGCAACCTCATGGCGATGGATACCGAGGAGATGATCCGCGCCCAGCCCATCGATTCGGTGGTCCTGATGGGCGGCTGCGACAAGACCGTGCCGGCCCAGCTCATGGGGGCCGCGTCGGCCGGCCGGCCGGCCATCCAGTTGGTGGCCGGCCCCATGCTGACCAGCCGGCATGGCGACGAACGCCTGGGCGCCTGCACCGACTGTCGGCGCTTCTGGGGCAAGTACCGGGCCGGCGAGGTGTCGGACGACGAAATCCACGCCATCGAGGGCGGCCTGGCGACCACCTCGGGAACATGCTCGGTGATGGGAACCGCCTCGACAATGGCCTGTCTGGCCGAGACCCTGGGCATGATGCCGCCCGGCACGGCGACCATTCCGGCCGTGCACGCCGATCGCCTGCGCGCCGCCGAGGCGACCGGCCGACGGGCGGTCGAGATGATCGGAAGCGACCGGACGCCGGACCGCATTATCACCGAGGATTCCCTCGACAACGCGCTCCGGGTGCTGCTCGCGCTCGGCGGATCGACCAACGCGGTGGTACATCTGGCGGCCATCGCCGGGCGGCTTGGACTGAAGGTTTCGTTGGACCGCCTGAACGGGCTCAGCGACGAAACACCGGTGCTGGTCAACCTGAAACCGACCGGCGACCACTACATGGAGGATTTCTTCGCCGCCGGCGGCCTGGGCGCGGTGCTGCGCGAACTGGAACCGCTGTTGCGCCTGGATTGCCCGACCGTCGACGGGCGGACCCTGGGCGAGCGGATCGCCGCCGGGCGGGATGCCTATGTGGACCGGTCGGTGATCCGACCGTTCGACGATCCGGTGGAACCGGTCGGGGGTCTCGTGGCGCTGTTCGGATCGCTCGCTCCGCGCGGCGCCATCCTCAAGCGCTCGGCGGCCGACAGCCGGCTGTTCGAACGCGAGGGACGGGCGGTGGTGTTCGAATCGCTGGAGGACTTGGCCACGCGCATCGACGATCCCGACCTGGACGTGACGCCGGACGACATCCTGGTCCTGCAAAACGCCGGACCCAAAAGCCCCTCCGGGATGCCGGAGGCCGGCTACCTGCCGATCCCCGCCAAGCTCGCGCGGGCCGGCGTCAAGGACATGGTGCGCATCTCGGACGCCCGAATGAGCGGCACCGCCTTCGGCACCATCGTTCTGCACGTGACACCCGACGCCGCCTCCGGCGGACCGCTGGCCCTGGCGCGAAGCGGCGACCGTATTCGCCTGAGCGTATCCGAGCGGCGACTCGATCTGATGGTGGCGGACGACGAACTGGCCCGACGACGGGCGGAACGAGAACGCGCGCCGGCCAGGCCGACCGCGACCCGGGGTTACGCCAAGCTCTACTACGACAGCGTGTTGCAGGCCGACGAGGGCTGCGATTTCGACTTCCTGCGCGGCGGGGGCGGTGGGCCTCCGGGCGACGATATCTAGCGGAGACCGATATGCAAGATTCGATGTATGGCTACATGAAACCGGGGATCGTCCATTTCAAGGCGTTTCCCCAGTGCATGGGCGGGCAGGGGCCGATCGTCGAGACCCTGGAGACGATCTGCGAGGACGATTTCTGGACGGCGGTCGAAATCGGCCCGGTGAAGGACACCCGGGAACGCGACAAGGCCCGCAAGATATTGCAGGTATCGCATCTCACGGTCTGCTACGCCACCCAGCCGACCATCCTGCCGCAGAAACTGAATCCGCATCATTTCGACGCCGCCGAGCGGCAACGGGTGTTGAACATCATCAAGAATTGCGTCGACGAGGCCTACCAGCTCGGCGCCTCGTTCTTCCGGATCATGTCCGGCAAGGACCCGGGCGACGAGACGCGTGGCGAGGCCAAGAAGCTGTTCATCGACTTCCTGCACGAGGTCTGCGACTACGCGGCGGCCAACGGCGACATGAAGGTGACGCTGAAAATCTTCGACCGCGCCATCGACAAGAAGGCACTCATCGGACCCTTCGCCGATGCCGCCGAGGTGGCGGCCCCGGTCGCCGCCGCGCACGCCAACTTCGGCGTCCTCTCGGACCTGTCGCACTTCCCGCTCCTTGAGGAAGATCCCGCGAAATCAATTCCCTTGATCAAGGACTTCTTCTGTCACTTCCACATCGGCAACTGCGTGATGCGGGACCGAGCCGATATCCTCTACGGGGACCTGCAACCCCGGTTCGGGGTGCCGGGCGGCGAGATCGACACGCCGGACGTGGCCAACTATTTCCGAATTCTGCTCGATCACGGGCTGCTGAACCGCGAGGCGCCGCCGGTGGTCAGCACGGAGGTCCGGCCGCTGCTGGCCGAGGAAACCTCGGCCCTGGTCATGGCCAACGCCAAGCGGGTCATCCGCGAGGCCTGGGCGATGGCCTGAGCGGGGCCGAAACCCGTCGGGGGCGCGTCGCGCGCCCTCGAACGGGGAAACACCTTACAATCAGGGGTTCGGAGCGACTCTAATCCTGTGGCCGCATCAGGATGAACCCGCAGGGGCATTCCGTGGCGCACAGGCCGCAGCCCTTGCAGAACTCGTAGTCGAACAAGTAGTGCGACCCGTCGCTGCACACGTCGCGGGTCTTGATCACCGCGTTGTCCGGACAGAAGGTCCAGCAGTTGTCGCAGGCCAGACAGTTGCCGCAGCTCATGCAGCGTCCGGCTTCCTCGACCACCTGCGCATAGATCATGTCCTGCTCGATTTCCGTGAAATCGTCCCGTTCGGGGACCGGAATCTTGGCGACGTAGGCACGCGGCTTGGGTTCGAAATAGTTCACGTTCAGGGACTCGTAGCCCACCGTCTCGCGGGGCGCGTCGATCACTTCGGTCTGCTCCACATGGGCCTGGATCGCCATCGCCGCCTTGCAGCCGTCGCCGATCGCGGCGCTCACCGTGCCCCGGTCGCCGCGCGCGTCGCCGCCGACGAAAACGCCGGGATGCTCGGCCAGCCGGCCCCAGTCGTCGGGCCGGAAGTAATTGGCGTTGCCGATCAGGTTCTCGAACCCGGCCGAGTCCACCGCCTCGCCGATCGACGGAATGACCATGTCCACGTTCAGCACCCGCTCGGTGCCCTGGAACGAAACCCGGCTCTTGCGGCCGCCCTTGCCGGGCAGCTTCTTCAGGTGCACCATCTCGACGCCGATCATCTTGGAGCCGCGCATGATCAGGCGCTGGATGGTCCGGTGCGGAAAGAACACCACGCCCTCCTCCAGCGCTTCCTCAAGCTCGCGCGGCACCACGTTGAGCACGTCGTCGGGCGCCGTGCCGGGTCCCGGCAGGCCGGAGGCGGTGATCACGTAGACCTCCTCGACGCCGCGCCGCTTCATGATTCGCGCCAGGTCGACCGCCGTGTTGCCGCCGCCGTGGATGGCGACGCTCTTCGGCGTGGGAATCTCGCCGTGATCAACCCATTCCTTGATCAGGTGCAGGCCCTGGTGGAGGTCGGCCGGGACCGCGCCGTCGACATCCCAGGCCTTCGAGCGCTCGGCGCCCGGCCCCATGAACACCGCCGCGTGGTCGGACTGCAACTCGCTCAGCGAAACGTCGCGCCCCAGGCGGTGGCGGGGATGGAACCGAAGGCCGTCGAGCGAGAAAATGCGCTGGATTTCGGAATCCAGCACCTCGCGCGGCAGGCGGGTCATCGGGATTGCCGAGCGCAGCAGGCCGCCGGCCTCCGGCAGGGCGTCGAACAGATTGACGCGGAACCCCCGGCGCACCAGATGGTAGGCCGCTGACAGTCCGGACGGGCCGGCGCCGACCACGGCCACGGCCGGCGATTCCGGAGTGGTCGGACGCAATAGCGGATAGTTCCAGCCGAGGCGGATTGCCTCGTCGCCCAGGAACCGCTCGATGTTGTGGATCGCGATCGGCGCGTCGTAGATGCCCCTGTTGCAGGCCTGCTCGCAGGGGTGCGGACAGACCCGCCCGGTGATCGCCGGCATCGGATTGGCCGTGACCAGTTCGTTCCAGGCCTCGTGCAGCTTGCCTTCCTGGATCTTGGCCAGCCAGGCCTGCTGGTCCTCGCCGGCCGGGCAGGCGGCGTGACAGGGGGCCGCCCAGTGCTTGTGGTAGGGGATCTCGACCCGCCACGTGCCGGTCTTGAAGGCGAGGGAGGTTCCGGGCCGGGCATAGGCGCCACGGGTGATCGCAGCCATCGTTCGTTCCCTCCCTAGTTCGCCAGGCCACCACGGCGCACGGTGTCGGCGCCGTCGGTGTCGAGCGGGTCGGCCTCCTCGGAATACAGGCCGTAGATCTCGATGTTGTAGTCGGCCAGCGCCTGCAAGTGCTCGCGCTCCTGAAGCGCCCGTGGATCGTCGGGCGCGAACAGGTGGCGGAACCGCTGCTGCGCCTTGAGGTAGTTGGCCACCGGCACCGGCTTGCGGATCGGCATCACGTCGGTCACCTCGCCGCGCTCCATCTCGACCAGCGGGAACAGGCCGCTCTGCACCGCGAGGCGGGCGATTTCGATGGTCAGCGCGCCGTCGTGGCCCCAGCCGAGCGGGCAGGGGGAATGGACCAGCAGGAAGGTCGGTCCCTGGATTTCCATGGCCCGGCGGACCTTGCGGCGGATGTCGGCCGGGTAGGCGACCGAGGTCGACGCGCCGTAGGGGATGTGGTGGGCCGAGATGATGCTGAGCAGGTCCTTCTTCAGGTGCCGCTTGCCCATCCGCGCCTTGCCCGGCGGCGAGGTGGTGGTGCGCGCCGCGTGCGGGGTCGAGCCCGAGCGCTGGATGCCGGTGTTCATGTAGGCTTCGTTGTCGAAACAGACGTAGAGCACGTTGTGTTCGCGCTCCAGCATCCCCGACAGGGCCTGGAATCCGATGTCGAAGGTGCCGCCGTCGCCGCCGAAGGCCAGCACCTTGGTCGACTTGCCCTGCGCCTTCAGGGCCGCTTCCATGCCGGAAGCGACGGCCGCCGCGTTCTCGAACAGGGAGTGTATCCACGGCACCCGCCAGGCCGATTGCGGCCACGGGGTGGTGAAGACCTCCAGGCAGCCGGTGGCGTTGGAGATCATCACGTCGGGACCGGCCGCCTCGGTCACCAGACGCGCCGCAAGCGCCTCGCCGCAGCCCTGACAGGCCCGGTGGCCGGCCTCAAGGCCTCGGAATCTCGGTTGGGCCTGACGCAGATCCTTCGGCGGATCGGCGGGATCGGGCAGCACCGAACCGTCGGTGCGGCCGTGTTTGTCGCGCAGTTCCTTCAGGCGCTCGATCTTCGACGCATTGGGTGCCATGTCAGCGGTCCTCCTCGGGGAGCCGGGAAAGGTCGGCGTCGAACACCGAGAACTCGGCGATGCTGCCGTTTTTCAGGGCTTCCAGCAGGCGGGAAAACATGTCGAGCGGCACGTCGCGGCCGCCCAGGCCGATCGCCACGTTGTGGACGCGCGGCGGTTTCCTGGCGGTGCTCAGGACGGCCCGGATCTCGGTGCCGACAATGCCGCCAAGGCCCGGCGACAGCGCCCGCTCGACCACGATCAGGTCCTTGACCCCGTCCAGGGCGGCCATCAGGACCTCCTCCGGGAACGGGCGGAAGCAGCGCAAGTGGATCAGCTTGACCTTCTTGCGGCTTTTATGGGCCTCCATGCCGGCGCGCAGGGTGCCGTAGATCGACCCCAGGGTCAGGATCGCCACCGTGGCCTCCTCGTCGCCATGCTCGGCCAGCAGGCCGCCGCAATCGCGACCGAAGAGCTTCTTGAATTCCTTGTCGGCGTCGACGATGTCCGGCAACGCCTTTTGCATGGCGGCGTGCTGGGAGTGCTTGACCTCGGAGAAGAACTCGGGCGTGACCAGGGCGCCGAGGCTGATCGGATCGCTCGGATCAAGGCGGCGGTCGAACGCGAACGGCGGCAGGTAGCGGTCCACCTTGTCCTGCTCCGGGATGTCGATCACCTCCAGGGTATGGGTCAGGATGAACCCGTCCATGCAGACCATCACCGGCAACTCGGTCCGCTCGCTGATCCGATAGGCCTGGATCAGGCTGTCCACCGCTTCCTGGT
The DNA here is from genome assembly GCA_028282245.1 of Magnetospira sp. Taxonomy (GTDB): domain Bacteria; phylum Pseudomonadota; class Alphaproteobacteria; order Rhodospirillales; family Magnetospiraceae; genus JANQGL01. The sequence goes on from JANQIL010000133.1 coordinate 20,414, forward strand.
TGTCGGCGCAATAGAGCTGAATCCACCCGGAGTCGCGCATCGCCATGCTGTCGGACTGGTCGTTCCAGATGTTGAGCGGGGCGCCGATGGCCCGGTTGGCGCAGGTCAGGACCATGGGAACGCGCAGGCCGGCGATGTTGAACAGGACCTCGGCCATCAGCATGATGCCCTGCGACGACGAGGCGGTGTAGGCGCGCGATCCGGCGGCGGCGGCGCCCAGCACCACCGAGGCGGCGGAGAATTCGCTCTCCACGCTGACCAGTTCGGTCTCCAGATCGCCGTCGGCCACCAGCTTGCTGATGTTCTCGACGATGTGGGTCTGCGGGGTGATCGGATAGGCGGCGACCACGCCGGGGCGGCACAGGGCGACGGCCTTGGCGACGGCGAGGGAGCCTTCAAGCGCTTGCCGCATCGGCCTTCTCCTTCCAAAGATCCTTGGTGACCGCTTTCGCCGCCTGATGGGCGAGCCGCAGGTTGTTGTCCAGCAGATGGCCCGAGAACCGCTCGTCCAGAGCCTTCTTCAGCGCGCCGTGCGGCAGAATGCCGGTCAGTTCGAGAAAGGCGGACAGCAGGGCCACGTTGGGCACCGGACGGCCCACGTTGTCGATCGCCATCTGGGTGGCCGGGATGGCGGTCATCTTGGCGCCATGGCGTTCGCTGATCTCCTCCGAGGACAGGGGCGAATTGATGAGGATGCCGCCGTCCGGCTTCAGGCCGTCGGTCAATCCCTTCTCGTGCAGCAGCGTCTCGTCCTGGATGATCATGAACGATGGCGTCCTGACCTCGTTGCGCTGTAGGATCGGGGTTTCCGAGACGCGGACGAAGGCGACCACAGGGGCGCCGCGGCGCTCGGCGCCGAAGGCCGGGAACGCCTGGCAGTAGCGCCCGTCCTCGAACGCCGCGCTGGCCAGCAGGTAGGCGGCCACGACGTTGCCTTGACCGCCGCGACCGTGGATGCGGATTTCCATCATTTTCGAGACCGTTCCTTCCATTTAGATAACGCTGCCTTCTTGCCGGGCAGTCTCCACCCGGGCGACATACTTTCAAATAATCCGCTGTTCTTCAACCATATCCCCGGCAGGGTCGAAAAACGGCCGGGGCCGGGGCCTGCGTTGCCGCGCGGCCGGCGGCGGGCTACCATCCGACCATCCCGACTCCGGAGAGGCGCCGTCGATGCATTTCGATCTTTCAGGCCGTTCGGTGGTGTTCGCCGGCCCGCCCTGCGTTGCCGCCAGGGCCATGGCGGGCCGCCTTCGCGACCTCGGCGCCACGGTCACGGCGATCCCGGGCGATCTGTCGCACCCGGCCGACCGTGGGGCCGCCGTGCTCGACCTGGACGCGGTCGACGTGCTGGTTCTGGACGCGACCAGCCAGGGTCGGCTGCCCGGCGACGCGGCCGAGGCGGCGGCCTGGGCGCGCGCCCTGTCGGGGCTCGCCGGGCTGGCCCGCGACCTCGACGAGGATCTGTCGGAGACCGGCGGGGGAGTCCTTGTCCTCGTCTCGGAGCCCGGCCATGCCGCCATGCTGCCGCGGGCCCTGCCCGGTGGGACGCCGTGGCTGGCCCTGTGCCTGCCGGCCGACGGCATGCCGCGGGGATCGACCATCGAGCTTATGGCCCTGCTGTGCGGCCCGGTCGGCGACGGACTGGCGTCGGGGTCGCTTCTGGTCGCGGCGGAGGGCGAGGGGCGATGAGCACCGCGATTGCGCCGGGTGCCTGGGTCGATGCCGAACATGTGTGGAATCAGGTTCTCGACGACCGCAACCGGGGGCGGCCGGCCCTGTTCCTGGATCGCGACGGGGTGATTTTGGTCGAGGTCGGGTACCTGCACGAGCCGGACCGGGCCGATCTCATCCCAGGCGCCGCCGAGACCATCCGCCGCGCCAACTCCGCCGCCGCCGCCGTGGTGGTGGTGACCAATCAGGCGGGGATCGCACGCGGCATGTATGGCTGGCCCGAGTTCGAGGCGACCCAGGCGCGGATGCTCGACCGGCTGGCCGGGCTGGGCGCGCGGGTCGATGCCGTTTTCGCCTGTCCGCACCACGCCGACGGCGTGGCACCCTATCGCCATCCGAACCACCCGGCCCGCAAGCCCAACCCCGGCCTTCTGTCGCGGGCGGCCGAGCAACTCGACCTGGACATGGGGCGTTCGTGGATCGTCGGCGACCGGACGAGCGACCTCGCGGCCGGACGGCGGGCCGGTCTGGCCGGAGGGGTGCTGGTGGCGACGGGGTACGGATCGCGGCCCGGCGAGGTCGATCGGGCGACGACGGAGTCGGCGGGGGGGTTCGCCGTCGCCTTCGCGGCCTCCCTCGGCGCGGCGTCGGCCGTCATTCCGCTGCTGAACGGAGCGGCGGGTCCGGCGGAGGCATAGAAGACGGCGGCTCCCGGAGAGCCGCCGCCGAAGGACAAGGTCCCGCAAATCCGGAACGGACTACTTGGTCGATCCGGAGGCGCCGCCGAGGGTCGCCTGGGCGGCGGCGAGGCGGGCGATCGGCACCCGGTAGGGCGAGCAGGAGACGTAATCGAGCCCCGCCTCGTGGCAGAACGTCACCGAGGACGGATCGCCGCCGTGCTCGCCGCAGATGCCGAGCTTGATGTCGGATCGGGCGGCGCGGCCGCGTTCCACCGCGAGCCTGACCAGTTCGCCCACGCCGTCCCGATCCAGGCTGACGAAGGGATCGACCTCGATGATGTTCTTGTCGAGGTAGGCCTTCAGGAAGTTGCCGGCGTCGTCGCGCGACAGGCCGAAGGTGGTCTGGGTCAGGTCGTTGGTGCCGAAGCTGAAAAATTCGGCGGATTCCGCGATCTTGCCGGCCTGCAGGGCGGCGCGCGGCAGTTCGATCATCGTCCCGATCATGTACTCCAGGGTCACCCCCTGTTCGGCCATCACCGTCTTGGCCACGCCCTCGATCACCTTCTTGAGCATGTCCAATTCCTCGAACAGCCCGACCAAGGGCACCATCACCTCGGGCACCACCGGTTCGCCGCCCGCCTTCGTCACCGCGCAGGCGGCCTCGAAAATGGCCCGCGCCTGCATTTCGCAGATTTCCGGGTAGGTGATGGCGAGCCGGCAACCGCGATGGCCGAGCATCGGGTTGGATTCCTGGAGGCGCGCCGAGGCCGACTTGACGGCATCGACCGAAATGCCGGCCGCCTTGGCCACTTCGGCCATGTCGTGCTCGCTGTGCGGCAGGAACTCGTGCAGCGGCGGGTCGAGCAGGCGGATGGTCACCGGCAGTCCGGCCATGATCGTGAACAGATCCTCGAAGTCCTTGCGCTGGTAGGGCAAGAGCTTGGCCAGGGCGGCGCGGCGGGTGTCCTCGTCCTCGGCCAGGATCATCTCGCGCATGTGGATGATGCGCGCGGGGTCGAAGAACATGTGCTCGGTGCGGCACAGACCGATACCCTCGGCTCCGAACTTGCGCGCCGTCTGGGCGTCGAGCGGGGTTTCCGCGTTGGTCCGCACCTTGAGACGCCGGATTTCGTCGACCCATCCCATCAGCTTGCCGAAATCACCGGTCAACTCGGGCTGGATGGTCGGCACGTCGCCCAGGATCACCTCGCCGGTGGCGCCGTCGATGGTGAGCATGTCACCTTCCTTGACCGTGGCGCCGGCCACCGTGAAGGTCCGCGCATTGTAGTCGACCTTGATGTCGCCGGCGCCCGACACGCAGGGCGTCCCCATGCCGCGGGCGACCACCGCGGCGTGACTGGTCATGCCGCCGCGCGTGGTCAGGATGCCCTGCGCGACGTGCATGCCGCCGATGTCCTCGGGGCTGGTCTCGACGCGCACCAGCATCACCTTCTTGCCCTGCTCCGACCACTTCTCGGCGTCCTCGGCGCTGAACACCACCTGACCCGACGCGGCGCCGGGCGAGGCCGGCAGGCCCTTGGCGAGGATCTTTTTCTCGGCCTTCGGATCAAGCATCGGGTGCAGCAGCTTGTCGAGCTGCGCCGGGTCGACGCGGCGGATCGCCTCCGCCTTGTCGATCAGCCCGGATTCGCACATTTCGACCGCGATGGTCAGCGCCGCCTGCGAGGTCCGCTTGCCGTTGCGGGTTTGCAGCATCCACAGCTTGCCTTGCTGGATGGTGAACTCCATGTCCTGCATGTCTTTGTAGTGCGTTTCCAGGCGGTCGCGGATGGCGTCCAACTCGCCATAGAGTTCCGGCATCACCGCTTCCATCGACGGCAGGGTCGACTTGGCGGCCGCCTTCTCGACCTCGTTGAGCGGCTGCGGGGTGCGGATGCCGGCCACCACGTCCTCGCCCTGGGCATTGATCAGGAACTCGCCGTAGAACCGGTTGACGCCGGTCGACGGATCGCGGGTAAAGCAGACGCCGGTCGCCGAATCCTCGCCCATGTTGCCGAACACCATGGATTGCACGTTGACGGCGGTACCCCAGTCGGCCGGGATGTCGTTGAGTTTGCGGTAGGTGATCGCGCGCTGGTTCATCCAGGAGCCGAACACGGCGCCCACGGCGCCCCAGAGCTGCTCTTCCGGGTCGAGCGGGAAGGGCTTGCCCAGCCGCCGTTCGACCTCGGCCTTGTAGGCCTCGACCATGCCCTTCCAGTCGTCGGCGTCGAGGTCGGTATCCAGGGTGTAGCCCTTGGAGTTCTTGAGGTCTTCCAGGATGCTCTCGAAGTGGTGGTGGCCGATGTCGAGGACCACGTTGGAATACATCTGCACGAAGCGCCGATAGCTGTCGAAGGCGAACCGTTCGTCGCCCGACTTGGCGATCAGGCCGTTCACCGTGTCGTCGTTGAGGCCGAGGTTGAGCACGGTATCCATCATGCCGGGCATGGAGGCCCGGGCCCCGGAGCGCACCGACACCAGCAGCGGGTTCTCGGCGTCGCCGAACTTGGCGCCCATCACGTTTTCCACCTCGGCCATCGCGGCCGCCACCTGCGCCTTGAGTTCGTCCGGGTAGGTCTCGCCGTTCTCGTAGAAATAGGTGCAGACCTCGGTGGTGATGGTGAAGCCGGCCGGGACCGGAATGCCGAGGCTCGACATCTCGGCCAGATTGGCCCCCTTGCCGCCGAGCAGATTTTTCATGTCGGCCCGACCTTCGGCCGCTCCGTCGCCGAAGCTGTATACCCACTTAGTCATGCTCATCCCTCCACTTTCGAGAAGTCGGCGACGCCCTGCATGGCGGCCCCGATGCGGGACAGGATCCGAAGCCGGTTGGTCCGGAGGTTCGCGTCCTCGCTGTTGACGGTCACGTGATCGAAAAAGGCATCCACCGGCGCCCTGAGCCGGGCAAGCGCCGACATGGCTGCCGCGAAGTCTTCGTTGTCAAGCGCCCCGGCGACCGCGGGTTCGACCTCGGCCAGCGCCGCCGTCAGCGCCGTTTCCTCGGCGGCGACCAGGGCCGTCGGATCGACCGGGCCGTCGTGGGCGACCCCGTCGCGCGTCTCCTCGATGCGCAGGATGTTGGTGGCGCGGCGGTGCGCGGTCAGCAGGTTGGCCCCGTCCGCGCTGTCCAGGAATTCGGACAGGGCGTCGACCCGGGCCAGCAGGCGCACCAGATCGTCCTCGCCGCCCAGGGCGAACACGGCGGCGATCAGGTCGTGGCGCACTCCCCGTTCCTTCAGGTGTACCTTCAGGCGGTCGGCGAAGAAGGCGAGGAGGTCAGAAGGAAGTTCGACGGCGCGCTTCTGCCAAACATCTTCCGTGATGTTTTCGCCCAACTGACCCTCTTCACCTGCACGGAAAAATGTAGCTTTTTTCAAAGGACTGAATTTTCGGTACAGAGACAGCTCTTCTTCGAAAATCACCGCAAGCGGCACCCGCAGCCCGTTCTCGACGATCAGCCGGATCACGCCCAGCGCCGCCCGGCGCAAAGCAAACGGGTCCTTGGAGCCGGTGGGCTTCTCGTCGATGGCCCAAAATCCCACGAGGGTGTCGATCTTGTCGGCCAGGGCCACGGCGACGGACACCGGCGCGGTGGGGCAGGCGTCGGACGGCCCGAGCGGCGAATAATGCTCGGCCAGGGCCTCGCAGACCTCCGGGTCCAGGCCCTCGTCGCGGGCCAGATAGCGGCCCATGATCCCCTGCACCTCGGGGAACTCGAACACCATCTCGGAGACCAGGTCGGCCTTGCAGAGTTCGGCCGCGCGGCGCGCCTTGGCGGGATCGGCCTTGCAGTAGGGGGCAAGCGTTGCGGCCAGATCGGCGATCCGCGCCACCTTGTCCTTCACCGTGCCCAGCTTGGCGTGGAACACCATGTCGGCCAGCTTCGGCACCCGGTCGTCCAGGGGGGTCTTGTGATCCTGGTCCCAGAAGAAGCGGGCGTCGGACAGCCGGGCGCGCAGGACGCGCTCGTTGCCGGCCACCACCGTCGCGCCGTCGTCCGGGGTTTCCCGGTTGGCGACTACCACGAAGCGCGGCGCCAGGGCGCCGCTGGCGGTAAGGGCCGGGAAATAGCGCTGATGCACCCGCATGGCGGTGATCAGCACTTCCGGCGGCACCACCATGAACTCGTCGGGGATGCGGCCCATCAGCACCACCGGCCACTCGACCAGCCCGGCCACTTCCTCCAGCAGCCCGGCATCCTCCCTGAGGGCGAGGCCCTCGGACGCGCACAGGGTCCGCGCGCGCTCCAGGATCAGGGCCTTGCGCTCCTCCCGGTCCAGCAGCACCCTGGCGGCGCGGAGCTTCTCCGTGTAGTCGGCGATGCCGGCGACGGGGATCGGATCGGGCGCCATGAAGCGGTGGCCCCGGGTGGTGTCGCCGCTGGCCACCGGCCCGAAGGCGAACGGGACGACCGCGCCGTCGAACAGGGCGACGATGGAGTGAAGCGGCCGTACCCAGCGCACCGCGTGACTCCCCCAGCGCATGGACTTGGGCCAGGGCAGGGCGGCCAATGCCGCCGGGATCGCCTCGGCCAGCAGGTCCGGCGTGTCGCGGCCCTTCTCTTCCCAGGTGGCGAAATACATCCGCCCCTTCCTGTCGTCGCGCTGTTCGATGTTCGCGCCCTCGGGCAGCGACCGCCTGAACCCCTCGATGGCCTGCTCGGGGGCGTCCAGCTTCGGCCCCTTGCGCTCCCCGGTCACGTCCGGGGCCTTCGCGGGAAGGCCCTCGACAGCCACCGCGAGGCGCCGGGGCGTCACGAATGCGTGTGCGTTATCATAGGCTAGGCCGGATTTTTTAAGGTTGTCCGCGAGCAGTCGGCGCAGGTCCTCCGCCGCCTTGGCCTGCATGCGGGCGGGAATTTCCTCGGACAGCAACTCAAGCAGCAAATCGGGCATCAGGCGGCGTCCCCGCGCGGCAGGTGGCCGCGCGCCACGAGCCAGGCCCCGGCGCAGCCCTTGGCCAGGGCGCGCACCCGGGCGATGTAGGCCTGGCGCTCGGTGACCGAGATCACGCCGCGCGCGTCCAGAAGATTGAAGGTGTGGCTGGCCTTCAGGCAGTGCTCATAGGCCGGCAGCGGCAGCGGATTCTGGAGCGCCAGCAGGGCGTTGCACTGGGTTTCCGCGTCCTCGAAATGGCGAAACAGAATGCCGGTGTCGGCGTGCTCGAAGTTATAGGCCGATTGCTCCCGCTCGTTTTGCAGGAACACCTCGCCGTAGGTCACGCCGTCCCCGTTCCAGGCCAGATCGTAGACGTTCTCGACGTCCTGGATGTACATGACGAGGCGCTCCAGGCCGTAGGTCAGCTCGGCCGACACGGGATCGCAGTCGAATCCGCCGACCTGCTGGAAATAGGTGAACTGGGTGACCTCCATGCCGTCGCACCAGACCTCCCAGCCGAGCCCCCAGGCGCCCAGGGTGGGGCTTTCCCAATCGTCCTCCACGAAACGGATGTCGTGTCGCGCGGGATCGATGCCCAGATGCCGCAGGCTGTCCAGGTACTGCTCCTGCACGTCGTCGGGGGAGGGTTTGAGAATGACCTGGAACTGGTAATGCTGTTGCAGGCGATTGGGGTTCTCGCCATAGCGGCCGTCGGTCGGGCGGCGCGACGGCTGCACGTAGGCGGTGTTCCAGGGGTCCGGCCCCAGGGTCCGAAGGGTGGTCGCGGGGTGGAAGGTGCCGGCGCCGACCTCGACGTCGAAGGGTTGCAGGACCACGCAGCCGCGTTCGGCCCAGAAGGACTGCAAGGACAGGATCAGGGACTGGAAGTCGGTTCCTGGCGGCGCGCGCATGGATGGGTTCCGGAGATCAAGCAGGGTTTCAGGATTTTGCAGCGCAAGGTACGCCGGGCCACGCGGTGGGTCAACGCCCATCAACCGGGATAGGGGCAATCCGCGCGGCCGCAGGCGCGGGCGGCGCGGGCCGCCACATAGTCGCCGCAAACGCCGCATCTGACCATGTCCTCGACGTCGGGCGCCGTCTCGCGGGGCGCGCCGGGGCGGCGGCGCGGCACGTCCGGCCGGTCCGCGCGGTCGGCCAGGCGGCCCAGCTTGCGGGCCGCGACCCACACCCCGGCGATGACCAGGGCGGTCAGCAGAATCTTGGCGAGACTCAATCCGAACATGGCTCCCTGTTTAGGCGTCGCGGCCGGACAAGTCCAGGGGCTCGGAGTCTGGACCCCCTGGTCCTGATCACTCCGCCGCCAGTTCCGACCGCAGAGCGGCGAGATTATGGGCCACTGTTCGGCTTCTTGGATGATCCGCTCCCAGGGATTCGTCGAGGATCGCCACGGCCCGTTCCAGCAAGGGTTCGGCCTCGGCCAGGCGCTTGGTGTCCCGGAAAAGCCGCGCGAGACTATTGAGGTCACGGGCGACGTTGCGATGGTCCGGCCCGAGGGCCGCCTCGTCGATTTCGAGCGCCCGCCGCATCAGGGGCTCGGCCTCGGCCAGGCGGTCGGTGTCATGGAGAATCTGCGCGAGGTTGTTGAGGTCGCGGGCCACGTTGGGATGGTCCGGCCCGAGGGCCGCCTCGTCGATTTCGAGCGCCCGCCGCATCAGATACTCGGCCTCGGTCGGACGGCTGGTATCATGGAGAAGCCGCGCGAGGTTGTTGAGGTCGCGGGCCACGCTGGGATGGTCCGGCCCGAGGGCCGCCTCGTCGATCTCGAGCGCCCGCCGCATCAGGGGCTCGGCCTCGGTCAGGCGGTTGGTGGCTTTGATAAGTTGCGCGAGGTTGTTGAGGCCGATCGCCACGTCCGGATGGTCCGGCCCATGAAGCTCTTCGCGCAACGCCAGGGCTTGCTCAAACAACGGTTCCGCCTCCGAGTTGCGCGCCAAATCCAATAAAAAAACTCCAGCAGTGTTGAGATACTCTGCCCGAAGGGCCTGTTCATTCTCGGGCAAGAGATCGGCGGCGGCGCGGTAATGCTCGGCGCCGGCGGCATGGTTCAGGCGGGTTGCGGCGATCTGTCCCCGTTCGGCTTCCGATTCCGCCGCCGAGAGCCTGCGGGCGTGGATCGCCTCGGCGAGCCGTTGCGCCATTTCCTTCCACGCCACGATGTTCGCGAGGTCGAGGTCGAGGTCGCGCGCCTGTTCCAGATTGGCGTCGGCGGCGGCGTAGTCGCCCCGCTCGATGGCGTCCTTCGCCGCCGTTTTCAGGACGATCACCTCCGGGTCGTCGGAGGACAGGGCGTTCAGGTGCGCCAGCAGGTCCTTATGGCGCCCGGCAACCTCACGCAGTTTGGCGTCCAGGTCGAAATGATGAGGGACCTGCGCTTCCCCCATAATGCGGAAGAAGGTGGCAAGGGCCGCTTCGATGACCGCCAATTCCGCATTGAGTTCCTCGAAACGGTCCTGCGAAACGCCGTAGTTGTTGACGGTTTGGGACTTGTCGATGTTACGCCCGGCGGCGTCGCCGCCGCCGACGGCACCGATTCGTTTCTCGCAGCGAAGATTGCCCAGCAACAGGCCAAGCACGAAAAGCACCACCGACACCAAACCGCCGGACAGCATCACCTTCGGGTCCGTGATCGCGTCGATCCAGGCCTGTAGCACCGCTTTACATCCTCCCTCGGGCAGCATCACCCGCGGGCCCGTGATCGCGTCGATCCAGGCCTGTAGCACCGCTTTCCCTCCTCCCTTCGCGGAAAGACTCCCTTTCTCCTCGACCGACAATCTACGGGAAACACCTTGCGACGGAAACGGGCAATCCGGGTGGGTGCCGACGGCCAGGTTACCCCAGATCCAACGCCGCTCCGTCGCGCAGCACCGCCTCCGCCGCCGGGGTGAAGGCGCCGTTGTCGTCATGCAGCACGAGGCCGGGCAGCAGGCGCGGGGGCGTGCGGCGCCCCTTGCGGCCCCGCGCCAAAATCCGTTTCGCCGGCATGCCCGCCTTCGGCCACAGGGGGAATACCGCGATGTCGCCGAACCGCCCCGACATCGCGGTCAGGACATCGACCAGCCGGTCGGCGCGGTGAATGAGCGTCAGCGTGCCCTTCGGCATCAGGAAACGATGCGCCGCCGCCATCCAGGCCGGCAGGTCCGTCGCCCCGGCCACGTGGGCGCGCGCCTTGCCGGGATCGGGGGGCGGGGTGCCGCGTCCCTCGGCACCGTGGGGCGGATTCATCATCACATGATGAAAACGTGTCTCGGCGATCTCCGGCGGCGGGGCGCGCAGGTCGCCGGCAACGACCGTCATCGCGCGGTCTCCGGCGCGGCCGAGGCGGGCGAGGGCGGCCATGTCGCGCTGCACCTCCAGGCCGCTCACCGCGCAGTCCGGCCGCCGGGCCAGCAGGCAGAGCCCCGCCGCGCCGCCGCCACAGCCGAGGTCGAGCACCGCCTCGCCGGGCCGCGCCGGCACCCCGGCGGCCAGCAGCACCGGATCGATGGCCGCCCGGTAGCCGCCCTCCGGCTGCGCGATTTCCACCCGGCCGCCGAGCAGTCGGTCGCGGGTGATCACTCCGACGGTCTTTCGTCCAGGATGCGGCGGGCGCGGGGCAGGTCGTCGGCCGCCACCATCACCCGCCGGCGCACCGCCATCAACGCGCCCTCGAACAGGCTGCCCACGTGGGCGTCGAACACCCAGGCCTCGATTCCGGCGTCGTCGAGGCGCGCCATCAGCCACGACAGGAACACCGGATCGTCGGTTTTGATCAATTCCTCCATGAGCCGCATGGTAGCCCCCATGGACCGGGGTTGCCAGCCGCCGGGCCGCCACCACGTCACGATAACAACGAAACCGGGGAGGGATCATGGATCACGAGTCGGTCCTCGGACGGGATCGGTCCGCGCGCCCGCCGCCGAAACGCGGCTTGAAAACGCCGAAAACCGATGCCAGGAGCAGCGGCAGCACGTTGCTCAAGCCGGCGATCAGTTCAACCGATTCCCTGGCCTTGAACTCGGCCGTCAAGGCACCATAACGCAGCGATTCCTCGGCAAGCGCCCGCATTTCCGGCATCATCGGCGCGAGCACGAAAAAGGCGTTGAGTCCCAAAAAGATCGCCAGCCCGATTTTGATCCTCAGCCACAACGGCCGGGGCGTGATTCGCGCGAACATCACCAGACCGGAAATCGTCTTAATGGTGATTCCCGGAAGAATCAGAATGTAGGCGCTCAATTCCTTGTATACATAGGCATTGTAGACGGCCTGAACATCGTCGTTGAGCACATTGGAAATGACGATGTGAGACAAAATGCATCCCACATACATGATCGTTCCGACAACGTGCAAAAACTTCATTGATTTCATAAGCATTTTTCTGATTTCCATTACTTGGGCAATCGGGTTCCGCGAAAGGCGCCGGAACGATTATCCGGACCAGGAAAACCGCAAGCGAACACGCGGGGCGGCCATGCCTCCGGGCAGCTTTCCCGATGAACGCCGGTTTCGCCCAAAGTTATCTGCAATCGCTATTATTGCAAGTGCAATATTTGCAGACTGGTCGGGGATCGGCCATGATCGCGGCATGGAACGCGGCGCGGCGATCGATTCCCAGGCCCGGACCGTCCGGCAAACCAGTGCCGGCTGGATGTTGAAACGACTCTCCGCCAGCCTTGACGCCGAAATGAGCGAAAGGCTCAAGGACCATGGTCTCAGCATCAATCAATTCGCCGTGATCATGACATTGCTGGAGGAAGAGGGGCTTACCCAGACGGAGATCGGCAACAAGATCGAAATGCCCGGGTATTCCACGACACGGACCATTGATGCGCTTGAGGAAAAACTGCTTCTGGAGCGCCGGCCGGACACGCGATCGAGACGGAGCCGCCGCATATACCTGACCGATCGCGGCCGCGCCCTGGCTCCGGAGTTGTTCGGGATCGTCCGGCGCGTGAACACGCGGCTGCTGCGTCCTCTCGGCGAACGGGAACGGGAGATGCTGATCGCCCTTCTGGAAAAACTGTTACGCTCAAGGCTCACCTGACGAACGTGGCGGCGGAACCGCATGGCCCGAAAGCAACGCCGCGCGAGGCTTCGACCGGATGAAAAGGCCTCCGCCGGTTGGCCCCCGCGAGGAGCCGCCCGCCGCGCCGCCGCCGGGCGAGGGGCCTTGCCGGCGGGGGCCGAGAGCGTCTTGACCTGTGGGATGGCACTCCATATGCTCCGCGTCCGAGGGCGGCGCGGCGTCGCCTTCTTCGTTTATCCGCAAGTCGGAGGCCACGATCGGTGGGAGTCGTCGTCAATCTGGAAGATGAACGCGAACGCAAGCAGCCGCTCGAAGTCATGACCGCCCTGGCGGCCGACGACATGAAGGCGGTCAACCGGCTGATCATCGAGCGCATGGACAGCCCGGTGGCCCTGATCCCGCAGGTCGCCGGCCATATCGTGGCATCGGGCGGCAAGCGCCTGCGCCCGATGCTGACCCTGGTCTCGTCGCGCATGTGCGGCTATCAGGGCATGCGTCACGTCGGCCTCGCGACCAGCGTCGAGTTCATTCACACGGCAACCCTGCTACACGACGACGTGGTCGACGAGAGCGACCTGCGGCGCGGCGAATCCTCGGCCAACGCGGTCTGGGGCAACAAGGCCAGCGTGCTGGTCGGCGACTTCCTGTTCAGCCGCGCGTTTCAGCTCCTGGTCGAGGACGGCTCGAATCCGATCCTGGCCATTCTGTCGTCGGCGTCCTCGACCATCGCCGAGGGCGAGGTGCAGCAACTCATCACCGCCAACGACACCGCGACCAGCGAAACCGCCTACCTCGACGTCATCAAGGGCAAGACGGCGGCCCTGTTCGCCGCCGCCTGCCGAATCGGCGCCGTGGTCGCCGACCGCCCGAACGCCGAGGAGGAGGCGCTCAACGTCTACGGTCTCAATCTGGGCATCAGTTTCCAGTTGATCGACGACATGCTCGACTATTCGGCCCGCCAGGCCGAACTGGGCAAGGCGATCGGCGACGATTTCCGCGAGGGCAAGATCACCCTGCCGGTGATCCTGGCCTTCCGGCGCGGCACCGAGGAGGAGCGGAAGTTCTGGCGCCGCACCCTGGAGGATCTGGATCAGCGGGACGGCGACCTGGAGCGGGCCATCGGCCTGATGGAGAAGCACGGCGCCCTTGAGGACACCGTGGAGCGGGCCCGCCATTACGGCGCCATCGCCCGCGACGCGCTGGGAATCTTCCCCCGGAACGCCGAGCGCGGGGCGCTCTTGGGAATCGTCGATTTCTGCATCGAACGAGCCCATTAGACGGCTTTTCCGGCACGGGTTCCGGCCCGCGAGGAAGCCCTTGCGGGGGGCATCGGATGACGCTATAACCGCCCCTCGCCACGTTCGGAGTGTAGCTCAGCCTGGTAGAGCACCGTCTTCGGGAGGCGGGGGCCGGTGGTTCGAATCCACTCACTCCGACCAAATGGTGAAAAGCCCGGATTTCCTCGGATGTCCGGGCTTTTCGTTTGCCCGGATTCGGGCGCCTTGCCGATCCTGGCGCGGGCGGCGCCGAAACGGCGTCCGTCAGAACGGAATCACCAGTTTCGGCGCGGGGCGGCGGAACCCGTCGATGTTCCAGACATAGACTGTCATGCCGTCGCGCTCGACCAGCCGGTCGGCATTGTGGTCGATCGCCCGGGCATCGGTGCGGACCCGCAGCTCGCCCTGCATGGTCAATCCCATTTCGCGCAGCCGTTCGGCGTTGTCCGGCGAAACATACGTGCCGCGAACCGTGATGTTTTTTTTCCGCTTCGAATAGGCGAGGCTCAGCATGGTCTCGTTGCGGCGCAGGAATGTCACCATTCTGTCTACTAGTAGATCGCCCCGGCGTTTATAACGAATCCGGAAAATGCCCTTGCCGTGGTGGGCGTGCTCGACCACGTTGCCGTCGCGGGCCAGATCGGCCAGCACCTGGTCGACTTTCTCGCGCTGGGCAAACACGTCCAGGGAGCCGTCGCGGATTCCGGCGTGGATCGGCAGCCGGGCAAAAAACCCGTCGACCTCCATCTCGTAGTAGCCGCGCCGGGTGATCTCGATCTCGGCGTCGAACTTGACCGGCAAATAGCAGCCGGAAAGCAGAACGGCGGCCACCAGCAGGACGCCGAACCGGGCCCGCGCCATCACGCGACCTTGTGCTTGACCTCGCGCCATAGGGCATCCATTTCCTCGAGGCTGCTGTCCTCGGGCCGCCGGCCATCGGCGCGCAGGCGATCCTCGATGGCCCGGAACCGTGTCTCGAACTTGGTGTTGCCGTGGCGGAGCGCGCTTTCCGGGTCGATGTCCAGGCGGCGCGCCAGATTGACCAGCGCGAACAGAATATCGCCCAGTTCGTCGGTCATTCGGGCCCGGTCGCCGCCGTTCAGTTCATCGCGAAACTCATCGATCTCCTCGACGATCTTGTTCAGCACGTCGCGTTCGTCGTCCCAGTCGAAACCGACCCGCGCGGCGCGGCGTTGCAGCTTGAGGGCGCGGGTGAGGGCGGGCAGCCCGGGCGTCACCCCGTCCAGGGCGCGCGGTACCCGCCCATCGCGCGCGGCGTCGCGTCGGCGCTCCTCGGCTTTCTGGTCCTCCCAGGCCCGGGTCTGCGCGTCGGCCGTGGCGATGGTCGCGCTCGCGAACACATGCGGGTGGCGCCGAAGCATTTTTTCGCAGATCGCGCCAACGACGTCCTCGTAGGTGAAATGGCCGTGTTCCTCGGCCATCCGGGCATGGAACACGACCTGAAGCATCAGATCGCCCAGTTCGTTTTTCAGGTGGGGCATGTCGCCGCGCTCGATGGCGTCGGCAACCTCGTAGGCTTCCTCGATGGTGTGCGGGGCGATGGTGGCGAAGGTCTGTTCGAGATCCCACGGACAGCCGCCATCCGGATCGCGCAGGCGGGCCATGATGTCCAGCAATCGGTCGGTCTGTCGGCTCATGGAATCACGGGTCCGGGTTGGCGTGTCGCGGCGGCCAGGGGCAAGATCGAGCCATCATCGCCGGGCGCGGGACGGCGTGCAAGGGCATGATGCGCCGCCTCTCCGGAAACCTCAGATTGTCGCATAATGTATATTATGGAAAATATACGATGCATAATTTTCCGGGCTAAGCTCTTGATTTTGCAGCCGAAGATAATTCACATTTAGTCACCATGACGCTGCATGCCCCGGACATCTCCACGCTCCCCCTCGACGCGCTTCGCGCCCTGGCCGCTCTCTACCAAGCCCATCTTGACCAAGTACGGGCCGCCATCGCGACCGCCGAGTCCCGCGCCACGGAAAATATGGCCCGACGACGGCGCCGTAGCGGCATTGCACAAATCCGAGCGTGGTATGTCGACCAGCTCACGCGCGGGCGCGACCGGCACACCATCGCCCGAGAAGCCGCCCACCTCTTTGGTCATACCGCCGACCAAGCCCACGACATCATGGACTGGACCGCCCGGCAGGCCCGAAGCAAATCCAAGCGCATCCGAAATCGGAATATCCGCCGACAGGCTGCCGCCGGAGCCACCAATGCGGACTTGGCGCGGCAGTACCGGCTACATCCGTCGACGATCCAAAGGATCGTGAATGAAAAACTAGCTTGCCCGGAGGATTAAGCGCTCAATCACTCCCGTTTCCAGACCCTGACGCCTTTTTCGACCGAGCGGCCGACCACGTAGCCACCGATGCCAAGCTTGAGCAGGTCCCACATGTCGGGCGGGATGTCGAGCATCACGCTCGGCCGGCCGAACAGCGACAGCCAGGGCACGACCACGTAGTTGTTGGCGATGATGAGGCCGAACAGGCACATGAGCATGGGCCGCCAGTTGCGTTGCAACCAGCTTTCGCCCTTGGCCTCGGCGACGATGATGGCGGCCGCCTGCTCGATTTCCTTCATCTGGCCGGCGAGCACCATTTCCTGGAGCCGACTCTTGATGGCCGCCGCCTGGTCCTTGTCCTCAACCGCCTTGTCGACCACCCCGAAGATGCCGGCCAGCAGCGGCCCGATGATGGCGCCCAGCATCAGCGGCCCTTCTCGAAATGATCCAGCAGCCTTTCCTCGACCTTGGCGATACGCCTGAATAATTCCTCGAATTTTTGAGCTCCACGCCCCAACCGAAAGAAGATACCGGTCAGCAGGGCCAGTTGCCCGGCGCCGAGCGTGCCGCCCACGATGACGGCCAAGACCTCCGGACCCGTCATTTTTTCACCGTCACCACGAGATAGACCAGACCGGCCAGGGCGCCGAACCTGAGCACCTGTCCCGCGCCCTCGACCCCCTTTCCGGCCACGAACCCGGTCACCGCGCCGACGCCGGCCACGATCAGATATCCAGCCGGAATGGGCATCACCGCTTCCTTTTCGCCTTCACCACCCGGCCGCCTTTGGCATACCGGTATCCCTTCGCGAGCACCTTGCGACCGCCCTTGGCGCGCCTTTTCTTGAACATGGCCATGTCACGCTACTCCCGTGTAGAAGATATGGGTTCCGATCCGCGCGGAGACCTGCCCGGAGGCGGCCCAGCCCGGCGCGATATACCGGGTGTGGTAGTGGGTGGCGCCGCCGGTCGGGTCGGCCAGATCGCCGCGCACGGCCGTCCGGGCGATCGCCAGGGCCTCGGCGAACATCGGGCTTTGGTCGATCGTCGCGGCCAGCATCTTCGGCCGGTTCGGGTCGCCGACGTTCCAGCAACTGAACTGCCCGGGCTTCAGGCAGACCTCGACAATGGACGCACCCCACCAGCCGCCGCGCCGCGCCCGGTTGACAATCACGGCCGCCACCGCCCGCATGCCCTCCAGGCCCTGGCCTCGGGCCTCGCCCCAGATGGTGCGCGCCAGCACGTCGGCCGACGCATCCATGTCCCCTTCGGACTCGGCCCGGCGCACGTCGTCAGCATAGGTCGAATAGCCGTCGACGCCCTGCGCCAGGCGCCACCCGGCCCACAGGACCAGACCGCCGGCAATCAGATCACGCATAGCCATCACATCCCCCACAAATCATACCGGCCACCATTGAACACGCAGCCCGAGCCCGGATATAACACCAGCCGATCCACGACACGGGTGTCGGTGGCCGACATATTCCCGACGCCGCAAATCCACTGCGGGCGCCAGAAACCGACCGAGAAGTGGATTTGCGTTTGCCCGACATCCCGCGCGCCCATGATCCAGGCGACCACACTCGCGGTGGATGGCGCCGGGTAGGAGTAATCGGCGAAACGACAGATGCTGGCGGCGCTGGCCGCGAACGAAATATTCGCCCCTATCCGATGCGCATTGCAGTAATACTCATAGCCACTGGACACCAGGGACGAAACGTCTCCCCATCGAAACTCGATCGCGCCCGCCGGATTTACCGACACTCGATCCAGCAACAGCAAGTAGGTCTCGAACGCATCGCTCAAGCCGGTGATGGTCACCGGACTACCGGACAACTCCCCGGACGCCACGCGGCGAGCCCCCCCGGGCATGAAAATAGCGCTCATTCGACCAGCCCCCGCACCTCGCACGTGCCGCTTTCGGTCACCGCCCAGATCGCCGCCGTGGTCCAGGTAATGACCATGCCCTCGCCGGCCCCCACCGGCATGCCATCGCCGACCGTGACCGCCGGGCCGCCGACATAGATCGGTGAGGCGCCGGCGTTTTTGAGCATCACGGATTTTCTGGCGATATCGGCCGCCGCGATCAGCACCGCCGTGGTGCCGACGGTTACCGCCGCCGTGGTCAGGCTGTCCGACAGGGCAAGGGGCACGGCACCGGAAATCTGTGCCTCGCTGTCGCTGTAGGTGCCGAAGCCAGCCGCGACGCGAACCGAAATCGCCGATCCGCCCGGATTGCGCAGGCGCAGCTTTGCGAAGGTCTCGCCGGCCGGCAAGCGCCCCTCGACCCCGACCTTGGCATAGTCGAGCGCATCATCATCCATGCCCAACTCGAAATCCACCGCCGGCGACACCGACACCACATAGAAGAATTCGCCCACTTGATGGATGATCTCTTCCCCGCCAGATGCCATCGTCACCACATAGGTCCGCCACCCGCGCGACATGTCACGTCCTCACTGTTTCGACCAAACCCAGGCCCCGGCAACGATCCCGACCATCAACACCGCCCATTTCGCGGTCGACCCGAAAGCCCGGAAATCCTCGCTTTCCTGTTGATCCAGGATGCGCCCCACCAATGCGTTGGCCTTGTCGCTTTCCCCTTCCGCAAACCCCAGCGCCGTCGTCAGAAGGTCCTCGTATTGCTGGACGATCCCCCCGACCTCGTCCCAGATTTCCGGGTCGGTCACATTGATGGCGGCCCCGTCGCCCAGCTGCACCACCACCGCGTCATCGGACGCCGCAACCCGCTCATCCGTCTGTTGCGTCGTCGTCGTCGAGGACGAGGACCCGCCCCCGCCGCCGCCCGCGACCAGGCCGCGCTGATCCAGGGTGCCCAGAGGGTCCCATGGCCGTCTCATGACAGCACCTTGCGCATGATCAACGGACCCGGCCGGAACCCCCGCGCCGCCATCTTGGCAACCAAGCCACGCCGGGCGGTCTCAAAGCGCACCGACCCACACCCACAAGCGCGCGCGACGGATTCCAGGACCGGCCACACGGTGGCCACCAAATCGACCCCCGGAATACGCCCCGCCGTGGCCAGGATCACCAGTTCCTGGCCCCAGTCACCTTGCTCAAGCCGGTACAGGGTCACCGCCCGCACGTCCGCGCCCCCCGGCAGAAAAACTCCCAGGGCCACCACCTCGCCGGCCGCCAGTCGGCCACGATACCAAGCCCGGGTCTGGTGTGGCGGGTACGGCACCCGCTCAATCAGGCGCTCCACATCCTCCGACCATGCGACTCGGCGAAGCTCTATTTGCGAAACAGCCATACGACCCCCAAAAGCCCCACGACGAGGAAAGCGCTTTGCAGCATGCGCTCGGCCCCCGACCCGCCAACAGTGAACGGCGAGTCCATGATCGCGGTCGACGACGCCGAGGAAAACGCCGAGCCGCCGGCCCCGCCCCGGAAGCTCGGGGCACCCGACAACATCTTCATGGGGTCCAAGCCGCCACCCTCCGCCATCGGAATATCGAACCAGTTATCGGGCAGGGTCCCGTCATGGGTCGCCGGCACGCCCTTTTCGTCGTCGAACCAAATCGACATCGACGGCCCCTACCTGCGAAGCAAAAGAAACGCCCCCGCACCGACAAGCGCGGCCGGCAACGCCCAACTCGGCAGGGTCCCGGTCACGGCTGGCCCAACGGGCGCCCACCCCGAAGATGCCGGTTGGCGAGCCTGTTCCTGAGCCCACTTGTGGGCAAGCCGCCGGTTGGCAAGGTCCAGTTCATACCGGGACAACTCGAAATCGGCCCACTTGCCAAAAACCCCGGTCGCCTTATCCCAAAGATTTTCCAGGAAATCCATGACCTAACACCCTAATAGCTGAAGCACGGCATCAATCCCGCAGACCCAGGGTTTCGGAAATCACGTTGAAGCTGGTCGCCGCGCCCATGTCGAAATCGACCCGGAATTCCGACACCGGGGTAACCTTATCCGCCCTGGTCATCCCGAGAACCGACGTTACCCGGCTGTCAAAATCGAAACGGCAGTTGAACCACCCGGATTGCTGCACGCCCCCATACCCGGCGAGCAAAAGACCATTTTCCCGATGGGTCCGCTCGAACATGATTTCCTGATCAAGCTTCACGACAATCTTGTCAATGTCATCGGTGCTACAGTGAAGCGCATAGTAGGCATCCGACTTGTTGAACGTCGTGACTTCACGGACACCGGTGGTGGTCACGCCGACGCTGTATTTCTTCCACTTGACGATGGGACCCATGGTTCGTTTATCCGGCGCCCACAGACTCTGCACCGCCAGCACCGGCGACACGGCACCGGATGCGATATCGATTTCCAGTTGGAAATTGTCCACGTCGGCCATCCCCCATGCGAGCGCATCCTCGCCCTGCGAGGCACGGCGCCAGGGTTCCGCGAAGAAACACGGCAGAACGGCCACGTCCGAGGCATCGCCATGGATGGTCGCGTAGCGCGACCCCTTGCTTGAATTGATGATGTTCAATTCGGTCGCGGAAAACCGACGTTGAACCTTACCGTTCACTTTCAGGCGGATTTCCTGAACCTCCGCCTCGACATTGACCTTGGTCGCACCGCCGGCAGTCCCGGTCTGATAATGCAGAAACAACGCGTCATAGGTGCCGTTCGCATTCAAATCCACGGTCGCCGTTTGCCCGGCGCCGACCGCCGAAAACGAGTTCCCCACGAGAGGCCGCTTTGCCAACATGCCAACGTCCCCCTCAACTATCGAAACCGCTGTGCGCCTGATCGATCAGATCGACCTGCGAACGGAACTGCGACATGATCCACCCGGCCGCCAGCACGCCGGCGACGACCAGGGCCACCGTTTTGATGTTCCCGTTCATGGTCAGTTCCCCTTGATCTGTGAAACCGCGTCACGGCCCCACAGTTCCCAGACCGCAAGCGCCACGACGGTGACGACCACGCCCGAAACGATTTGCTTGCTACTCGGCATTGAAACCCCCGTTAGAGAAAATCAAACGGGGGCCAGATTGATTGCTTTGCGAATACTTTGTCAAATCTCTTATAAGAGATATTCGCCTTATAAGGGGTCATTTGCCTTATAAGGCAAAAAGCAGAAAATTCAATTTTTCCCTTTTTTCATTTCTCCAGCCTTATAAGCGATAAATTCATGCGGCCGCAATGACAGTAGCGCCTCGCGAAACGCCGGCTGGATCGCCTTGACCACACCAGCCGCCGCCGTGTCATAGTCCGTGGCCGTGCGCAATGGGAAGAAGTAATCCTCCGCCGTGCAGTTCCGAAACGACGTGGAAACATCGGCCATCCGTTGGGAAATGCCGATCAGTGCAATTCCCCAATGACGCCCGGCCCGGCACAAGGCGCCGAACGCCGACTTGTTCCGCCGGACGTTCGGAAAGCTGTCCGCCATTTCCTCGACCACGAAGGTCAGCCGCGCATCCGACTGCCCGGCCTTATAAGGCGCCTGAACCCTGGTCAGGACCTCCGCCACCGCATCCAACTGCGCGGCCGTGTCCCCCATGGCATCGGGAACGAACCGCACCCGGCGCCCGGCCGCCAGACCGCGCACCATCTCCGCCAGGGTCCCCGCGCGGTGCGGCGCCTCCGCCCCATACTCGTCCAGCAGGTCGAACACCACCAACCGCCCGGGCCGGGCGCGGATGATCGCCCGCGCCCGGGTCGATTTGCCGGACTTGGTACGCCCCCAGATACCGATATGATCCGGGTCCGTCCGCATCACGCCACCCGAACCGTTTCGGCCGCGTCATGCACCGGCCCCGTTTCCAGCGGCGGTCCGTCGTCGTTGGCCGGACGGCCCGCCTTCGGTGACTTGCGCGCCCGAAGCTCCGCGACACAGCCCGTCGCCACCGGCAGTCCCCAGATTGCCACCAGGGCGGCCCGCTGCATCCACTTGCCGCCGGGCCGGATCAGGAAATGCAGGGACGGCATGTCCCGCAGGGTGTCATAGATCGCCCCGGCGGCCTCCGGCCACGTCGGTTGATCCGGGGACCCCCGCAACGTTTCCAGGCCGGACATGAGACCCGCCAGACGCAACCCCTGCCCCCAATACTCGGGGAACGCGCCCCGAGTCACGAACCCCTGCCCGTCCACCGGAACGCCGCCCACCTCCCCGGCCGGCGCCGCCTCGGTTTCGGCCATGGTTTCGGCTTCTGCCGTCTCCAGGTCCGTCGCCAGGGCCTCAAGGTGCGTCTGATGGGGATCAGCCGCCGAAGAGGGGCAGTCCGCCACTTCCGCCGCCGTCTCCGGGGTCATCGTCGTTGGCGGCAAATCGGTTGTCGTTCGCGGCTCCGTCACCAGCCGGGTTTTCGGAGTGCTCATGCTGGTATGCCTCCCACTCGTTCAGAATTTCGTCCGAAGGCTCGCGACCGAGGAACACGGACACGCACTGTCGCCCGTGTCCCCTCAGGAAATAGTTGATCGTCCCCTTGGTGTTCACCGTCGAGTGCGCCTCTCCGGCGCACCCGCGGCAGAACGAAAACCGCCCCTTCATGGGACACTCCTCGACCGACACCACCGTTCCGGCGGGCGCCCGCCGCTCAATCCTTTTGCCCATCGGCCTCGACCCTTTCGATCCACGCCACCAAGTCCGTCAGCACCGCCAGAACCTCATCCTTGAACCCCGGCGCCAACGGACTCATGCGCGCCAGCGTCTCCAGGCGCCGACGCATCCCGCTCGCATCCATGCCAACCCCCTTCCGGTAGCCATGACAACCGATCCCGCGCACGTTCGAATTTGCGCCGGAACTCCACGGGCCGTTTTTCAATCAAATCATCCAGTCCGACCGCCACCATATCGGCCAAGGCCGCCGTCGCGTCCCGATAAGTCAAGCCCATGGCGACGGCATAGGACGCCGCCAGACCTTCGACCTGCTTCATATACAGCTTCGAGATATCCTCGCGCCGGATGTCAATTACCCGGTCCGCGTCCACGCCGGCGTCGATGTCCTCAAGTGCCGATTTCACCTCGTCCCGGCACAGCGCCCACAAGGGATGCAGCGCGCCATGGGTGACGTTGGACAGGGCCTGACCCGGCGCCAGCATCCGCACGGACTGAAGCGCCGACGCGAACATGGGTACCAGGACGTCTTCCAACTGGGCAAAGGTCAAGCCGTCCCCGTTGCCCGGAAACTCCGCCTTTTTCCAGCGCCGCAAGTGTTCCTTGCCGGCCCGCATTTCGACCCGCCAGACCAGCGGACAATCCGCCTTGTCCCCATGCCCCCAAATCTCGAACCACGGCGAGCCGATCTTGTACGCTTGCTCCCGGCGCTTGTCGTACACCACCACCTGCCGACCCGGCTGCTTGCCGACCGTGACCCCGGTCACCCGGCGGCCGGCATAGTGCACCCCGAACGCGGCCTCAGACTCCGGCAACTCCGAATGCTCGGTCCGCTTGGCGTGCGAATGGCAAACGAAATCCGCCGCCCGTAACTCAAACCCCGGCGCCACGACATCCACCGCGAAATCAACCCGAGACACGCTCTCGGTCGAGACCCGCGCCTCCAACTTCTCCAAGGTGGACCACAACCCGACCTTCACCGCTTCATAGCCATTCACCGCCAGTTGGACGGCCCGCACCGATACCCGAATGTTCCATTGCTCCGGATCGGAGTTGTCCTTAATGGTCCAAATCTCGCCCATTGGCCCGGTATCGAAAATGAACGCATACCCGCCCGTCGCTCCCATTTCCTGCACCGCGCCCGTAATTCCATTGATGGTCACCGTCGCCGGAACCCGATCCGCCGCCGCCCGACGCTTCGCCTCCAGGAAACACAGACGAGTCGCGGTCGACACCGCGCCCTTGAACGCCACGTCCAGGGTGTCGAACCCTCTATGCAACACCTTCAATTCGTCCGTCATCGTTCAATTCCTTAATCCTAGACGGGGGTGATACACAGACCCCCGTGTGTGGTTTAGCCCGTCGTCATCGAGGCGATTTCCGGCCGGCCGAAATCCGACACGTCGAGATGGCGCGCGGTCATCATTCGCAAAGCCCATAGATCGACAAGCAACCCGGATCGGTGTTGATGTCGTCAAAAAGTCTGAACTGGCGCCCACCGCGATCCGTGTTGGCCCACTCAACGACGTCCCAAATGCCGGGGCTCGGCTTGGACTTGTCGTGGCCAGGGGTCTTGCCCACTGCGAAGAAACTTCCGATCCCGAAACGCTTGGAGCAGTCGCCAACCAGGGCTTCCCAAAGCTCGATACGGGCAATGTGGTCCGAGAACCGATGGGCGATTTCCTTGATTTCCGACTTCCGGGCGTGAATGCACGGCATACAGCCGACGCGGCCCATCCCCTGCTTATAGAGCGGGTTCGGTTCGATACCGTGACGGCGATGGATCGCGAACACATCCTCGACCGTCCAACGGAAGATCGGCCGCCAGTTCCACAAGCCCCCGCCGACGTGCTCCCACCGCCGCATCTTGGCGCGCGAGGCGCTTTCATCCGCGCGCACCCCCTGCCATGAGCAGACGATTTGACCGTCTTCCAAGAGCGGTTCTTGAACCTGATAGAAAATCGGATGGTACTTCAATTCCTCGGAGCAGAAGCGCGCTCGCGTGGACGGGAACCGTCCCTTCATCATGCAAAGGTCGAGGAATGGAACGCGCGTCGGATGCAGGGCTTCCAGCGCCGCGCGCACCCGATCATCGGGCACTCCGTCCTTCGGCCACTGTTCCTCGACGAACCGTCGCTTCCGCTCGAAATCCCCCGAGAAGTCGGCTTTGACCCACCGGATCGCCGGGCCCCCCGTCAATCGGGGCAGGTCGCGGACGTAATCCAGCGTCGCCTCATGCTCATTTCCCGTGTCGGCGAAGACGGGCAGAAAGTCGCGCCCGCTCTCCATCGCATGGAGGTACATGGCGGTGCTGTCCTTCCCACCCGAGAAGCTCAAGATGTGATGGATCAAATCCCCCTCCCGTCGAAAAGCAACGACAATTCAAAGCGATCGGGCAGTTGAAACCCGACCGACCAGAATTCGCGTTCCCATCGCGTGTGATGCTCCGGATCGCGAATGAACCGCCGGATCAGGTCGCGCGCCCGCCGATAGGGCGCCGGGCCGACCCCTCGGACCAATGGAACCAGCCAAGGTCCCTCGACACCCGATTGCCCGTCATTCTCGAAATTCTCAATCGCAAGCCGCAGCACGGCCTCGCAGAGATCGGCCGCGAACGCCTCCGGGCCGATGAACACGATCTTTTCGCGCGGCGCCCCGTACCACGCCTCCCACCAGAACTCGGCCGCCCACCGCCGCACGGTGTCGGGATCAAGACCGGTTCCAAGCAAAACCCCTCGGGCCGGATTTGACGGCACCGAGGGGTTCTGAATGCGCGCTTGGGCGCCCATGGATCAATACGGGATGGCGTCGTTCAGCGGGCGCGCCGGATCATCGGCCCCGCCGCCGCTCGCGTTGCGCCTGCTGAAGCCGGCCGACCGCCGCGAGGTGTTCGAAAACCGGAGGTCATACAAGACCGGTTCCTTCGCCGTCGCGTCCTTCGGCTGTTCGTCGGCCGGGAAGGCCCCGAACCAATGCCGAAAATCCAGGTCGGTCTCATCGAGCCAGATTTTAAGGTACCGGCCG
>JANQIL010000144.1 GCA_028282245.1 Magnetospira sp.
TCGCGAGCCCTTGCGCACGATCGGCAGCTTTTTGCAGGTTCTGGAACGCAAGTACGGGGATTGCCTGGACGATGACGCGCGTGCCTACATCGGTTTCGCGGTCGACGGCGCCAAGCGGCTGGATCAGTTGATCCAGGATCTGCTCCAGTTCTCGCAGGTCGACGTGCGGCCCGAGCGCCTTGCGCCGATCGATCCGGCGGCGGTGATGGCCGAGGTGGTGGAGGATTTCCGGCCGGCGATCGAGCGCATGGCGGCCGAGGTCGAGGTCGGCCCGCTGCCTCCCGTGCACGCCGATCGGTCCCAGGTACAGATTCTGTTCCAGAACCTGTTGAGCAATGCCCTCAAGTATCGGGCGGATGATCGCCCGCCGCGGGTGCGGGTTTCCGCGCAACGCGACGGGCACCTGATCGCCTTCACGATGACCGACAACGGAATCGGGATCGAGCCCAGGTATCGGGAGCGGATATTCGTGATCTTCCAGCGCCTGCACCCGCCCGAGGTTTACGGCGGGACCGGGATCGGCCTGGCGATCTGCAAGCGGATCGTGGAGCGCCACGAGGGGCGGATCTGGGTCGAGGGCACGCCGGGCGAGGGCAGCGCGTTTCGCTTTACCCTGCCGGCGGCCGACGAGTGAGGTGCCGGCCGCTCGGTCTCCTCACGGCATCTCGGCCAGCCGGACGCCGGTGGTCTTGGACGACTTCTCGTCGTGGGACTTAAGGGCAAGGGGAATGATTGCCACGATGGTGGCCAGCAACAGCACGATCTCGATCTGGTAAACCACGGAGTAGCCGATTTCGGGTCCGATGAATTCGGCCCCGAACGCGCCGGCCTCGGCGAACTCGGTGACCACGTCGCGGATGAACCCACCAAGGAAGATGGCGACCCCGGTCGCCGTTGCCTGCACCGCCCCCCAGGCGCCGAGCGCCAGACCACTTTGGCCGCCCTCGGCCAGGCCCATCGCGGCGGTCAGGGTGCCGACCGCGAACAGGCCGGCCCCGAAGCCGATCAGGCCGGCCCCGATCCGGAACATCAGGGACGAGTCGAACATCCCGGCGGCGATCACCAGCCCGAACGCGACGATTCCCGTCGCCGCGCCGTAGGCGGCGAAGCGGGACGGGTTGCGACCATGGCTCAGCAGCTTGGCCGAAACCGCGAAGGCGATCAGCGTGCCGCCCGCCCAGATGGCCGTGAGCAGGGTTGTCTGCGATACCGTGAGGCCGAGAATCTGCCCCCCGTAGGGTTCGAGCAGGATGTCCTGCATGGTGAACGCGGCGGTTCCGAGGCCGGTCACCACCAGCAGCCGGCTGGCTCGGCCGCCGGACAGGAAGGCCCGCCAGGAGTCGCGGAATGGCGGCCGGGGGGCCTCCATCTGCGATGCCCGCTGCATGTCGATGGCTTCCTGCTTCCACAGCGCGGCGAGATTGATCAGCACCGTGGCCACCGCGGCGCCTTGAATCAGGCGGATCAGCTTGGTGTTCGTGAAGTCCTCCAGCAGATATCCGAACAGCAGCGCCGAGGCCCCCATTCCGACCAGCAGGGTTACGTAGAGCAGGGCGACCACGCGCGGCCGGGAATCCTCCGGCGCCAGATCGGTGGCCAGGGCGAGGCCGGCGGTCTGGGTGGTGTGCAGGCCGGCGCCGACCAGCAGGAACGCCAGGGCCGAGAACACCTGCCCCAGGACCTGATACTGGTTTTCCACGTCGGCCAGCAGCAGGATGGCGAACGGCATGAAGGCGAAACCGGAAAACTGGAGCAGGGACCCCATCCAGATATAGGGGACCCGGCGCAGTCCGAAGGCCGATCGGTGATGGTCGGAGCGGTGGCCGATCAGGGCGCGGAACGGGGCGAACACCAGCGGCAGCGCCACCATCAGGGCCACCAGCCAGACCGGCATTCCCAACTCGACCACCATGACCCGGTTCAGGGTGCCGCTGAGCAGCACCATGGCCATGCCGACCGAGACCTGGAAAAGCGATAGCCTGAGCAGCCGGGAGAGCGGCAGGTCGGTCGTCGCCACGTCGGCGAACGGAAGCAGTTTTGGCAATGTCTGCTTATACCATTTGCGGTGAAGTTCGGCGGCCCAGTTCGACATCCCGATGTTCGCTCCACGTCTCGAAAGAGGCGACGGCCGCGCTCTTTCTGGTCTCGGCTGTAAAAAACCCCAACGCGCGAAAACGGCTTTCCGGCGATGCAAACGCATCGCCTTGAAAAGCGGCGGCTACAGGATGATCAAGGACCCCCGTGCCGTCACTCGAACACCCCCCACGGCGATGCCGAGCCGCGCGCCACCGGGCACCGCCACGTCGGCGGCGTTCACGGTGAACGGCCGACGATGGCGTCGTTTTACACAATCCGGTCGGCCAGGGGAAGGGCGACGACGCCTGATCGGTGCTCCGTCATGCGGAGGCGTCGCGTCGGCGGCCGCTCCAATCGATCGCGTCGCGGGGAAACCGGTCGCGGACCAGCGGCGCCACCTGGTCGTGCAGCCGGGCGATTCGGGCGGCCGCCGCCGGTCCGCGGGAGAGGACATAGACCCCGATGTGATCGTGCAGGAAGGCGGCGGCGAGGGCCGGGAAACTTTCCCAGACCTCGGCGTGTGACCAGTCCTCCTTCACGTGGCGCTCGAACGGGTTGCCGTGCACCGCAGACTGCCGGTGCGGCACGATGGGGAGCGACACGATGGCCAGATCGGCGACGCCCATGACCGCGTCGAGCACGGCCAGGGCCTCGTCCTTCTTCATGTGCTCGATCACGTCGCCGAGCAGCGCGAGATCGAACCGGCCGAGGGCCGGATAGTCGACCCTCCGGATATCGGCGATCAGAAGGCGGTCGTACTTTTCGCTCAGACGGAACCGCTCGGCGTAGGGGGCCCAGACCTCGACGCCGGTCCACGCGGCGCCGGGGGTGTGGGGGCGCAGCAGCTCGGCGTAGGTGCCGCGGCCGACCCCCAGGTCGAGGACGCGACCGAGCGCGTTCCCGGCATGCAGCCGGGCAATCATCAGGGCGCTGTAGGTCTTGCCGTAGGCGGAGCTGCTGGGCATGGGCCATTGTGACAGCCGGGGCGGACTCGGCAAGCGCGCGATCCTTCAAAGCGCGTCGGTTGTTTGCTAGGGTCGGCCCGGTTTCACCTCATTGGGAGTCGGATCATGAAAGCGTTGGGTTGTCTCGTCGCGGCATTCGGCCTATTGGCGCCGCTCGCCGTCCAGGCCGAGGAGGTCGGCTGCGTGAGCACGGCGTTCAAGCTGGTCGGGCCGAATCACAAGGTGTGCATCGAGGCTTTCGACGACCCCGAGGTTCCGGGCGTCACCTGTCATCTGTCGCGCGCCAAGACCGGCGGCCTGAAGGGCATGGTCGGAATGGCCGAGGACACCTCGGATGCCGCCATCGCCTGTCGTCAGGTCGGCCCGATCACCTTGCCGGACGATCTGGAGGACGGCGAGCAGGTGTTCAGGGAGCGCCGCTCGATCCTGTTCAAGAAGCTTCGGGTGGTGCGCTTCTACGACGAGAAGCGGCATGTACTGGTCTATCTGGTGTATTCGGACAAGTTGATCGACGGGTCGCCGAAAAACAGCGTCTCCACGGTGCCGATCCTGCCGGGTCGGATTTTCGAGGGCCGCTGACGGTGAGGGATCTGGCCCCGGGTATCGTTCGGAGGCGGCTGCTGATTGAGGGCTATTTCACGGTCGGGACGGACGAATCGCATATCCGCGCTTTCCTGCTCGATCTGGCGGCCCACTTGGGCCTCCGGACCTATGGGGAGCCGGTGATCTTCGCTCCCGAAAGCGGGATGGGCAAGGCGGAGAACGCGGGCTACGACGCCTTCGTGCCGCTGATCGATTCCGGCATCTCCCTCTATGTCTGGAGCGGCCCCCGGTTTCTGTCGGTGCTGCTGTACACCTGCAAGGCCTTCGATCCGGAGGCCGCCATCGCCTTCACCCGCGCCCGTTTCGGGATCGACGGCGAAATCGCCTCCCACGCTTTCTGACAAGGATGCCGCCATGACCGGACTCGTCGACCGCCGACTCGCCGACCTGGGACTCGTTCTGCCGGAGGCGGTGCCGCCGGTCGCCAACTACGTGCCCTTCGTGACCAGCCGGGGGATGGTCTTCGTGTCGGGGCAATTACCGCTCGTCGACGGCCGGCCGGCCTTCGTGGGCAAGCTTGGGGACGGGGTGAGTCTGGCCGACGGCCAGGCGGCGGCGCGGCTCTGCGCGATCAACGCCATCGCCCAGCTTCGGGCGGCCTGCGACGGCGACCTGGATCGGGTGCGGCGGATCGTCCGCCTAGGCGGCTTCGTCGCCTGCGTGGCCGCGTTCACCGACCACCCGAAGGTGATCAACGGGGCCTCCGATCTGATGGTCGAGGTTTTCGGCGATGCCGGACGCCATGCCCGCGCGGCGGTCGGCTGCCCGTCGCTGCCGCTCGACGCGCCGGTCGAGATGGACCTGATCGCCGAGCTTGACGGGTGATCCGTGCCGCCCATCGCGGATGGCCGCATGGATCACGTGGCGGATCGATGATTCGGGCTTTGCGTCAAAGGATCTTTCGCAGCCGCTTGGCGATCGCCTCGGGTCCCGTCCCGTGTGAAAACAACCCCAGAAAGCGTCCATCGCGGTCCATGATGTAAATGAACGCCGAGTGATCCACCAGATAGAAGCCGGTCTCGTTTTCGGACTCCTCGACCCGCTCCGCATAGACCTGGTAGGCGCTGATGGCGGCCGCCGTCTGCGGCGCCGTGCCGGTAAGGCCGATCAGGCGCGGATGGAAAAAGGTCACGTAGTTCTTCATGCGTGACGGCGTGTCCCGCTCCGGATCGACGGTGATGAACAGCGGCGTGATGGCGTCCGCCGCCGGCCCCAGGATATCCAGCGCGTCGGCGACCGCGCCGAGGGACGTCGGGCAAATGTCGGGACAATAGGTATAGCCGAAGTAAACCAGGAGGATGCGGCCCCGGAACGTCTCGTCGGTTACCGTCTCGCCGTTGTGGTCGATCAGCGTGAATGGCCCGCCGATCTCGGCCTGTCCGGACCCCGTGCCCAGGCCGGGCGGCGCCGGAAGCCCGATCCACCGGGTCGCGGCCGCCGCGACGACCAGCGCCAGGACGGCGATCGCCGCGTAGGCGGCCCAGCGTTGCGCGCCGGATCGGCCCGCGCCCGGGGAGGTTCCGGTCACTGTTCGCCCATGGGATGGGAATGCGCGCCGGCGTCCGGCCCGGCCATGGCGCCGGGCGCGGCGACCGGCACCTCGATCCGGATCGCGCCGGCCCGTTCGAGGGTCAGGGCCAGGGAAAACGAGGTCCCTTCCGTCAGGGGCGCGTTCAGTCCGATCAGCATCACGTGATATCCCCCCGGCGCGAGGTTGGTGGAGGATCCGCCGGCCACCGGAATCTCCGGCACTTGGCGCATGCGCATCACGCCTCCGTCCATGCGGTGGGTATGCAGTTCGATCACCTTGGCCACGTCGGCGTCGGCGGCGATCAGGCGATCGTCCTCGGCGCCTCGGTTGACGATGGTCATGAACACCGCGCCGTTGGGGGCCCCCGGCGCGGTCGCGCGAGCCCATGGCCGATCGATCGAGATCGCGCCCGGGTCATCGCCCATGGCCTCCGGCGCGAGGATGGCGGACAACGCGAGTGCCGCGAGCCCGAGTGCGAACCGACGTGTTTCTTTGCGCATGGAATCACTCCCCCGGGCGGCGCCGGGCGCCGCCCAATCCGTGTCAAGGAGGCCGAATGTACCAACTCACGGAGTAGGATTCCATGAAAACTCGCGCCGGCCCGGGTTTCCGCCCCTCGCCGGGCGCGATCGGCGCCCGCTTCCTTGGTGGTTGGATAGGGAATCCGGGCGAATCACGCGGAGTCCGCGTGATCCGGCCGCGGCGCGGGTTCGATGTTGGGCATCGTCGCGTCGATCAGGAAATCCACCACCGCGATGAGCGCCTCCCGTGGCTCCGCGCCCGCCTCCACCGCGTGGTTGTGGATGGCGAGCTGGCGGTGGGCGCTGGTGCCGCGGGTCACGATGGTGCGCGCGTGATCCAGTTCGCGGGTGCAGCCCAGGGCCTCGCCGTCCTCCTTGATCATGTCGAGCAGTTCATCCATCAGTTCGGCCGACGGCACCAGCTTGCCGCGTCCGAAATCGACCAGCCCCTGGTCCAGCCCGTAGCGCTGGGCCCGCCAACGGTTCTCGTTGATCAGCATGTCGGCGTAGATGCGCCAGCGCAGGTTGCGCAGGGACAGCCGATACAGCATGCGCAGCACGCAGACGTACAAGGCGGCGATGCAAAGGGCGTCGTCCATGTCGGTGCAGATGTCGGTGATCCGCATTTCCAGGGTCGGAAACTTGTGGGCCGGGCGGACGTCCCACCACAACATGCTCGGGTCCTCGAACAGGCCGGCGTCGACCAGGGCCCGCCAGTGGCGTTCGTACTCGGCCCAGGAATCGAACCGCTCGGGCAGGCCGGTGCGCGGCAGTTCGTCGAACACCGACAGCCGGTAGCTCTTGAGCCCCGTGTCGCGGCCACGCCAGAATGGCGACGACGTGGACATGGCGAGCAGGTGCGGCAGGAAATAGCACACCTGATTCATCAGATCGATGCGCAGGTCGCGATCCTCGATTCCCACGTGCACGTGCATGCCGCAGATCAGCAGCCGGCTGGCCACCGCCTGCATGTCCCGGGCCAGCACGTGATAGCGCGGCTTGTCGGTGTGCTTCTGGTCCATCCATTGGGCGAACGGGTGGGTCGAGGCGGCGATGATCGCGTAGCCGTGGTCGGCCGCCACCCGGCCGATACGCGACCGCAGCAGGCCGAGGTCGCGCCGCGCGGCGCCCATGTCGGCGCAGACCGAGGTGCCGACCTCCAACTGCGAGCGCAGGAACTCCGGGCGCACCAAGCTGCCGACCTCGGCCTCGCAGGCGGTGAACAGCTCGGCCGGCGGGTCGGCCGCCAGATCGCGGGTCGCCGGATCGATCAGCAGGTATTCCTCCTCGATCCCGATGGTGAAGCTGGGCTCGGCGAAGGGCATGACGTCTCCCGGAGTCAGGGATTTCAATAATGGGTCACGCGGCGCAGACCGTCCAGGCGCAACGTTCGGGACAGCGCCGCCGTCAGGCGGCCGATCCACTCGCCGGCGCCGTCGGCGTCGTCCACCAGATCCTGGCGGATTTCCACCACCGCGTGGGGCAATCCGGCGGCGCCGGCGTGGCGATCCATGGTGTAGCCCGTCTCCTTGCCCGAGTAGGGGACATTGTCGCCCACTTGCAGGCCCGGCTCGCCGCGCAGGAGATCGATCAGCGGAACCGCCAGGCGCGGGTCGCGGTTCCACAGCACGCCGATGTGCCAGTGGCGGTCGCGGCCGTCCAGGGACGGCGTGAAGGTGTGGATCGAGAGCAGCGCCGGCGGCACGCCGCCGGCCCGCCAAAGGTGGTCGAGGGCGCCCGAGATCGCATGATGGTAGGGGTGGAAGAAGCACTCGGTGCGCCGGATCTTGTCGGCCTCGGTCAGCCGCCGGTTGCCCGGCACCGGAGTTCCGTCGCTGATCTCCAGGATGCTGGTCGGGTCGCCCGGATGGCGGTTGTTGTCGATCAGGAGCCGCGAGTAGTTGGCCAGCACGGCGGCGCAGCACAGGCGCTCCGAGAGGCCGCGCGTCAAGCGGTCGGCGCCGATGTCGTAGGCGATATGGCGCTCCAGATCGGGCGCCGCGAGGCCCAGGTTGTCCAGCGCCGCCGGCATCCGGTTGCCGTTGTGGTCGCTGGTCAGCAGAAGGGGCGTCGGCGCGTCCGGGTTGACGATCTCGAACGGCGGCGGATCGCCGGGTCCGAGCAACGGGCAGGGGGGTGGCTGGAGCATCGCGGACGAGGTCAGGCCCGGATCCATTCGTAAATGTTGACGTAATCGGTGCCCGGATGATTCCAGGAATAGTCGCGGCGCATGCCGTTGATTCGCAATTGGTTGAAATAGCGGGGGAACCGATGCCACAGACCGATCGCCCGGCCCAGCGCGCTTTCCAGGCCGTCGGTGTCGAAATGCTCGAAGGTGAAGCCGTTGCGCTCCTCGTAGGGTTTTTCGGCGAAATTGGCGTCGAACACCGTGTTGGCCAGGCCGCCGGTCGCCCGCACCACCGGCACGGTGCCGTACTTCATGGCGATCATCTGGGTCAGGCCGCAGGGCTCGAAGGCGCTCGGCACCACCATCATGTCGGACCCGGCGTAGATCAGGTGGGCCAGATCATCGTCGTAGCCGATCTCCAGGTGCACGTCCGGATTTTCGTTCAGGTGATGCTTGAGCCCCCAGAACTCGTCGTTGATGGCCTGTTCGGAGGCCGAGCCCAGGAGCACGAACTGGCCGCCGTTCGCGAGGGTGTAGAAGATGGCGTGGCGGATCAGGTGAACCCCCTTCTGCGGATCAAGACGGCTGACCACGGAGACGATGGGCTTGAAGCGATCTTGCAGCATCAGCCGGTCGCGCAGGGCATCCTTGCAGTCGAACATGCCGGACACGTCGTTGGGGCCGTAGGCGCGCGGCAGCCGCCAGTCGATTTCCGGATTCCAGATATTGTAGTCGACCCCGTTCAGAACGCCTCCGAACTTGCCGGCATGGGCGGCGAGGGTGCCTTGCAGGCCGTGCCCGAGGTCCGACGAGCGAATCTCCTCGGAATAGCGCGGAGACACGGTGCTGACGAAGTTGGCGTAGACGATGCCGCCCTTCATCAGGTTGCAGGCCGTCTTGTGGGTGTGGTCGAGTAGCTTCTCGCCGTTCATCAGGCGATTGGGGTCGAGCCCGGCCAGACCCAGTACCTCGGGTCCGCAGACTCCCTGGTGCTTGAGGTTGTGCAGGGTGTAGCAAACCCGCGGATGGCCCATTCCGAGATGGCCGTAGACCTCGTAGAGCAGAACCGGCACCAGCCCGGTTTGCCAGTCGTGGCAGTGGATGATGTCCGGGTGCTTGCCGGACTTGAACAGGAATTCAAGGGCGGCGCGCGAGAAGAAGGCGAATCGGTGCGGATCGTCCTTGCTGCCGTAATAGTGACCCCGGTCGAAGAAGTTGTTGTGCGAATGCGGCTTGATGAAGAAGCATTTCACACCATCCACGAAGCCGAAGAACACCGAGCAATGAATCGTCTGGTCGTGAAACGGCACCCACAGGTCGTCGTAGGTCTGGGTCAGGCCCCAGATGCGGTCGTAGCGCATGCAGTCGTACATCGGCAGAACCACTTCCACCGAATGGCCGCGAATGCTGAGTTCGTTGGCCAGTCCCTGGACCACGTCACCCAGGCCGCCGACCTTGGCCACCGGCGCGCATTCGGAGGAAACCATCAGGATGAACATGGGCAGGATCTCCACTGAGACTCGCGTTCAGACATACAGGGAAGGGTCCACATCGGGGAACGGGTTGTCCATGAATTCCAGCGCCTGAAGACGCCGTTCGTCCACCGAATCGCGACATAGCGCGTCGTCGAGGTACTGGAACCGCGCCAGATGGTCGCGGACTCGGGCCAGGGCATAGTCGGACGACGTGCCGCTGCGCATGATGAACGGCCAATCGGAGGCCTGGGCCAGGAGCAGCGAGCGGGCCGCCTGGCGCAGGGCGCGGCCGTGCAGGCTGTCCGGCGGCGCGGCGGCGAAATGGCGCGCCAGATCGCCCATCCGCCGGGCCGCCGCGTTGAGGTGCGGATAGATCCAGTCGGTGCCCTCGTTCAGCCAGAACTCGTTGAATCCTTTTTCGCCCCAGCTCGACGGCGACGGCGCGGCGCGTTGCAGGCTCGGGTGCAGGGCCAGATAGTCGTCGGGCGTGCCGGCGGCGATGGGTCCTTCGCCGTTCAGAAGCCGCAGCACCGTCTCCAGGAACTGCGGACCCTCGAACCACCAGTGGCCGAACAGCTCCGCGTCGTAGGGGGCAACCAGGATCGGCTTGGGACCGGGTCCGGGGCCGAGCCGGACCACCGCGTTGCGCCGCTCGCGCACGAAATGCTCGGCGTGCGCGCGGACCCGTTCAAGCGCCCGGGTCCGGTTGTAAGGCTGCTTGTCGTCGCCGGGGCCGGTAATGCGATGATACTTGAATCCGGTGTGGATCCGCGTCTTGCCGTCGAGAAGGAATGGCCGGATCGTCTCGATGTCGAGATCGAAACCGATGTCGCGGTGGAAATCACGATACCAGGGGTCGCCCGGATAGCCCTCGTCGCGGCTCCATACCTGACGCGAGCAGTCCGGGTCGCGGCCGAACGCGACAACGCCGTTGGCGCAGGCGACGGGCGCCGCGAGGCCCATTCGGGGTCGCGGGCGGGCGTTCTCGATACCGTGCGAATCGACGAAGAAATATCGAAATCCGGCGTCCTCCAGGACCGTCTCCAGGCCCCGGTAGTATCCGCACTCGGGCAGCCAGATGCCGTTTGCCGGGCGCCCGAAGGCGGTCCGGAAGCAGCTCTGGCCCAGCAATACCTGGGCGCGCACCGCGTTCGGCTCGGCGCGCAGCAGCGGCAGGTAGCCGTGGGTGGCGGCGGAGGTGATCAGGTCGAGCAGGCCGTCGTCGGCGAAGGTCGCGAAGGCGGCCGGCAGGTCGCCCCGATAGGTTTGGTCGAAGGTGCCGGCGGCGGCGTCCAGCATCTCCTCGTACAGGAGGGCGGTCGGCGCGAATCGGGAGTCGCCCCGGGTGCGCCGCAGTTCGCGATCGGCCAGCCGGCGCATGCCGTCCAGGTGAGTCCGATAACGCGCCTGTAGCAGCGGGTCGCGCAACATGGCGATCAGGGTCGGCGACAGGGACAGGGTCAGGCGGGCCGGCACCGCGTCGGCGCGCAGCCGCTCCAGCATCCGGATCAACGGCACGTAGGACTCGGTGATCGCCTCGAACAGCCAGCGCTCCTCGAAGAACGAGCCGTGCTCCGGATGGCGGATGTAGGGGAGGTGGGCGTGCAGGGCGAGGCAAAGGTAGCCGTAGGCGGTCATCGCCATTCGTCCTCCGACTCCTCCTCGACGATCAGCGGCAGCACCACCGCGCCGCGCGGCAGCGGGCGGCGCAGGCTGAACGTGCCATCCGGGCGCACCGTGACCGGCCGCCCGTCGATGATCAGCCGGCGGCCCGGGCGGGTGCGGCCGAAGACGTGGATCTCGGCGTGCACCTCCAATTCCACCGCCTCCTGGCCGAGCGAGAAGCTGGACAGGGTGATCACCGATCCGGTGGGCGGCGGCGGGACGCGCGACTCGTTCGCCGTCGCCGGCGCATCCGGCGCCGGCGTATCGCCCGGCGCCGATCGCGCGCCGGGCGGCGGGGCGTCGGTGGTCGCGGCGGGGGTGTCGCCGAGGGTCTTGACGGTCGTGGTTGCCGTCGCGCCGATCCCGGCCGGCATCGCCTCGGACGCCGGGCGCAGGCTCGACGGGTCGATCAGCGGAAAGCCCTCGCTTTCGGTGACGAAGGGGAACTCCATCACGTCGAGGACGTCGGTCACCTCGACCACGTCGGGCGTTTCCGGGGACTCCGGCGGATCGTCCGACTCGGACGCCGGCGGCTCCGCCGCGCGGCCGGGAAACAGGCCGTCGAACAGCGACGGATCGGGTGTCGGCGGAATGGTCAATGCCGGAAACGCGGGGATTTCCGGTTCGAAGTGTCCGATTTCCGCATAGCTGTCATCGGCCGATGGGCCGAGCGGCGGCTGATCCACCTGGTTGGAACGGGCCAACAGAACGAAGTGGTCGCCGCCGCCGCGCAGTCCCAGGTCGGCCACGTAGCTGTGTCCGGCCTGCCAGAGGTCCACGTAGGTGGCGCCGCGCCGACCCTGGATCTCGACGTCGAACGGCACCTCGGCCCGGGTGCCCGGGGTGCCGCGTGGCGACACGTCGTGAAAGCGCAGGACCAGGTCGGGCGAGTCATCGTTCAACTGATCGCGCGCGGCGTTCAGGTCGGCGGCAACGATGGACCAATAGGCATGAAGGCGGGTCGGGTCGACGTCCAGCAGGACGACTTCGGTGGGGGTGGCGGCGGGTTCGAACGCCGCCCCGATCTCGGTTGCGAGGTCGCGCAGTTCGCGGGCGGTGAACGGGGCCGGAGGGTCTGGATCGGAGAGCGGGGGGGCGTCGGTCATCTCTGCGTCCGGCGGGCCGCGCGGGGGCGCGGCCCACTCCCTCAGTCGCCGGTCTTGCGGCGGCCGCGGCCGGTTGGCGCGTCGCGCGGCGGCGACTTGGCGCGGCCGGCGGGGGCCGCCTTGGCCGGCGGTTCGACCTTGGCGGCGCTGGTGTCCTGGGCCTTGGTGGTGCTGGTGTCCTGGGCCTTGGTGGTGCTGGTGTCCTGGGCCTTGGCGGCGCTGGTGTCCTGGGCCTTGGTGGCCGTGGTCGCCTTGCGCGGTCTCGCGGTCTTCGTGGCGGCCTTCGGCCTTGATGCCGGTTTCGGTTTCGCCTTGGGGGATTCGGAATCGGACGGCCCTCGCGGCCGCTCGGTCGGCGGGGTCTTCGGTTCCGAATCGGTGGTGGCCGTCGGTGTTGTTGGCGTCGGCGTCGGCTTGGCCGCCGCCGGTTTCGGGCTCGGCGCGGACGTGGTCGGCCGTGGTTCCGGTTCCGGCTTGGTCACCGCCGGCCGTGGTCCCGGCGCGGGCCTGGCCGGTCGCGGCTTCGGCTCCGGCGTCGCGGTTCCGGGCGCCGGTTTCGGCTTGGCCGCCGCCGCCGTGGCGGCGGGACGCGGCCGCGTCACCTCGGGCGGGGTAATCGAGGGTGGCGGTCCGCCCGGGGCCAGAATGGCGGTCGTCACCGGGCCGTCGAGAAGCCGCTCGGCCTCGTCCAGCCGCGCTCGCAGGCCGTCCCGCCAGGCGTCGTCCCACACCAGGAAGCAACTGCCCTCGGCTTCCAGGATCAGCCGGCGCAGATTGCGCAGGGGCTCGGGATCGGACGGCCCGCGCGAAAGCTGCCGATAGCGGCCGGAGATCCTGAACAGGCGGGCCAAATCCTCCCGGCGGTGGTCCGGCGCGTCGGTCCAGTGGTCGACGTCGAAGCTCTTGGTCGAGCCGACCACCGGCGCGTTGTCGTGGACCGTCAGGTCCTCGGTGGGCGGGTGAATGTCCAGAAACTCGCTCAACGAGATCGGCTTCACGGGAAACTCGCCGGTTTCGCAGAATTCCATGTAGGGGCTGAAGAAGCGGGCGAAGAATCCGGTCTCCGAATCGTCGCGGAACCAAGCGCCATTCTCGCCGTCGGAGACCGTCGTGATCAGTCGCGGCTCCGGTCCGAACAGACTGCGGGCCTTGATCTCGTCGGCCCACCAGGCCGGATCGATGCCGCCCGCCTGCATCGCCGACAGGTCGCCGTCGAGCGGCACCACGGCGATCTCCGCCGCCCGGTAGCGCAGCAGGCCGGGGCGGAAGGCATCGGCCTGGGTGCCGTCGGGGCGCGCCAGACGGCCGGCGTTGAGCACCACGTAGTCGAATCCGGCATCGACCAGGGCAGGCACCATCTCAAGCGAGAACAGGCCCTCGGCCGGCCAGAATCCGCGCGGCGCCTTGCCCAGGACATCCCGCATGTACTGTCGCTCGCCGGCCAGTTGATCGGCCCAATCGTCGGACGGGATGAGGGGCATCGGCGGGTGTTCCAGGCCGCTGCCCAGGAATTCCACGCCGGGCGCCGCGCCAAGGCCGGCCACGATGTCGGGCAGGGACGCGGTATCGGCGAGGGCGGCGACCAGATCGGGATCGCGAAGCTGACGCAGCAATGGACCCGACAAGGTCAGGTGGAGACGGGCCACGTTGGCGTATTTCTGGGCGTGGCGGGCGATCCGCTCGTAGCAGCCGACGATCCGCCGCGCTTCGTCGGGCGCCGTTTCCAGAAGCAACCCGAGATTGCCGGGGGGCTGATGCAGGTGCAGGCCGAGGGCGTGGAAAATCTGGCGCCGCGACATGGTTTTTGAATTTCCTTCTTTGTATCGAAAGGCACATGCCGCCATCGCCTGGCGGCGGTGCTCGCGACCCCCGGACGCAATCCTGAAACATTAGAGTGGACGGGTCGAAAAATCCACCTGTTTGAAGCTGTTTCGGGACTTGCGCCGTTCACCGGAGGCGGTTGTCGCCCGACCCGCAGCGTGGAGCCGACCCGGGTGCGACCCGTCTCGCCGACCATGCCGCGAGACGTGTATCGTCGGGCGTCGCCACGGCCGCTCCCGCGCGATCCTCGCAACGCCGGTCGACGGTCGATCGGCGGCGTCCGGTTGAGCGGAGTTTCGGTACGATCTTGACAGGGCCGCCCGGACACCTTAGCGTCTCGTCCCCACACCGGAGGGATGGGTTCCCTTCGCCCCATGGGGCGCCGTCGGTCCGCGAGATTCGCGCACCGGCGCTCTCGGTGCTTGGTTTGATCAACGCCGCGACAATCACAGGCCTGACGTCATGTTCGAGAGTCTTTCCGACCGCCTGGGTGATGTCTTCGACCGCCTCAAGAAGCGCGGCGCCCTGACCGAGGCCGACGTCGGCGAGGCGATGCGCGAGGTGCGCGTGGCGCTGCTCGAGGCCGACGTGGCGCTGCCGGTGGTCAAGGACTTCGTGAGGCGGGTCAAGGAACGGGCGATCGGCCAGGAGGTGCTGAACTCGGTCACCCCCGGCCAGATGGTGGTCAAGATCGTCAACGACGTGATGACCGACCTGTTGCAGGGCGAGCCGGCGGAGTCCGATCTGCGGTTCGCGTCGCCGCCCTCGGCCATTCTGATGGTCGGCCTTCAGGGTTCCGGCAAGACGACCACCAGCGCCAAGCTGGCCCTTCACCTGACCAAGCGGGCCCGCAAGAAGGTGCTGATGGCGTCGCTCGACATCCACCGCCCGGCGGCCCAGCAGCAGTTGGCGATCCTTGGCGAGCAGACCGAGGTCCCGACCCTGCCGGTGGTGTTCGGCGAGCAGCCGGTGGCGATCGCCAAGCGGGCCATGGAGACGGCGCGTCGCGAGGGATACGACGTGGTGATCCTCGACACCGCCGGGCGGCTGCACATCAACGAGGACCTGATGGACGAGGTGGCGCGGGTGCGCGACGTCGCCAATCCGGCCGAGACCTTGTTGGTGACCGACGCCATGGCCGGCCAGGATTCGGTCGCGGTGGCCACCGAGTTCAACGACAAGGTTGGGATCACCGGCATCGTTCTGACCCGGGTCGACGGCGACGCCAGGGGCGGCGCCGCGCTGTCCATGCGTTTCGTCACCGGCAAGCCGATCAAGCTGATGGGTGTCGGCGAGAAGGTGGACGAACTCGAGGCCTTCCAGGCCGACCGGGTGGCCGGCCGCATTCTCGGCATGGGCGATATCGTCGGTCTGGTCGAGAAGGCGGCCGAGGCCTACGACAAGCAGGAGGCCGAAAAGGCCGCCAAGCGCGCCCTGAAGGGCCGGTTCACGTTGGAGGACATGCTCCAGCAGTACGCCCAGATCCGCAAGATGGGGGACGTGGAAGGGCTGCTCGGGATGATTCCGGGCATGGGCAAGTACAAGGATCAGATCGCCAACGCCAACATCGACGACAAGCAGATCGCCCGTCAGCAGGCGATCATTGAGTCGATGACCCGCAAGGAGCGGCTCAATCCGAAGCTGCTCAACGCGTCCCGGCGGCGTCGCATCGCGACGGGTTCGGGAACCACGGTGCAGGACGTCAACCGGCTGCTCAAGCAGTTCCAGCAGATGAGCGCCATGATGAAGCAGATGGGCAAGATGGGCAAAAAGGGCGCGCTCGCCCGGATGGCCAGGAAGGGCGGCATGATGCCGCCGGGCGGCCTGCCCGGAGCCGGGGGCGGGATGCCGCCATTGCCGCCGATGACCGGCGGCCGTCCATAGGGATCAGATCGGCGCGTGTTCGCAATTCGACCAACCAAGGAAACCGAACGACCATGTCTTTGAAAATTCGCCTGTCCCGGGGTGGCGCCAAGAAGCGCCCGTTCTATCGCGTGGTGGTGGCCGATGCGCGCAGCCCGCGCGACGGCCGCTTCATCGAGAAGGTGGGCACCTACAATCCGATGCTGGAGCGCGACCATCCGCAACGCGTGGTTCTGAACGGCGAGCGTATTCAATATTGGATCGGCGAGGGCGCGCGGCCGACCGACCGGGTGCAGCGCCTGCTGGCGGCCCAGGATCTGATGGCGCCGC
The DNA here is from genome assembly GCA_028282245.1 of Magnetospira sp. GTDB lineage: Bacteria > Pseudomonadota > Alphaproteobacteria > Rhodospirillales > Magnetospiraceae > JANQGL01. The sequence goes on from JANQIL010000144.1 coordinate 16,085, forward strand.
CGGTGGTGCGGGATCAGACCAAGAAGGACAAGCCCAAGGCCAAGGCCCTGGAGCGCCTGCAAGAGAAGGAGGAGAAACGTCGCGAGGCCGAGGGCGCCGAGGCGCCCGAGGCGGCGGAGAGCGCCGCCGAGTAATCGGTTGGCCGGAGGCGGGCGATGGCCGAGCCGGCGCGCGACACTATCCCGGGGTTGCTGCTGGTCGGCATCGTCACCGGGGCGCGGGGTCTCAAGGGCGATCTGCGCATCCGCTGTCTGGCCGACGATCCGGCGTTCCTGGAGGCCAACGGACCGTTGGTCGATGCCGAGCGGCGGCGGCGGTTCGCGGTGACCGTGCTCGGGGCGGGAAAGGGACAGGTATTGGCGCGCATCGACGGCATCGCGGACCGCGCCGCCGCCGAGGCCCTGAAGGGACAGCGCCTGTATCTGCCCCGCGAGGCGATGCCGGAGGCCGGAGAGGACGAGTTCTATTACGCCGACTTGGCCGGATTGCGGGTCGAGTTGGGGGACGGGACGCCGCTCGGCACGGTGCGCTGGGTGTACGATTTCGGGGCCGGTGACGTGCTGGAGATCGAGGGCGTGGACAACCGGCCGTTGATGGTGCCGTTCACCAGACGGGCGGTGCCGGTGGTCGATCTGGCGGCTGGGCGGCTGGTGGTCGATCCGCCCGACGGCCTGCTGGAGCCGCCGAAGCCGGAGGACGAGCATGGCTGAGGCCGCGCCACCGCCGTGGACGGCGCGGGTGCTGACCCTGTTTCCGGAAATGTTTCCGGGGCCGCTCGCGGCGTCGCTTGCCGGAAAGGCCCTGGAAAGCGCCGCCTGGGCTCTGGAGACGCTGGACATTCGCGCCTTCGCGCGCGATAAACACGGCTCCGTGGACGACGCGCCCTATGGCGGCGGCCCGGGGATGGTGATGCGGCCCGACGTTGTGGACGCGGCGATCGAGGCCAGCGACACGCCGGAGGCGCCGCTGCCGCTGCTGTTCCTGAGCCCGCGCGGCCGGCCGCTGACCCAGGGCCGGGTGCGTGGTCTGGCCGCCGGTCCCGGCGTGCGGCTGCTGTGCGGCCGCTACGAGGGGCTCGACGAGCGGGTTCTCGAAACCCGCGCGGTGGAGGAGATCAGCCTCGGCGACTTCGTCCTGTCGGGCGGCGAGCCGGCGGCGATCGCCCTGATCGACGCCTGCGTGCGTCTGCTGCCCAGCGTGATGGGCTGCGCGGACTCGGGCGCCGAGGAGAGTTTCGAGCGGGGATTGCTGGAATATCCCCACTACACCCGGCCTCGCGAATGGCGGGGGCGGGAGGTGCCGGAGGTCTTGCTGTCCGGTCACCACGAAAGGGTTCGCGCCTGGCGTCTGGCCCAGGCCGAGGAAACGACCCGGCGGCGGCGTCCCGACCTGTGGGAGAGGTACGTGGCCGGCCGGGGTTACTGAACGAGGACGAGGACGATGGACACGATTGCCGAGCTCGAACAGGAGCAGATCGCCAAACTGACCGCCGACAAGGGAATTCCCAGGTTCGATCCGGGCGACACCCTGCGCGTCAACGTGCGGGTGGTCGAGGGCAACCGAACCCGCACCCAGGCCTTCGAGGGCGTTTGCATCGCGCGCTCCAACAAGGGCCTGAACTCCAATTTCACGGTCCGCAAGATCTCCTACGGCGAGGGCGTCGAGCGGGTGTTCCCGCTGTATTCGCCGAACATCGAGGGGATCGACGTGGTGCGGCGCGGCGACGTGCGACGGGCCAAGCTCTACTATCTGCGCGGCCGCACCGGCAAGTCGGCCCGCATCGCCGAAAAGAAGGACTGGCAGCGCAAGAGCAAGGGCGCCGAGGCGGCCGAGGGCTGAGCCGCCCGCTTCCTCTCGTTTTCGCCAGCCCCACCCGGTCCAGCCACGGGAGCACGCCATGGCCGCCAAGCCGCGCACCCTGTTCGACAAGATCTGGGACAGCCATCTGGTCGACGTGCAGGACGACGGAACCTGCCTGATCTACATCGACCGCCATCTGGTGCACGAGGTCACCAGCCCGCAGGCGTTCGAGGGCCTGCGCGCCGCCGACCGCAAGGTGCGTCGCCCGGAGCGCACCCTGGCGGTGGCCGACCACAACGTGCCGACCGGCGACCGCTCGCGCGGCATCGCCAACCCGGAAAGCCGGATTCAGGTGGAGGCGCTGGAGCGCAACACGCGCGATTTCGGAGTGCCCTATTACGCGATGGACGACATCCGCCAGGGCATCGTCCACATCGTCGGCCCGGAGCAGGGATTCACCCTGCCCGGCACGACCATCGTGTGCGGCGATTCCCACACCGCGACCCACGGCGCCTTCGGGGCGCTGGCGTTCGGCATCGGCACCTCGGAGGTGGAGCACGTGCTGGCCACCCAGACCCTGTTGCAGGCGCCGGCCAGAAACATGCGGGTGCGCATCGACGGCGGCCTGCCGGTGGGAGTCACGCCGAAGGACCTTGTGCTGGCCATCATCGGCCGCATCGGCACCGCTGGCGGCACCGGCCACGTGATCGAATACGCCGGAGAGGCGATTCGCGAGATGTCGATGGAAGGCCGCATGACGGTCTGCAACATGACCATCGAGGCGGGCGCGCGGGCCGGACTGATCGCTCCGGACGAAACCACCTACAACTATCTCATGGGCCGTCCCATGGCGCCCAAGGCCGGGGCCTGGGAACAGGCGGTGTCCCATTGGAGAACCCTGCCGAGCGACGACGGCGCCGAGTACGACAGCGAGGTGGTGATCGATGCCTCGACCCTGGAGCCGCTGGTCACCTGGGGGACCAGTCCGGAGGACGTGCTGCCGATTTCCGGCGTCGTTCCGGACCCGTCGGGCGGCCGCGACGAGGCGAAGCGCAAGGCGATCCAGCGGTCCCTGGACTACATGGGCCTCGTGCCCGGCACCCCGCTGACCGAGATTTCCGTCGACACGGTCTTCATCGGGTCCTGCACCAACGGCCGCATCGAGGACCTGCGGGCCGCCGCCGCGGTGGCCAGGGGGCGCCGGGTCGCCGACGGGGTGCGGGCGCTGGTGGTGCCCGGTTCGGGCATCGTCAAGGAGACGGCGGAGCACGAGGGGCTGGACGCGATCTTTCTGGCCGCCGGTTTCGAGTGGCGCGAGCCCGGCTGCTCCATGTGCCTGGCCATGAACGGCGACCAGCTCGAACCCGGCGAGCGTTGCGCCTCGACGTCGAACCGCAATTTCGAGGGCCGCCAGGGGCGTGGCGGACGGACTCACCTGGTCAGCCCGGAGATGGCCGTCGCGGCGGCCGTTTCCGGCCATCTGGCCGACGTGCGCAAGCTCGGCTGAGGGCGGCCGACGGGACGTTCGTCCCGCGCCCGGCTTTCGGGCTCTGTCGGCTGAATCCGTTAAGCCCGACTCCGCTGCCGCCGACGCCGATCATCGACATCGATTTCTTGCCGCTCTGACGGCGCAAGCGGTCTGGCGTCGCCGTGGCGCATGGGCGTTCCTTGCGGTTCGTGGCGGCGTCATGCCATCCCTTTCCCGGACCGGGCACCGCTTGGCATTCCGAATGCCATCTCATGAATTCAAGCATAATTATATATACAAAAAAATATTGAATAATTAAAACAAGTATGTGCGTTTTTTCTAAAAAGCCAGGCAATAGGGCGTTGACATCCCCCTATTGATGATATTGATTCTCATTATCATCAATAGGGGGATGCTTTTCTTCTTGCCGCTGGATCACATCGGCTTTCGTCCAGCCCATAACCGCCGCCTCTCATTCTCGTGCCCGAACGCGGATTCGGCCGGTTCCAACCCGGCCTTTCCGCACGGCTTCAATTCCGATGAAAACACAAGGGACCAAGGACCATTATGAAACGTTTCTGGCTCGCCACGGCCTCGCTTCTCGCGCTGTCTTCTGCTCCCGAAGCGCTGGCCCAATCCGATCCCGATGCCTCCGCCGCGCAGGCGGACCACCTCCAGCCCGTGGAAAACGCCGACGGCAGCCGTTCCAACGACGGGGAAAAAACAATTTACCTGGCCCCGGTCAACGTCACGGCGACGAAACGCGCGGTCACCAGCTTCGATGTCATTGGCAACGTATCGGTTCAGACCTCGGATCAACTCGAGGCGGCCACGGCCACGAAAACGGAAGATTTGAGTAATGTGTTTCCCGAACTCTCCAATATGAACCGGGGCACCCGTCTCTATAACAACATGACCATTCGGGGCCAATCCGGCGCCGATTACTTCTCGCCCAGCGTCGGATTGTATGTCGACGGCGTTCCCCAGCTTTCCCAAAGCTACGCTCAATCCCTTCTGGGCGTGGAGCAGGTCGAGCTTCTCAAGGGTCCGCAAGGCGTCATATACGGGCGCGGGACCCTGGGCGGGGTTCTGAGCCTTGTCGCCCGTAGTCCCGGCGAGGAGCCGGAGGCCTGGGGCGGGGTCGATTACTACGGTCGCGGAACGCGCGCCGATGCCGGCGCCAGCAGTGGCTTCCTCGACGGCGGCTGGGCCGCTCAGGCCATGGTAATGGACGAACGCTATTTCGGCTCTCTCGACAACCCGGACCTGGGCGAGAGCAACGTCGATACCTCGGAAACGACGGGCGGCTGGATGTCCTTGCATTTTCGCTCTCCCGTGCACCCGCTCGAAACGCGTCTCCGCTTGGGCGTCGAGAGGTATCAGTCCCACGAAGAGTACTTCGTGCCCTTTTCCCCGCTCTCCCGCTCCCGGGTGTCCTGGGACTCGCTCGGCGCCACCGACGAGCCCGATCTGGACCGCGAACTGAAGGACGTCACGTGGGATGCCACGTATGATGTGTCCGACGCGTGGGCCGTGAAGGCGGTCGCGTCCTATCAGTCCATGGACCTGGATCGCATGTTCATGGAGGGCACGCATACCGTCGATTCGCAAAACAGCGTCTACACCGAACTGCGCGGGAACTACGACACGGAGAAGCTGAACGGCGTGCTTGGCCTGTCCTTTCAGAAGCTCCGGTACGAGCATGAGAATGTCGTCGAGGGTCTCTGGGGCATGGGAGGCAAGATATCGAACAACGACGTCTACAATTACGCGGCGTTTGTCGACGGGACCTGGCGTTTCCATCCACGGTGGGAACTCGGCGCCGGCGGACGCGTCTCCTTTGAGTACGCCGAGACGGAAATGGTTGTCGACGAGAGCGGCGTCGACAAACACTATTCCAACAACGACAGCTTTTTTTCGGTCGCGCCGCGTCTGGCGCTGGCTTGGCTGCCCAACGATCAGCACCGCGTCTGGGTCGGGATCGGGCAGGGATTCAAGCCCGGCGGCTTCAACAAGGAAGGCGTTTCCGCGCGGGATGCCATGTCCTACAAGTCCGAGACCGCGACCAATCTGGAGATCGGCTGGAAATGGCACAGCGCGGATTACAGACACTCGGCCGAACTCACGGGCTACGGAATCATGAGCAAGGATGTCCAGGGTTACACCGGCCCTCCGGGCGGACAGTATCTGGCGAACATGGGGGATGCCCGTAGCCTTGGCGTCGAGGCCACATGGAAGTCCGAGGTCATCGACGATCATGTGATTTCCATCGGCGGCATGTACAACGACTCCCGTTTCACCAGTGACCAATACGAGGAAAACAAGGTCGCCTATGCGCCGCGATACAGCGCGCTCGTGGCCTGGGACGGGCGTTATGGGCCGGACAAGCAATTCAAGTCCCGCGTGGCCCTGCGGCAGAATGGACCGTTTTATTTCAATGAGTCCAATAGCCTGCGTCAGGAGAGCTACACGATCCTGGATGCCAGCCTCATGTGGGACGTCGCCTACGGCGTGGAGACCGGCATGTATGCCAGGAACCTGCTGGACGCCGAATATCGCACCACCGCGTTCGAGGGAGTCGGAGCCCAACTCGGCTCGCCCCGGGAAATCGGCCTCAAGATCCGATTCCGTCTGTAGGACGGCGGGAAACGCCGCGCCTGGGTTACCGAGTTTCACATGGCAAGAGCCCGGGTTGACGATACGCGGGAAAGAACCTCTTCTTGCGAAGAAGACGCATTCACAAATTAACGCGCGGGACGATCCGGACTCCGTCCCGCCGCCAGTGGGGATGATCCGATGTCCGTTCCGGTCCAAGTGTTTCACGATCTTTCGTTCAGCAGCCAGCTCGTTCTCTGGGCCGCCCGGATGTGGGTCCGGGCGCGGACCGGCGAGGGCCACATCCACACCCTGCTCAGGGATTCGTTCCGGCTCGCCGGCGCGCGGGAAGCCCATGTCGCCCTCGATGGCGTCCTTACAATCCTCGATGCCACCAGCGCGAAGCCCATCGAGTTCCGGCGGCCGGAATGCAAGAAGGTCAGCGTCGACGAGTTGCGGCTTCTCTGTATCTTGGCGGTTCTTCAATCGGACAAGGAAGACGGCGCGGCGCGGTTCCTTCTGTCCGCCTGGATTCCACCCGCCGCCGCCCGGCTGGCCGTGGAACAGGGCCGGGCCATGGCGGACATCCTTTTCAAGGCGGGTCACGCCATCGCGTCTCCCCCGGGCGCCGAGCGCTTCCCTTGGCGTCATCCCGGCCACGACGGAGGTTCGACGGCGCGGACGGAGATATTATAATACGGGAATTCCGAATCATCGGTTCGGGATTGATATCGAGTCGCCATTGCGGCGACAGCCACGCGGGCGGAGCCCGCGCCCGGAGAGGGACCAAAAGCCCGAATCGATCATTCGGGTTTTGTATAACCGTTCGGGTTCATCCGCCGAACCCGTCGCGAAACCGAAACAGGAGATCGAATCACATGATCGGCAAGAAACTCCCCCAGGTGATCTTCAAGACGAGGGTCCGGGACGAGTCCATCGAGGGTTCCAATCCCTATCGTTGGGAGGACAAGACCACGCAAGATTATTTTGCCGGCAAGCGGGTCGTCCTGTTCTCCCTGCCCGGTGCCTTCACGCCCACCTGCTCCACCTATCAGTTGCCCGATTTCGAACGCCTTCACGAGGACTTCGCCGCCAAGGGAATCAGCGAGATCTATTGTCTGTCGGTCAACGATGCCTTCGTGATGAACGCCTGGGCGCGCGATCAGGGGCTCGCCAAGGTCAAGGTTATCCCGGACGGCAGCGGCGAGTTCACGCGCAAGATGGGCATGCTGGTGACCAAGGACAACCTGGGCTTCGGGATGCGCTCTTGGCGCTACGCGGCCATCGTCAATGACGGCGTCGTCGAGCGGTGGTTCGAGGAGCCGGGCTGCTCGGATAATTGCGAGACCGATCCCTATGGCGAATCGTCGCCGCAAAACCTCCTTGAGAACCTGAGTTCCGGCACCGAGGCCGCCTAGTGGATCGGATCCAACGCTTGGTACCCAAGCTTTGGATCGGTCGAACCACTAGCCGCCGCGCGCGGCAAACCCGAAATATCCTTTTCCCGCCTTGTGGCATGCAAACTCGTCGCCCCGCGAAGTTAACTTTTCGGGGCGTCTTTTTTTGCCCCGAGACGCGCGGCAAGACGCCCGTTATCCGGCATCGGCCGGTCGGCGCGCGCCGTTGACGCGGGATCGCCGCGATCCGAGCGATTCCCGTGAACATGCGTTCGGTTCACCGTCTTGACTTCCCGTTGGGGGTTCGATACCAAGGCCGTGCTCCATGGGGGAGTAGCCGCTTCCCGAGAGGAAGGTTCGCGTCAACACACTTGGCCTCGGCCATGGCGCGAGCGGTCGGATCCGACTTGGCGAGACTCGTGGCGAGCATCGACTGGATACGGGGGGAATCCGGCTGGTCGTGCCGCCATCGTGTCGTGCCGGACTCCCCTGGGAATGTTCCATGCAGCAGATTCTGGTGATTTTCGCGACCGTGTTCCTTGCCGAACTCGGCGACAAGACACAGCTTGCGACCGTGCTTTTCGCGACCGAACAACGGCACCATCCCGTGTTGATCTTCATGGCCGCCGCGCTCGCGCTTGTCGCGTCGACGGCGATTGCCGTCGTCCTGGGCACGATGGCGGAACGATACCTGACGATGATCCCTCTCAAGCCGATTGCCGGGATCGGTTTCATCATGATCGGCATCTTGACGATCTGGAGGTAGTGTCCGGCGCGATCGATCCCGCTAGTGGATCGGATCCAACGCTTGGCACCCAAGCTTTGGATCGGTCGATCCACTAAGCTATTGATCTGGTGGTTCGATTCAGCCAACGGATGGGAC
>JANQIL010000015.1 GCA_028282245.1 Magnetospira sp.
CCGCCAGGCGCCCATGCCGCCAGCCACCACCTTGAGATCGGTGAACCCGGCCTTCTTGAACGTCCGCACGGCGCTGGCGGCGCGGTTCTCGGTGCGGCAGATGGCATAGACCGGTTGCGTCTTGTAGGCGTCCAGCTCCGGGCCGAGGCTGCGCAGCCGCATCGCCACCTCGCCGAGCGGCAGATTGATTGCCCCGGGGATGCGTCCTCCGGCAAATTCGCCCGCCGTGCGCACGTCGATCACCACCACGTCCTCGCCGGCGTCCAGCCTGCCCTTGAGTTCGTTGGCCGGGACAAAGGGCACTCCGGCCAGCAGCCTTGGCAGGTAGCGGAACGACAGAACGGCCAGCCCGAACAGGGCGATGGTGAGAAGAAGGTTGCTGTCGATCTGCATGGGTGTCCTCCCCGGAACGTGTATCCACGGCGGCATGGGTAGGCACCGCGCGGCCACCTGTCAAGGGACCGATGACAAGCCACCGCCGGACCGCTACATATTGCTCATGCGCGCATCCGAACCCTCGGCCGGCCGGCCGGTCCATGTCATCGGCGGCGGCCTCGCCGGCAGCGAGGCCGCCTGGCAGATCGCCGCCGCCGGCGTGCCGGTTGTGTTGCACGAAATGCGCCCGCGACGGACCACCGACGCCCACGTGACCGACCGCCTGGCCGAGTTGGTATGCTCCAATTCATTTCGCTCCGACGATCCGGAGGCCAGCGCGATCGGCCTGCTGCACGAGGAAATGCGCCGCCTGGACTCCCTTGTCCTGACCTGCGCCGACGCCCACCGGGTACCGGCCGGCGGCGCCCTCGCGGTCGACCGCGACGCCTTCAGCGGCGCCGTTCAGGCCGCCATCGAGGGTCACCCGCGCATCACCCTGCTGCGGGACGAGATCGACGCCCTGCCGCCCACCGACTGGGACAGCGTCGTCATCGCCACCGGCCCGCTCACCGCGCCGCCGCTGGCCGACGCGATCCGCGATCTGACCGGGGAGGATTCGCTGGCCTTCTTCGTCGCCATCGCGCCGATCGTGCACCATCACAGCATCGACTTCTCTAAGGCCTGGATGCAGTCGCGGCACGACAAGGGAGACGGCGCCGACTACGTGAACTGCCCGCTCGACCGCGACGGCTACCACGCCTTCGTCGATGCCCTGCTGACCGGTGAGACCGTGGCGTTCCGCGACTGGGAAACGAACACGCCCTACTTCGAGGGCTGCCTGCCCATCGAGGTGATGGCCGAGCGCGGCCCGGAAACCCTCGCCCACGGGCCGATGAAACCGGTCGGATTGACCAATCCGCACGATCCCGGGCGCCGGCCCCACGCGGTGGTCCAGTTGCGCCAGGACAACGCCCTGGGGACCCTTTACAACATGGTCGGCTTTCAGACCAAACTGACCCACGGCGCCCAGAAACGGGTGCTGCGCATGATCCCCGGCCTTGAGGACGCGGAATTCGCCCGCCTCGGCGGATTGCATCGCAACACCTTCCTCAACGCTCCGCGCCTGCTCGACTCCACCCTGCGCCTCAAGGCCCGCCCCGCCCTGCGCTTCGCCGGCCAGATCACCGGTTGCGAGGGCTACGTGGAAAGCGCCGCCGTCGGCCTTCTGGCCGGCCGCTTCGCGGCCGCCGAGCGAACCGGCCGGACCTTCCCGGCGCCCCCCGGAACGACCGCCCTGGGCGCCCTGCTGGGACACATCACCGGCGGCGCCGACGCCGCCACCTACCAGCCGATGAACGTGAACTTCGGCCTGTTCCCGGACATCGGCGCGCGCGGCCCCGGAGGCCGCCGCGTCAAGCGCCGGGATCGGAAAGCGGCCTACGCCAGCCGCGCCCGCGCCGACCTCGACGCGTGGCTAGGCCCCCTGTAGCTTGTTTATTCACGGACAGAAAACCACCTCTCTGTGGGTCGCGCGCGGATGGCATGGCGCCGTTCGCGTGGCATCATGTTTTGGCCCACGACCTTCCGGAAGCCCGGCGATGTACCCGAACCCGATCGAACGACCGCCTCCCGCGAGCGACCTGCCGGCCCTGGACCTCGCCAATCTCGGCTTCCTGGTGGTCGATCGCAACAAGCATATGCGCATACTAATCCGGCAGGTTCTCAAGTCACTCGGCGCCGGCAGCATCCACGAGGCACGGAACGGCTCCAGAGGCTTCAAGGCGGTCCGCCTGGCCCACCCCGACATCGTGCTGACCGGGCTGGACATGTCGCCGGTCAACGGCCTGGAGCTTGCGCGCGCCCTCAGGACCTCGACCGACAGTCCCAACCCCTACGTGCCGATTATCATGATCACCGGTCATTCCGCGCCTCGCAACGTCCACCAGGCACGGGACGCCGGAGTCGACGAGTTCCTGGCCAAGCCGGTGGCCGTGCGCTCCCTGTACGCCCGGATTGTCGCGGTGATCCTGCGGCGACGCACCTTCGTGCGCACCGACAACTACTTCGGCCCCGACCGGCACCGTCGCGATGATGCCTTCTACAAGGGACCCCGGCGGCGGCGCGAAGACCTCGGTATCACCTTCAATACCGATTGAACAACGCGCGAACCACCAGGCCGAGCCGCCGTCCACCGCCGCTCGGCCGGGCCAGCCGGGGATGCATGGGATCGAAGCCGACCCGCGCCAGATCGTCGAGCTGGCCCTCGGCCAGCCAGCACGGCAGCAGCAGTGGCAGGGCGTCGCGCGGCACCTCCGCGCGCAACCGCCGCGCCGCCGCCAGATGGGCCCGCGCCCGGGTCGCCGCGCCGGCCGCCACCGCCGCGTCGCCGGCCATCGAATCGGGCGGACGGGGCAGCAGCCGGCGGCCCTGCGCGCGGTGTGCCGCCGCCGACCGCAGCAGTCCGGTGAGCGCCCAACCGATGGCCGCCCGTTCGGCCGCCTCGGCGGCCGGTCCGCCGTCGATCCCGAGAGCGGCCAGCGACAGCCGCGCCAGCGGTCCGGCGGTCGATCGCGCGTAGGCCTCGAAATCCGCCAGATCGGCCGTCGGGCGGTCGTCCAGATCGCGTCGCCGCGCCGCGATCAAGGCCAGGAAATCGTCGCGCGCCCAATCGGCCCGCGGGCGCTCGGCGGCCAACGCGCGCAGCACCGGATGATCGACCGTTTGGCCATCGAACACCGCCTCCAGACCGTCACGCCACCATTGCAGGCGCATTTCGCCGAGCAGCGGTTCGCGCGCCCGCTCGCGGACCACCGCCACCTCAAGATTAATGGCGAGCACGGCGAGCAGCGCCGGACGCCGCGTGGGAGACGCGAACAGAGCGCACAGAAAGCGGTCGGGATCGCCGGCCCGAACCAGGTCGAGAACGGAATTGTTCATTTCGTTGTATATGGTCGCGGCGCCGTTTCGAAGCGATGAAAAATCCCCGGCATTCCCGGCCCGCCCCTTCACATGCGCCGCCGCTCCTCCTATCTGAGGAGTACTTTTAGACCCTTCACCCTATCGGAGGAATTTCCGAATGGCTTTTGAACTGCCGGCGCTCCCCTATTCGAAAGACGCCCTCGAACCGCACATGTCGGCCGAGACCATGGACTACCACCACGGCAAGCACCACAACACCTACGTGGTCAACCTGAACAAGCTGCTGGACGGCGGTGACCTGGCCGGCAAGACCCTGGAGGAGATCGTCGCCGCGACGGCCGGCGACGCCGCCAAGGCCGGCGTTTTCAACAACGCCGCCCAGGTCTGGAACCACACGTTCTTCTGGCACTGTATGAAGCCCGGCGGCGGCGGTGCCCCGTCCGGCGACCTGGCGACGCGGATCGACGCCGCGTTCGGCTCGTTCGATGCCTTCAAGCAGGAGTTCACCAATGCCGCCCTGACCCAGTTCGGATCCGGCTGGGCATGGCTGGTGGTCGACGGCGGCGCCCTGAAGGTCGTCAAGACTCCGAACGCGGATACCCCGATCGCGCACGGACAGACGCCGCTCCTGTGCATCGACGTTTGGGAGCACGCCTATTACATCGACCACCGCAACGCGCGGCCGAAGTTCGTCGAAACGTTCCTCGGCAACTTGGCCAACTGGGATTTCGCGGCCGCGAATCTGGCCGGCGCCTGAGCGGTCCCCGCGTCACGATACGGATCCCGGATCATCCATTCGGGATCCGCGCGGAACCATGAACGGCCCGCCCCCCGCCGGCGGGCCGTTTTTATTCAGGGGTCGCGGCGACCGCGCCCGGAACCGCCCATGGCCGTCCGGCGCATACCGCGTCCCACATCCTCCATCGGGCGTCGAGAGACTCCAGGGCCGCCCGTTCCGCCTCCCGGCATCGCTCGGCGTCGCCGCCACACAGACCGTCCAGCAGACGCAGCGACAGCGGTCCGTGGTGATCCTCGTCCAGGCTCACGTGGCGATCCAGGTAGTAGTGAAACGTAGGCGCCTGATCGCGCGTGATGCTGGCGCTTTCGAGCAGGCCTCGGAACATGGTCGGGATGACCTGCTCGCGGCCCCAGGCGAACACGGCGGCGATCACGTGCGGCCGACGGGTTTCGATGAAGCGGAACGTGTCGCGCACGAACGCGCGCGCCGCCTCCGGCACGTCGCTCGACGCCAGCGCGGCCTCGATTCCCTCCTCGGCGGCATGGGCCGCGAACCGCCGCGCCGGCGCGGGGTCGAGCCCGACCTCCCGCATGGCCTCGCAATAGAGCTCGAAGTGGCTGGCGTAGCGTGGAGATCCGTCGGCCGAAGGCGGGCCGGCGTCGCTTTCCTCCTCCAGAACGATCTCGTTGACGAACCGCCGGACCGCCGGGTCTCCGAGCGGCGCCCAAGGGACGCCGGCGGGAGCCAGGATCGCCTGTAGCGACTTCAGGAGCGACATGAAGTCCCACACCGCGTAGACGTGGTGGGACATGAACGCATGCAGGCCATCGATGGTGCGAATCCGGCCGTAGACCGGATGTCGCGCGAGGGAGTCGCGCCGGGCCGCGAGGCGGTCGGTGCGGAGCATGTCGGTCATCGGATCGGTCCGGCTCCTCGTTGCATGCGGGCCCGGGGACCCGTTTTTCGACACCAGGAGTGAATTTGGGCTCCGGACGGCGGATGTCAACGGCGCGGGAGACCTCGCCGTGGCCGGCGCGCATTGCCTGATCAGGCCTTTCCGAAGACTTCGCGGAACGCAATTCCGGTGTCGCGACTTAACCATCCAGTACTCACAAGGAAGGTTCCTTATATAAATCCAAGCCAATTACTATAAAAATCAGAACAATTATAGAAATTAACATCAAGAAATACAAAATAACCGATGCGCGAGCTAAATATGCCCATAAAGGAAATTTTTTCGGGTTCGAGTCGCGGGCGCGTTGCATGGATACGCCGGCCGATCGCCAGATGCCGACGTGCGCCCATATGGAAACAGTAGTAGACAGAAAAGCAAAAGCCAAGGCGACGATTTGTGGATGAAATTCAGCATGATATGTCAAATCGAAAAATAATATATTATATAACTTAGAAATAAGCACGGACAACAGAACGCCATTCAACCAATAGGCATACCCCAGCGAGATTTTTCCTTGCCAATGCTTGATAATGTAGTTCATTTGGTGCTCCCCCATTCCAAGGTATGCATTCGGTTCGAAAGCAGACTCGAGTCGCGTTTACTTTTTCGCGTTTTATCCGAGGCGCCATCGCGCCTTAACCGTAATCCAACGCCGCGCGGCGTGTGTTTTCGATCAAGGTTGCCTCGCATTACCCGCAACAAAATATATTCGAGTGAGCGCAAGGGGAAGAGCGCGGCCCAGCAAAAGCAACTCATGATTGTTTTTAGTGCCACTTTCAGGGTTTGTGTTGCGTTGAAGCCACATTTCGCGCATCGACCCTCGCTATCCTTGGCATTCGCCGCCGAGGTCCCAAGATGATTGCCAGCAGGCCCTGGAACAAGGAAGCCCCGCATGCCTCGAATCCCCTCCGCCTGGCGATCGCCGGAAGGTTTGTTGCTGCTGCTGTCGGTGGCGATGCCGCTGGCCCATGCCACCTGGATGGCATTGCTCAACAACTTCGCGGTGGAGCAGGCGGCATTCACCGGTCGCGAAATCGGCATCCTGCAAAGCCTGCGCGAGGTGCCGGGGTTCCTGGCGTTCGGGATGGTGTTCGTTCTCGTGGTCATGCGCGAGCAGACGCTGGCCCTGGCCGCCCTGGTCCTGCTCGGAATCGGCACCATGCTGACCGGCCAGTTCCCCGGTGAACTGGGCCTGTACGCGACCACCGTCCTGATGTCGATCGGCTTTCACTACTTCGAGGCGGTCCGCCAGTCGCTGACCCTGCAATGGGTCGCCAAGGAGCGCGCGCCGCTGGTGATGGGACGGATGCTGTCGGCCGGATCGCTGGCGACGCTGGCCGCGTTCGGGGGAATCTACCTGGCGATCGAACTGGGCGGCCTGACCATGCCCTGGGTATACCTGCTGGGCGGTGGCGCGACGCTGGTCCTGACCCTGGCCGCCTGGGTCCTGTTTCCGAGGTTCCCGCAGGCGACGACGCAGCACAAGGCGCTGTTCCTGCGGCGACGCTACTGGCTGTATTACGCGCTGACCTTCATGTCCGGCGCCCGGCGTCAGATCTTCACCGTCTTCGCGGCGTTCCTGATGGTCGAGAAATTCGGCTTCGACGTGTCCGAGATGACTCTCATGCTGCTGGCCAACCACGGCCTCAACACCCTGATCGCGCCCTATATCGGCAAGCTGATCGGCCATTGGGGCGAGCGGCGGGCGCTGATCCTGGAGTATGCCGGGCTGGTCGGGGTGTTCGTCGCCTACGCCTTCGTGGAGACGGCCTGGGTGGCGGTCCTGCTGTTCGTGGTCGATCACCTGTTCTTCGCCATGGCGATCGCCATCAAGACCTATTTCCAGAAGATCGCCGATCCGGCCGACATGGCGGCCACCGCCGGGGTGAGCTTCTCGATCAATCACGTGGCGGCGGTGTTCATCCCGGCCGCCTTCGGGTTGCTGTGGCTGGTCTCGCCGTCCCATGTGTTCCTGGCCGGGGCGGCGATGGCGGCGGTGTCGTTGGGGTTGGCCCTTTTCGTGCCCGGAGATCCGGGGCCGGGCGCCGAGGTGGCGCGCCCGAGGCCGCGCCCGGCGGCGGGGGAATAAGGGTCAGGCCGCCGCCTCGGACGGCGTCAGCCCGGACGCGGCCAGCGCCTCGGACTGGCGGGCGGCGAGGCGCTCCGCGTCGAAACTGTCGATCAGCTCGTGGAACAGCTGGTACCAGTTCATCTCCGCCTTCAAGTGCATGAACACACTGCCCAGGCCGATCGCCGCGCGGTCCATCAAAACGAACTCGCGCGGCGGCCGCACGCCGCCGATACGGCGCAGTTCCTTGTGAACCTTGGTCGCCGTCTGGGCACCGTAGGCACCGGAATTGGTTTCCGAGATGTTGCGGGTCCGGTCCTCCATCAGCGGTCCGTAGATGAACCCCGCCCACATGTTGAGCACCTCGACGGTCTGCTTGCTCAGGTTGGTGAAACCCCAGGTCTCGTAGGCGTGCACCGCGAGGGTCTCGTCATCGTCCCGCAATGCCCGATAGAGGTCGATCACTCCCTGCACGAAGCTCGGCGGGAAGATGCGGATGCAGCCGAAGTCCATGAGGTTGACGGTGTTGTCGTCGCGCACCGTGTAGTTGCCCAGGTGCGGATCCCCATGAATAACCCCGAAATAGTAGAAGGGCACGTACCAGGCCCGGAACATGTTGTAGGCGACCCGGTTGCGGTCTTCCAGGGGCCGGTCGGCAACGCCAAGCAGACGGGCGCCGTCCAGCCAGTTCATGCACAGCAGGCGCCGCGTGCCGAGGTCCGGGCGCGGCACCGGAACGTGGATTCCCGGCTCCTCGGCCAGCATGTGGCCATAGAGGATCATGTTGCGCGCCTCGCGCTGGTAGTCCAACTCCTCGCGCAGCCGCTCGGCCAGTTCCTGATACATCTGGCTGGCGTCGATCGCCTGGTCGTAGCGATGGAAGATGGACAGGATCAGCTTGAGCTGCTTCAGGTCGGCCTCGACCACCGACTCCATCTGCGGGTATTGCAGCTTGCAGGCCAGCACGTTGCCGTCCAGGTCGGTCGCCTTGTGGACCTGGCCCAGCGAGGCGGCGGACACCGCCTCGTGGGTGAACTCCTGGAATCGCGACCGCCAGTCGGCGCCCAACTCGCCGACCATCCGGCGCTTCACGAACGGCCAGCCCATGGCCGGGGCGTTGGCCTGCAACTGGGCCAGTTGCAGGGTGTATTCCTCGGGCAGGGCGTCGGGAACGGTGGACATGATCTGCGCCACCTTCATCAACGGCCCCTTGAGGCCGCCCAGCGCCTCGCGCAACTCGCTCGCCTGCGCGGCCTGGTTGCCGCCCGAGCGGCCGAACACCCGTTTGCCGGCCATCCGCGCGGCCAGTCCGCCCACCGTGCCGCCGACCCGCGCGTAGCGGCGCACCCGGCGTCCGAGGTTGTCGTCCTCGCGGCCCAGATCGTGTTCGGACATGGTTTACCGAGTCCTCTCCAGTTCATCGATGAAGCCGGCGATCACGTCCAGGCCGCGCCGCCAAAATCCGGGGTCGGAGGCGTCGAGGCCGAACGGCGCCAGAAGGTCCTTGTGGCGCAACGTGCCGCCGGCCCTGAGCATGTCCACGTACTTGGCCTGGAAGCCGGGGTGGCCGTCCTGGAATACCGCATAGAGCGAGTTCACCAGGCAATCCCCGAACGCGTAGGCGTAGACGTAGAACGGGGTGTGCACGAAATGCGGAATGTAGGCCCAGTAGTTGCGGTACTCGTCGCCGAGCCGGAATGCCGGGCCCAGGCTCTCCCGCTGGACCTCCAGCCAGATGGCGCCCAACTGCTCCACCGAAAGCTCGCCGTTGCGCCGCTCGGCGTGCACCAGATCCTCGAACTGGTGAAAGGCGATCTGCCGGACCACGGTGTTGAGCATGTCCTCCACCTTGGCGGCCAGCAACACCCGCCGCCGCGCCGTATCGGTCTCGGCGTCGAGCAGGGACCGGAACACCAGCATCTCGCCGAACACCGAGGCGGTCTCGGCCAGGGTCAGCGGGGTGTCGGACATCAGGGTGCCCTGCGGGCCGGCCAGCCGCTGATGCACCCCGTGGCCCAGTTCGTGGGCCAGGGTCATCACGTCGCGCGCCTTGCCGTGGTAATTCAGCAGCAGGTAGGGATGCACCGACGGCACGGTCGGGTGGGCGAAGGCGCCGGGCACCTTGCCGGGGCGCGGCGGAACGTCGATCCAGGCGTTATGGAAGAACGGTTCGGCCACCTCGGCCAGATCCGGGGAGAACGCGCCATAGGCGTCGAGCACCGTCCGGCGGGCGTCGTCCCACGAGAAGT
Organism: Magnetospira sp.; assembly: GCA_028282245.1. GTDB lineage: Bacteria > Pseudomonadota > Alphaproteobacteria > Rhodospirillales > Magnetospiraceae > JANQGL01. Next base: position 9,306 of record JANQIL010000015.1, read on the forward strand.
GGCGCTCCTCGACGCCCGGTAGCGGCGCGTTGCGGTCCCAGTAGTCGAGCTTGTCGACCCCGAACCAGTGGGCCTTCAGGGCATAATAACGATGGCCCAGGGCCTCGTAGGCCTCGCGCACCGAATCCACCAGCGCGTCGACCACCTCGTCCTCGATCAGGTTGGCCATGTTGCGTTCCGCCACCGGATGCGGATAGCGCCGCCAGCGATCCTCGATCTCCTTGTCCTTGGCCAGGGTATTGGCGACATGGGCGAACAGCCGGATATTGTCGCCGAGTACCCGACCGACGGACCGCGCCGCCTCCTTGCGCTTCGCGCCGTCGGAATCCGACAGCAGATTCAGGGCATCGGACAGCGGCAGATCCTGACCGGCCACCGGAAAGCGCAGGCTGGCCATGGTTTCCTCGAACAATCGGGTCCAGGCGCCGCGCCCGGTGACCGATTTTTCGTGCAGAAGCTCCTCCGCCTCGTCGGACAACTGATGCGGTCGGAAAACACGGTTGTCGCGCACCCAGGAGGCATAGCGGGCGGCCCGCGGGGCCAGCAACTGGGTTTCGATCACCGGATCGTCGATGCGGTTCAGTTCGAGGGTGAAAAACAGCGTTGTCTTGGAGATTTCGGTCAGCCGTTCCTGGATGGTCTGGCGGAACCGCCCGATCTCCGGGTCGGCCACGTTGCCGGCGAACAGCAGGTCGGCGTAACTGAACAGGCGGTGAAGGATCTCGGTGATCCGCTCGTAATCCTCGATCGCCCGCCCCAGATCGTCGCCCGAAAGGTCCTTCAAGCGCCCCTTGTAGGTCTCGGCGAACGCCGCCGCGAGATCGGACGCACGGGCCAGGTCGCGCGCGATCTGCGGCGCGTCCATGGCCTGGTAGAGGTCGCTCAGGTCCCATTCGGGCAGCGACTCGGCGTGTTCCAACGGCATGTGTTCCTCCTTGAACCTGAGCCGGATATAAGGCTCGATAGACGTCGACACAAGCCGTGAGCGGTATCCGCCGCCCGGGGAGCCCACGGAGAGACCACGAGATGTCAGAGTATCCTTGGCCGAATCTTGCCGCGATGTTTTTCGATCAGGCCACCCGGCTTGCCGAGCGCCCATTGTTCTGGGCCAAATCCGACGGTCAGTGGCGCGCCTGGAGCTGGCGCGAGTCGGCGGACCAGGTCAATGCGCTGGCGGCCGGATTGCGGACGCTCGGCGTGAGCGACGGGGACCGGGTGGCGCTGGTCTCCGAGAACCGCCCGGAATGGGGCATCGCCGACCTGGCGATCATGACCGCCGGCGCCATCACCGCGCCGGGCTACGTGACCAACACGGTCGAGGATCATCGGCATCTGTTCGATGACAGCGGGGCGGTCGGCGCCGTGGTGTCGACCGCGCGTCTGGCCCGCCCCCTTCTGGCGGCGGCGCGCGAGGCGCGCGGCGTTCGATTCGTGATCGTTCTCGAACCGCCGTCCGCGACACCGGATGACGGACCGGAGGTTCTGACCTGGCGGGAGGTCGCCGAGCGCGGCCGCGTCGCCGGCGATCCGCTGGCCAACCGGGTCGGCACGCTGTCGCCCGAGAGCACCGCCTGCCTGATCTACACCTCGGGCACCGGCGGCCTGCCCAAGGGCGTGATGACCCCGCACCGGGCGATCCTGCACAACTGCATGGGGGCCCGCCATGCCCTGGAGGAACTGGGCCTCGACGACGAGGTGTTCCTGTCGTTCCTGCCGCTGTCCCATTCCTACGAGCATTCGACCGGCCTCTTCTTCCCGATCTCCATCGGTGCCCAGATCTACTACGCCGAGGGAATCGATCAGCTTGGCCGCAACATGGTGGAGGCGCGACCAACCATCATGACCGCCGTTCCGAGGCTCTACGAAACCATGATGCAGCGCATCGAGAGCGGCCTGAAGAAATCCGGCGGCGCCAAGGAACGGCTGTTCCGGCGAACCCTCGAACTCGGCGGCAAGCGCCATGCCGACGACCGCCTGGCGCTGCATGAAAGGCTCCAGGACGCGGTCCTCGACCGGCTGGTGCGCGGCAAGGTGCGAGCCAATTTCGGCGGTCGCCTGAAGGCCCTGGTGTCGGGCGGCGGACCGCTCAATCCGGACGTCGGCCTGTATTTCACGGCGCTCGGCCTGCGCCTGCTGCAAGGCTACGGGCAGACCGAGTCCGGACCGGTAATCAGCGTCAACCGGCCGCGCCGCAACCGCATTCACACGGTCGGCCCGCCGATCCTGAACACCGAGGTGCGGCTCGCCGAGGACGGCGAGATCCTGGTGCGCGGCGATCTGGTGATGCAGGGCTACTGGGGCAACCCGGAGGCCACGGCCGAGGCGCTGCGCGACGGCTGGCTGCACACCGGCGACGTGGGCGAGATCGACGACGACGGCTATATCCGCATCACCGACCGCAAGAAGGATATCATCGTGCTGTCGGGCGGCGACAACGTGGCGCCGCAGCGGGTCGAGGGGCTGCTGACCCTGCAACCGGAAATCTCCCAGGCGATGGTGCGCGGCGATCGGCGGCCCCATCTGGTCGCCCTCCTGGTGCCCGATGCCGGCTGGCTGGCCACCTGGGCCGACGCGCGCGGCACCGAACCCGACCTCGCCGAGTTGGCCGGCGACCCGGACCTGAACACGGCGCTGGGAGAGGTGGTCGGGCGGGTCAACGGGCGGCTGTCGACCATCGAGCGGGTGCGCCGCTTCGTGATCGCGGACGCGCCGTTCTCGATCGAGAACGGCCAGATGACGCCGACCATGAAGGTGCGCCGTCACGTGGTCCGGCAGGTCTACGCGGAGCGCCTGGACGCGTTGTACACGTAAAGACCCCGGCGGTCCGGGCGGTCATTCGGATTTCGCGCGATCCCGCGCGGGGTCATTTCGCCCGCACCTGCGACAGGAATCGATCGACCTGATCGCGCAGCACCTTGGCGTCGCGATTCAGCCGTTCGGTCGTCTCGCCGACCACGCCGGCCGCCGTCTGGGTCCGGGTCGCGGCATCGCGCACCCCGCCCACGTCGTCGTTCATGTTGGCGGTACCCTTGGCAACCTGCTGAACGCTGCCCGAGATTTCCTGCGTCGCGGCGCCCTGCTGCTCGATCGCCGAGGCGATGGTGGCGGTGATCTCGCGGATTTCGCGGATCGTGCCGGAGATCCCCTCGATGGCGTCCACGGTGCCTCGGGTTTCCCCCTGGATTCCCTTCACGAGGGCATCGATTTCCTCGGTCGCCTTTGCGGTCTGGTTGGCCAGGTTCTTGACCTCCGACGCCACCACCGCGAACCCCTTGCCGGCCTCGCCGGCGCGCGCCGCCTCGATGGTGGCGTTCAGGGCGAGCAGATTGGTCTGATCGGCGATGTCGTTGATCAGGGTCACCACCTCGCCGATCCGCTCGGCCGATCCGGACAGGGAATGCACCATCTGCGTTCCGCGATCGGCCTCGTCCACCGCTTGGCCGGTGATGCCGGCCGAGCGCGAGACCTGGGAACTGATCTCGCCGATCGACGTCGAGAGCTGCTCGGACGCCGCGGCCACCATCTGGATGTTCTGCGACACCACCTCGGAAGCGCTGGCGGCACTGGCGACCAGACTGTTGGAGGCGTCGGCCGCCGAGGTCAGGTCGCCAGCGGCGTCACGCATCGAGTCCGACGCATCGGAAACGTTGCGAACCACCTGCCCGACCTCGGTCTCGAACGTGTCGGCCAACCCGAGCATGGCGGCCCGGCGATCCTCGGCGGCGCGTTTCTCCGCCGCCTTGCGGTCTTCCTCGAGCCGTCGGCGTTCGACGGCATTGTCCTTGAACACCGCCAGGGCATTGGCCATCTCGCCGATCTCGTCGCCGCGCCCGGTCCCGGCGACGGTCACGTCCAGGTTGCCGTCGGCCAGGCTGGTCATGTCGGCGGTCATCCGCTCCAGCGGCCGGACGATGTCGCGGATCACCAGAATGGCGATGGCCGCCGAAACGACAAGCGAAAGAACCACCACGAGGGCCAGCCGCAGAGCCTGCGCGTTGAAGGCCCGGTCTATGTCGTCGATATAGACGCCGGTGCCGATGAGCCAGCCGAAGGCCGGAAGTCCGGCCACGTAGGTCAGTTTCTCCACCGGCTCGTCGCTTCCGGACTTCGGCCACTCATAGGCGACGAACCCGCCTTGGGCGCGTTTCACGGTGTCCACCATTTCCCGTATGAAGAACACCCCGTTGGGATCCTTGAGGTCCCACATGTCCTTTCCGTTCATTTCCGGCTTGGCGCCATGCATGACCAGCATTCCGTCGAGGCCCTGCACGAACAGGTATTCGCCGTCATCGTAGCGCATCGCCTCGATGGCCCGCGCGATGGCCTTGTTCGCCTCTTCCTGGCTCATCGCGCCGGCCTCGGATTGCGCGCGATAGGCCTCGGCGACCCCGACCGCCACCTCGACGATATTGCGCAGCTTGTCCTTCCGGTCCTCGACCATCATGTCGCGAAACATGTCGAGCGCCCAAACGACGACGACCAACATTCCGATCACGACCATGGCGCTTGGAATCCAGACTTTTCTACTGACTTCGAGACGAGCGAGGATCATCACCCAACCTTCCTGCGCAAAGAGTTCGCGGCCGAACACAATTCGTCGAGCATGGGCATACCGCCGAAAGCCCTCGTTTCCGGGTGAACACGCCACACGAAACCAGAGCATTACCCTTTAAATATTATGAGGGTGAACCGCCCCAAAAACAAACCGCTTTTTTATTCAGTTTAAACATTGACTACGCAACCGCCGGATTTCGAGGTTATTCATTCTCAATGTCTCAAGGCAACCCGTAGTCGGCCAGGATCTCGTAATGCGCTCCCTCGCGCTTCAGGTGGCTGCGAAACAGGACGAAGCGGTCGACCTCGAAGGGTGGCGCGCGGAACCCTGCCCGGGTTTCCAGATAGGGCGCCAGCCGTTCATGGCTCAAGCCGCGCGGCCGGGCCAGGGTGACATGGGGACGGAACTTGCGCGCCTCGGGCGGCAGGCCGGCCCGCACGGTGGCCGATTCCACCTTGTCGTGGAGATGGATCAGCGGCGGCGTTTTCTCGGCCCCGGCCCAGATCGCCCGCACGGCGCGTCCGTTCTCGAAGAATCCGATCTCGGACAACGCCATCTCGAAGCGCGGCGCGTGGATACCGGACAGGGTGGCGTCCAGATCCTCGGCCACCATCTCGTCCACCTCGCCGACGAAGCGCAGGGTCAGGTGAAAGTTCTCCGGCTTGACCCAGCGCACTCCGTGCAGGCCGTGGCACAGGCCTTCCAGGGCGGCTCGGATATCATCGGGAACGGGGATGCCGACGAACAGGCGCAACATGGCGGCCTCCCGAATCGGTGGGAGCGGACGCCCAGTCTATCGCGACGTCACGGCGCCGGATAGGGAAAGGCGTCGTGGATCGCCTCGATCCCGTCGAGAACCTCCTCGGACAGCGTCAGGTCGATGCTCGCGATGTTGGACTCCAGTTGATCCAGGCTTGTCGCGCCGATGATGGCGCTGGTCACGAAGCGTTGCCCGGCGACGAAGGCGATCGCCATCCGCGCCGGATCGAGGCCGTGATCGCGGGCCAGGGCCACGTAGGCTTCGGTCGATCGCGCCACGCGATCGCCGAAATAGCGCTTGCAGCGTTCCGGAAACAGGGTCGCGCGGGCGCCGGGCGGCCGGGCGCCGTTCAGATACTTGCCGCTGAGCGTCCCCATGGCGAGCGGCGAATAGGCGAGCAGGCCGCAGTCCTCGCGGATCGCCACCTCGGCCAGCCCGACCTCGAAGCTGCGGTTGAGCAGCGAATAGGGGTTCTGGATCGACGCCATGCGCGGCAGACCGGTCCGCTCGGCCAGGCCGAGGTAGGACATCGCGCCCCAGGCGCTTTCGTTGGACAGCCCGACATGGCGCACCTTGCCGGCCTTGATCAGGTCGTCGAGGATGCCCAGCACCTCCTCGAACGGCGTGAACACCTCGCCATCCCTGTGCGTGTATCCCAGGCTGCCGAAGAAGTTGGTCCGCCGTTCCGGCCAGTGAAGCTGATAGAGGTCCAGGTAGTCGGTGTTGAGACGCCCGAGGCTGGCCTCCAGCGCCGCCTCGATGTTGCGGCGATCGAACCGCTGGTCGGGGCGGATCGGCGTCATCTGGCCGGGCGGCCCGCTGACCTTGGAGGCAAGGACGATGTCGTCGCGCCGCCGGCGCGCGGCGAGCCATTTCCCGATATGGGATTCGGTGCGCCCCTGGGTGTCCGGCCGCGGCGGCGTCGGATACATCTCGGCGGTGTCGATGAAATTGACCCCCCGGTCGAGGGCCAGGTCGAGTTGCGCGTGGGCCTCGGCCTCCGTGTTCTGCTCGCCCCAGGTCATGGTGCCGAGGCAGATGCGGCTGACGGTCGGGCCGGTGCGCCCGAGCGGCGCGTATTTCATGGCGGAACCTCGTCGTTGGTGCGATGGCGTAAAATCGAGGATCAGACGAACAGGGTCAGGACGCCGGTGTACCCATAGAGGCGGTTGTGCGAGATTTCGCCGCCGGCGAAGAAGCCGACCAACGGAAACTCGCCCAGGCGCTCGCGGATCAGCCCGCTTTCGACATCCGCGCAACCGAACATCCGAGGCCCCCGGGCGACGCAGGACACGTAGAGCCCGGCCTTCGGCGGTCCGGGCAGCCGCGCCTTCAGGCGATCCAGCATGGCGATCAGGTCGTCGCGCGCGCTTTGCGGGTCGCGGCGCACGAACATCAGGCGCTCGCCCGGCTGCACGGTCGCCCCGATGGCGATCCAGCCGCGCCCGGGATCGATGGCCAGAAGATCGCGGACCATGTAGTCGCCGGTGTCGGAGCCCTCGACCGGCAACGCCGCGTGAACATAGCCGGCGAGGCGTTGCAGGTCGCGGGCCAGCAGCTCGCCCACGTCGTCGCGCAGCACGTCGAGCGCCGGGCGGCCATCCAGGCCGACGATCACGTTGTCCAGACAGTCGGAAATCAGGTGCGGCCCGGCAAGCGGCGCGCAGCCCTGGGACTGGCCGGTGATCACCCCGACCTCGGGCGCGAACAGGACCCCCGACAGGCCGCCGCCGGTGATCGCGTCGGCGATCGCGTAGTTGGCCTGGCGCGACGAGGTCAGGCCGCCGACCAGATAGACATCAAGGTCCTCGGCCAGGGCCTCCAGGATCGCCGGAATGTCCTCGTTGGTCGGGTCGCCGTGCACCACGCCGAACGTCGGCCGCCGCTCGGCGATCCAGGCCTGGACGGCGGCCGGTAATTCCGTGGTCTCCGTTTTCAGGGCCTGGAAGGCGTGGAACGAGTCGGTCGGCAGGGCGCCCGCCATCACCGCCAGGGCCGGGCGGTCGAACACCTCGTGCCCGCCGACGTGCACCCCGAGCCCGATGGTGCCCAGCCAGTGGGCGATCCCGGTCTTCTGGCGCAGGTAGGTAAGGATGCTCGACAGGTCGTCGGCCAGATGGTCGGTCGCGTAGACGAACCCGAGATTAACGCCCTCTGGCAACGGAATCAGCGCGTTGCAGCAGGTTTGGGCGGCATGCGCCCAGTCGGAGTCCAGCGACAGCGCGGTCTTGAAAAAGGACGTCATTCCCCGATCCCGTCGATTACCTTCCTGATGTGGGGAAGCAGGCCCTCGACCACCAGACCCATGCCCTTCGCATTGGGATGAATGCCGTCGTCCTGATTGAGGTCCGGGCGCGCCGCGACGCCCTCGAGGAAGAACGGCTGCAAGGCCACGCCGTGTTTGTCGGCCAAGCGCCGATAGATTGGCTCGAACTCGGCGGCGTACTCGGGACCCAGGTTGGGGGGCGCCCTCATGCCGCTCAGCAGGACGGCGGCCCCCGACGCCTTGGCCCGCGCGATGATGGCGTCCAGGTTGGCCTCGGTCATCGCCGGATCGAGCCCGCGCAGGCCGTCGTTGGCGCCCAGTTCGATCAGCACCACGTCCGGGTCCTCGGTCAGCAGCCAGTCGAGTCGCGCCCGTCCGCCGGCCGAGGTGTCGCCCGACACCCCGGCGTCGATCACCTCCGCCGGATAGCCGGCCGCGTCGAGCGCCCGTTCGAGCCGAGTCGTGAAGGAGTCCGCCCGGGAAAGGCCGTAGCCGGCGGTCAGGCTGTCGCCGAGGGCGAGGATTCGCAAGGGTTCGGAGGCCGATGCCGGCCCGGCGGACATCAGGAGCGCCAGGGCCAGCACGTTGACACCTCGGCGGATCGCGCCATATGCGGGGTGTATCGAAGGAGCCATTCGAATGCCCTCCCAAACCGAATCCGAGTCGCGACCGGCCGTGCGCTTGGCCGATCTCCACCTCACCCTGAACAGCGCCGCCGGTCCGGTCAACATCCTGCGTGGCATCGACCTCGCGGTGGCGCGGGGCGAGGCGACCGGAATCGTCGGTCCGTCCGGGTCGGGCAAGACCACGCTGCTGATGGTGATCGCCGGCCTGGAACGTCCGACCGCCGGCCGGGTGACGGTCGATGGCGAGGATCTGGACGGGCTCGACGAGGATTCGCTGGCCCGCTTCCGGCGCCGCCGGATCGGCATCGTGTTCCAGAACTTTCACCTGGTGCCGACCATGACGGCGCTGGAAAACGTGGCCCTGCCGCTGGAGTTCGCGGGCCTCGACGACGCCTTCGATCGGGCGCGCGCCGGCCTCGAATCGGTCGGCCTCGGGCATCGCCTGACCCATTATCCGGGGCAGCTCTCCGGCGGCGAGCAACAGCGCGTCGCGCTGGCCCGCGCCTTTGCTCCGGAGCCCGCCCTGCTGCTGGCCGACGAGCCGACCGGAAACCTGGACGGTGAAACCGGGCAGGTGGTCATGGACCTGCTGTTCGATCTCCGGGAACGGCGCGACGCCACGCTGATGCTGATTACCCACGATCCGGCCCTGGCCGGACGTTGCGGCCGAATCGTGCGGGTCGCCGACGGCCGGGTGTCGGGATGAGGAACGGCGCGCTGGCTCTGCGTCTGGCGCGCCGCGAACTGCGCGGCGGACTGGCCGGGTTTCGGGTCCTGATCGCCTGTCTGGCGTTGGGGGTGGCGGCCATCGCCGGGGTCGGCGCCATGAACGCGGCGGTGACCGCCGGCCTGGCGGCGGACGGCGCGCGACTGCTCGGCGGCGATCTGTCGGTGCGCCTGACACAGCGTCCGCCGACCCCGGAACAGACCGCCCACATGGCCGGCCTCGGCCGCCTGGCGGAGGCGGTCGAGGTGCGCTCCATGGTCCGTCGCGGCGGT
>JANQIL010000003.1 GCA_028282245.1 Magnetospira sp.
GATGCCTGGAACAAGCTGATCAGCAACCCGCAAACCATCATGTCAATCGGATGGCGCGATTGGGCACTCATGGCGAGATAATTATTGCCGTTGGTATTAGACGTCGCCGCCAAGGCCGTTCTCGTGCCGTCTCGCCAGAAAAACGACACTTTTTGAGGTGCCCGATCGATTCAGAGTCAATCCGATCCATCAAACGCCGGGGCAGAACATCCAGTTTACCAAGTCTCGCGACGCGGGCTCTCGAATCCAAATTTTTGGCCAATATACTCAAGCGTGACGGCGCGATCGAACTGGCTGAGAGAATACAGGCGATTCAAATTGAAAATCTCATCTATATAATGATAGTCGTTTCCAATAACACTTGATAAATATTTGTCGGAAAACGTTGATTGTCGAGGCTGCATTTTATTTACGTGAAACCTGTAACCTTGGCGGCGGACAAAGGGCGGACGCATGTTGTTGATCGTGTTTTTCAGCCGGATTGAAAGAGGGCGTTTTCCACGCATGGGATAACCGTACCCGCTTCGAATTTCGGCAAGACGCGGCAGTTGCATATGGATCATTTCTCCCTGCAGCACGCCGAGGTTCTTGTGGCGAAGCGGTGTCGTCGCCGTGTCGGTGATCACCGCGTGTTCGAGGTAGGGAAAGAACATCCCGCCAAATCTTTGATTGATCTGCGCGTCGTGGCCCGTCCAGTAGCGCCCGCGGAACGACGGGTATATCCTTTCGATATCGCCTCGATCCAATTTGACATCGGGCGGTCGGTCGATGGATTGGGCAATCTTCCCGGCAAGGGTGGCACGATACCGGGCGTTATCGAAGAATTTCCCTCCGCCGTCGGATCCATAACCGCTAAAGAAAACGGAAACGATATCCATCGCCGAGTACTTTCGATCGATCAGATAGAAGAAATTCCGATATATTTCACCAAGAGACCCGTTCAGCGGAACTTGCCCGTCCACGTGACGGGACAGCCGATCCCGATAATCGGCGTTGCCGCCCATCAGTCCGGCGTCACATTTCCAGCCATCGAATCCGAACATGTTTCTTTCGGCCGTCGCCGCGAAATCGTCCGGAGATGGCTTTTGAACAAGACTCTTGTCGATATGAAAAAATTCGAGATTGAATTCCCTGGAGACGGTTTTTGCAATTTGAACATCTATATCGTCTTCGTCCCCATAACTGAAAACTCTTGGCTTCACGTCCAATCTCAATAATGACGCCAGCATCAGACGGGAATCGTAGCCACCGGACATCGAGACACGAATACGATCGCCGAATTCTCCGGCAATGGCCTCGAAAACATCGTTCAAATTCGCAAGGTGGTGGTTCGCCACGTCGGAGAGGGTCGCATCGGCGGACCATTTTCTGTGCGATATTGGAGATTTTTTCCTAATCACCGACCAATTCTTGGTTTCGAGGCGTAAAATCGAATTTGGATCGACGGTCACGATATCCTCGACAAATGTCGTGTTTCCATAGCAGCTTCCGGCGAAAACATATTCATAGCAGCCCTGCAAATGGAATTTCGGCTTATCGTTCATGTACAATTGAGAAACAAAGGAATTGCTCACGATCCGATTGGACGAATTCATGAATATCTTGGCCGCGCCGAGGCCATCGTTTAAAATGTAAATTTTACCGTTTTTTGATAGAACAATGACAAAATGACCTATCGTTTCGCTCCAATCAAATGAGTGAGGCTCGAAATCGCGGAGAAACATTTCCAGCGCCGATAGCCCGGATTTCTTTTTGTAAATAAAGGAACCAAAGCAAAACGCACTGTTTCCGTTATCATCGGTGGCGCTTGGCGGCGTGTTTCCGGAGAGGTCCTTGAAGGCAACAAACCGAAAATCACCCATGGTCTCGTCATGGCTGGTGGTGAATCCGTTCCGCATGCCATGGGTGATCAAGTCCGACAGCGAGTCCGTTTTCCGTTGAGCAGGTATCAATACGAAAAAAGACATGCCTAACTCCCTGCTCAACAAGAAAATATACTATAATTTTTTGAAATTTATTTTCATCGGCACAAATGAGCAGAGGCGGAATAATCCAAATAAACCAAACTCGGATAAGGTGGAACCTCGGCTTCTTTCCGGGAAGAACAGAATATATTGTCCCCATCGATGGAGTCGGAAATTCTGCCAACAAAGACGTTGTTTGAAACTCTTGGCGTGATGCCTTTTCTCAGACCAATCGCATGGGCGCTCTTTTTATCAACATAGAATGTATTTCCCTCGATCAAAACATCCTCCGACTCGTGTTGTTTTACGTTCGTTTCCAATCCATATCCAATAATATCCCAATTTTCACTGCGCGGCCCTTCGCCGATAATGCTGTTTTTCAAGACAAACCGGCCGGCTTGCGGGATATCGAGAACCCGGCTATCCACCGAGTTTCCCGAGGCCAAGACCGAATCCTCGATGAACGTAAGCTCGGCTCTCGATTTCAACTGATGCCCCGAGCGGCCGGCGCGCAAGGACCAGGAGCGGACGAAAAACAATTCGCTGCCATTGGCGTAGATGTTATGTCCCAAAAGACCGTAGTGCGGGCGGCCGCTGTCGTGAATGAAGCTGTCCTCGATGCGCAAGCGATCGCCCTTGTTCCCCATCAGGATGCCCATCTGGTTGTGATGGAAGTTCACTCCGCGCAGAACGACCATGCCGCCCTGTTGCCGCAGGCAGGCGCCATTGCCCGAGGAAACCTTGACGAGGCTGCATTCGAGTCCGTCGAGCGTCAGGTTCGTTTTTTCGGTTGTGACAATGGCGCCTTTCCCGGCCGTCGCCGTTTCCGTGAAATGGGCCCCGGGCTCGGCAACGATCACCACCCGTTCGGCGGTGATGAGGGCCGCCTGCCTGTAGGTTCCCGAGCGCAGCAGGATCGTATGGCCGCGCGCGTGACGATTGACCGCCGCCGCGAAATCCACGCCGTCGCAATCGGCGTCGCGCGCGTTCCTTGGGCACAGGATGGTGAACTTCGCGGGATCCGGGGAGACGTCGATCTCCTTGATCATGGCCAGGCGCCAGCGAGCGGGCCGCTCGGCCGCGCGCCCCGCGACAACCGTAACTCCATCCATCAACGGCCTTGTTGTTTCCTCTCCCTCGTCCCCGCCGCCGGTGGCCAGGACGCGGACGCCGGACACGAACACGTTGCGCGCAACGAAGGCATCGGCCGAGCGCCGGACATCCAGGACGCCGGGACAGGCGGCTTGACCGCACCGGCCGCGAACAATCAGGTCGCTCAAGCCCCAATAGGCGCCGCTGACGACAAGACGCGCTCCCGCGGCGAATGTCAGGCGAACGGTCTTGATGCTTTCGCCCCGCACGATAATGGGAGCCTCGCTTGATCCGTTGGCCGCCAGCGACAGGACGTGCCCGGCCTCGAAGCGGTAGTTCCCGGCGGCAAGAACGATCTCGTCTCCCGGTCGGGCGACGTTGACCGCCGCCTCGAACTCGGCGACCGACGCGACCGTCCGCGTTTTCAGCTTCGGTGGCCGCGCGACGGCGGCAAGATCACCCTGCGCCAATGAAATCGGCTTGCCTTCAAACGTATAACTTGGCGGTGCATGGGCGCGGAGCGCGCTGGCCCCGAGTCCACGCCAGGGTGGCAAGGGAATGTGCATCTCCTGGTCGGCGAATATCGCGGGGTCGATGAAAAGCCCGGAATCGTAAGCCAGGAACTGAACCAACCCGGATGCCTGCGGCACGCGCTTGTCGACTTGTTCTTTTACAATCGCGACGATTTCCTCGGCGTGAAAATTTTTGTAAACAAAAGCCCCGCCGGCAGCCAATACGGCGCCCGCAAGGCTTATTGTAACCCAGAAATAAATAAGCAAAAACCTTTTGCTCATGGTCAGATCTCAAATCCATTTCCAAAAGCAAATCACTATCATATCATGGTGTAATCCGCCAAGACTGTCAACCGGAAGATCATGTGACGCCTTTTCATGAATCCCGGCCAATGAAACGGTTCTCCAAATCATGTCGCGCCGAGGCGGCGCCGTCCGATCAACGCCTCGATACGGGCTTCCGCCGTGCGCGCCATGATGATCCAGGGCGTCATCGGCCGGATCTCCGCTGGAGGATGTCGGTGAAAAGACGCAACTGCCCCTGGGTGGTGTCGTCCCAACTGAACCGCTCCGCGTAGGCCCGGGTCGCCGCGCGGTCCGGATAGGACGCGAACAGATCGTCGGCCGCGCGGGCCAGGTGCTCGGACGTCCGCTCGGCGAACAGGCGGCCGGCCTCCGGCGCCGTCACCACCTCCGGGGTGCCCCAGATGCTGGAGGCGACGACCGGTGTGCCGCAGGCCATGGATTCCAGCAGCACATTGGCCCAACCCTCGCGCGAGGAGGCAAGAACCAGGGCATCGGCGGCCGAATAAATCCAGCTCAACTCCGCGTGCGGCCGGCGGCCCAGGAACCGCGCGCGATCCGCCACCCCCAGCCGGCGCGCCAGCTCCCTCAGCGCGCCATCCTCCGGCCCATCGCCGACGATCATCAGATGCGCCTCGGGCAACCGGGTCAACGCCTCGATCGCCAGGTGATGCCCCTTACGCTCGATCAGGTGGCCGACCGAGACCAGCAGACGGCGTTCGTCTTGGACGTCGAGACGGGCGCGGGCCTCCGCCCGGTCGCGGGGAACGAAGGTTTCGAGGTCGACGCCGTTGCGTAGCGCGGTCACCCGGTGATCGTCCACCCCCAGCGCGACCAGACTCTCCTTGAGCGCCTGACAGACGGTGATCATGCCGTCCGCCCGCCCGGCCGCCCAGCGGATCATGCGGCGCGGCAGTGGGTAGCGGGGAATGAGGTTGATGTCGGTGCCGCGCGCGGTGATGGTCAGCGGCTTGCCGAATTCGCGGGCCAGCAACGCGGCGGCGACGCCGTCCGGATAGAAATAGTGGGCGTCGATGAGATCGAACTCGTAGCCTTCCCGCAGGATCCGCGCCACCCGGCGCCGCGCCCCCAGATACATCAGGAGCGGCGCGACCGTCATGCCGAACTTGGGAATCAGGGGGTAGCGGGGATGGTCGACGACCACTCCGTGGCGCGTCTCGGTTCGCGGCACCCGCGCGAACGCGGCGTAGCGCCCGAACCGCTCGGAGGTGAACGGGAACCAGGGTACCGGGGCGACGACCCGCGCCTCCACCTGCCCGGACGCGCGCAGATAGCGCTGACGGTTTTCCACGAAAACCCCGTGGTGCGGCTCGACGGCATTGGGGAACAGGGTGGTGAAGGTCAGCACTCTCACGGCGCGCTCCTTCCCGTCCGGTGGCCCAGCGAATCGTAGACGTCCAGATAGTTTTCAACCATCGCCTGGAGGCTGAATTGCTCCTCGACCCGGGTCCGGCCGGCTGCGCCATGACGCCCGATCAATCCGGGATCGGCCACATAGCGGGCCATGGCGTCGGCCAGGCGCGGCGGATCGACGGGCGGAACCAGGAGCCCGGTCTCGTCGACGACGAGTTCCGGATTGCCGCCGACCGCCGTCGCGATCACCGGCAGCCCGCTCGCCATGGCCTCCAGGATGGTGTTGGAAATACCCTCGGTGCGCGACGGCAGAACGAACACGTCGAGGCCGCGCATCAGGTCGGCGATGTCGTCGCGCGCCCCGGGCAGCCAGACGGCGTCACCCAGTCCGGCCGCGTTCAGCACGTCGAGGCAATCCCGGCGCAGCGCGCCGTCGCCGACCATCACCAGCCGCGCCCGGGCGCGGGCCTCCGGATACCGCTCGACCAGAGAGACGAAGGCGCGCGCCAGGTTCACCTGATCCTTGACGGTCTGCATGCGGCCGACGGTACCGAACACGATGTCGCCCGAGTCCCCGAAACCGGACGCGGGCAAGGCGGCGCGGGCGCCGTCGGCGGGTCGGAACCGGGCCGCGTCCACCCCGTTATAGACCTGACGGATTTTGTTCGAGGGGATGTCCACCGTGTGTGCGAGCCACCGCTGGATGTCCCGCGAAACCGTGATGTAGCGGTGCACGAGCGGCGATACCAACCGCCGCATCCGATTGTACTTTCGATTGTCGCCGGCTTCCTCGGCGGTGTCGCGCCCATGCTCCCCATGCACCCGAAACGGCACGCCGGCCAGCCAGGCGGGGACGCACATGTCGATGGCGGGCAGGTTCCGGGTGTGCACGATATCCGGACGCAGCCGACGCAGCAGGTTCCGGACCTTGAGGTAGATCGCCACGTCGGCGCCCGGTTTCTTGTGGAGGGCGAAGACGTCGACCCCGGGCACCCGGATGCGGTCGCGGAACGCCGTGAAGTCGGTCAGGCAGACGATGACGTGGCGGTAGCGGTCGGGGGGCATGTTGTTGATCAGGTTCACGAGGCCGTTCTCCATGCCGCCGATGGTCAAGCGGTGGATGACGTGGGCAATGAGCGGAGGCGCTCGGTGCCTGGCCGGCGACGCCTCGCGTGCGCGCATCGATCTTCCCCCGTGGACCAGGATCATCGGTTTCCCCGTAAGGGTTACCTATCGGTTCGGCCGAGGGTTGGCAAGCCGAAACACGGCGCCGCCGAGACCCCAGCTTGAGTGTCAGCAGACCTTAGGCCAGCCCGTTGAAATCGTCGAGCAGGGTGGCGATGCGCCCGAGATCGGTCTGTTCCAGGATCTGGTTGGCGCGCTGGGTGGCGGCGGCCAGATCCAGTTCTCGGATCCGCTGCTTGACTCGCGGGATGCTGTGGGCCGACATGCTGAGATCGCGGATGCCGAGCCCCAGCAACAGTGCCGTGAAGCGCGGGTCGCCCGCCACCTCTCCGCACATGGAGACCGGGATACGGGCCCTGAGCGCCGCCTGTGTCGCGAACTGGATCAGCCGCAGCACGGCCGGGTGCAGCGGGTCGTAGAGATAGGCCACCCGCTCGTCGGCGCGGTCGATGGCCAGGGTATACATGGTCAGGTCGTTCGATCCGATGGAGAAGAAGTCCGCCGCCAGGGCCATCGCGTCGGCGGCCAGCGCCGCCCCCGGCACCTCGATCATCACGCCGACCGGCGGCAGCGGATCGGCGATCGGCACCCCCCTGCGGCGCAGTCGGCCGGCCACCGACTTGATCGACTCGCGGGCGCGGCGCACCTCGCTGACCGAACTCACCATCGGCAGCAGGATTCGCACCGGCCCATGGGCGCCGGCCCTGAGGATGGCCCGGATCTGGGTCTCGAACAGGCCGCGCAGCTTGAGCGACAGACGGATGCCGCGCAGTCCGAGCACCGAGGCGGCCGACGAGCCGACCTCGTCGACCAGCGACACGGCGATCTTCTCGCCGCCGATATCGAGCGTGCGCACGGTCACCGGCTGGCCGCCCATGCCGCCGATCAGCGACGTCAGGAGGTCGTACTGCTCCTCCTCGTCCGGCAGGTCCTCGCGGTTCATGAACATGAACTCGGTGCGCAGGAGACCGATGCCCATCGCCCCCGCCTGCAGCACCTGGGTCAATTCGACCGGCAGTTCCATGTTGGCCTGCAAGAGGATGTCGGTGCCGTCGGTGGTCGTCGCCGGACGCTTGCGCAGGCGGGCCAGGGCGCGCTGCTTGCGTTGCAGATCCTCGATCCGCCGCCGGTAGAGGGCGAGGGTCTCCGGGGTCGGATCGGCGATCACCCGCCCGCTGCCGCCGTCGACGATCAGCATGGTGCCGTTGCGCACCCCCGACAGAAGGTTGCTGGCCCCGAGCACGGTGGGCAGGCCGAGGGCGCGCGCCATGATCGCGGTGTGGCCCTCGGCGCCGCCGAGGGCCGCCGCCATTCCCTCGACCCGCCGTGGGTCCATCTGCGCGGCGTCGGCCGGGGTGATCTGGTCGGAGACGATGACGCTGCCCTTGGGAACCGGGGTGAAGCCGCGCGTCGGCTCGCCGATCAGGTTTTGCAGCACCCGGTTGCCGACGCTGCAGATGTCGTCGGCGCGCTGTGCCAGGTAGCTGTCCTTCATCGCCATGAAGCCGGCGCTGATTTCCTGGATCTCGGCCTCCAGCGCCGCCTCGGCGTTGATCCGCATCGTTTCGATCCGGCTCTCGACGCCACGGATCAGGCGCGACCCGCTGAGCATGTGGTGATAGGCGTCGAGGATGTAACCGACCTCCTCGGCCGCCGCGTCGGGCAGCCCGCGCGCCTTGGTGCGCAGCGCCCCGATTTGCCTCCGGGTCTTGGCGACCGCCGCCGCGAACCGCTGTTGCTCGGCCGGAATCCGATTGGTGGCCAGACGGTATTCGGGAATCGGCAGGGTTCGGCAGTCGCGCAGATGCGCCTCGCCGATGGCGATGCCCGGCGCCACCGCGAGCCCGTCGAACACCGTCTCCGGGCGTGTCCCGGGGGTCTCCTCGTCATGCCTGTTCTGGTCGTCGGCCAATAAAGGCCTCCACTCCCTGTCCTTGCCGGTCAGTCTTCCTCGAACTTGTCGTCGACCAGGGCCGTCAAGGCCTCCATCGCCGATGCCGCCTCGGGTCCCGAGGTGCTGACCTCTATTTCCGTTCCGATCGCCGCCGCCAGAAGCATCAGCCCCATGATCGACAGCCCCGAAACACTTTGCTCGCCACGGCGGACCTCGACCGTGGCATCGAAGCCGCCGGCCACCTTCACGAACTTCGACGCGGCGCGGGCATGCAGGCCGCGCTGATTGGTAATGGTCAGTGTCCGCGTCATGCCATTGCTGGAGGACGAATTCGCCTTCACCGGTTCAGCCTCCCAGCAATTGCGACGCCACGTTGATGTACTTGCGGCCCGACTCCTGGGCCTTTTTGACCGCCTCGGCCAGCCCGCCCTCCTGGCGCACGCTGGCCAGCTTGATCAGCATCGGCAGATTGACCCCGGCGATCACCTCGACCCGCGCCTTGTCCATGATTGAGATCGACAGATTGGACGGCGTGCCGCCGAACATGTCGGTCAGCAGCACCACCCCGCTGCCGGAATCGACCGCCGCCACGCTGTCGAGGATTTCGCGCCGCCGCACCTCCATGTCGTCCTCGGGACCGATGCAGACCGTGCGCACCCGTTGCTGGGGTCCGACCACATGCTCCATCGCGTTTACAAGTTCCACGGCAAGATTTCCATGTGTCACGAGGACAAGGCCGATCATCGATTATTGGTCCTCATCGAATTCCCAAGAAGTGGTATCATGGCAGTCTTTCACCCGCCCTGTCCATCCAGGTCGCGATGCCGGATCCGCACCCGGCGACCGTTCTCGGCGAGCCGCGCGGCCAGCCGTTCGGCCGTGAAAACAGAGCGATGACGGCCGCCCGTGCAGCCGATGGCGATGGTCAGGTAGCTTTTGCCCTCGGCCGCGTAGCGGGGCAGCAGCGGCACGATCAAGCGGGTCAGGTTCTCGAAGAACGGGGCGAAGGCGGGGTCCGCCGCGACCCGGGCGGCAACCGCGCGGTCGAGACCGCTGAGCGACCGCAGCGCCGGGTCGTAGTGAGGGTTGTCCAGGAACCGCACGTCGAACACCAGGTCGGCGTCGCGTGGCAGGCCGCGCTTGAATCCGAACGACATCACGATCAAGGTCACGTCATCGGTCAGGTCGTTGGCATCGTTCCCGAACTGCTGGCGCAGCCAGGCCTTGAGCTCGCCGAGCGGCAGGTCGGTGGTGTCGAGCACCAGATCGGCCCGCTCGCGGACCGGGTCGAGCAGGCGGCGCTCCTCCAGGATCCCGTCGAGCACCGGTCGGTCGAGCGCCAGCGGGTGGCGGTGCCGGGTCTCCTCGTAGCGCCGATGCAGCTCTCGGTCCCCGCAATCAAGGAACAGCACCCGCACATCGGTCCCGTCGACCACGCGCAGGCGATCGATCTCCTCGGCCAGCGCCTCCAGACCGAATCCACGGGTGCGGATGTCGATGCCGATGGCCAGCCGGCCGCGCGAGG
This sequence comes from Magnetospira sp., assembly GCA_028282245.1. GTDB lineage: Bacteria > Pseudomonadota > Alphaproteobacteria > Rhodospirillales > Magnetospiraceae > JANQGL01. The sequence goes on from JANQIL010000003.1 coordinate 9,850, forward strand.
CGTCGCCGCCGCGCACCAGCGCTCCCAGAAAGGTGAGCGGGATGTTGTCGACGGTCTCGAACCCGATATCCTCCAAGGCCTTGAGAGCCGACGTCTTGCCGGCCCCGGACAGGCCGGTCACCACCAGCACCTGCCGCGCCGCCGGAGCGTTCATCGGCTCCAGGCTCCGCTGTGACAGATCGCCGGATTGTGGGCGGCCATCGCCGCAACCCGCACCTTGGCCGGCGCCGACGCCTCGTGGGCGGCCAGCGCGAGGCGGACGATCTCGAATCCGAGCAGGTTTTCGCGAACCGGCTCGGGCAGTCTCGGAACCTCCGGTGGCGCCACCAGGTCGATCAGCAGGACCACCTCCGAGGACTCCAGATGCGGCAGCCGGATCAGGCCAAGCCCGCGCACCTCCAGCAACCCGGCCAGGGCCTCCGGCGGATGCGCGGTCAGCCGTCCGGACTCGACCCGCAGGTCGACGCGGTCGTCGGCGACCAGCCGCGCGCCACCGTCGATCAGGCGCAGCGCGAGATCGGACTTGCCGCTTCCCGACGGGCCGCGCAACAAAACCCCGCCTCCGTTCAGGTCGACGCAGGTCGCGTGCATTTGAACGATTTCGGCCATTCTCCCCCTCCTGGTGCAAGTTCAGCCACAGGCCCGCCGCGATTGCAAGAGCCGGTTCGATGGGGTGTCGGCATTGAACCTCCGCGCGGCGTCTGATAAAGCCGGATCATGCACGAACCGACGACGGACCATCCTTATCTGTTTCTGGTCCGGCCGGCGCCGGAAATTCTGCTCAAATCGTCGGGCACCCGGCGTCGTTTCGAGGCGCGCCTGCGCGACAATCTGCGCGGCGCCCTGGCGCGGGCCGGCATCGGCCACCGGCTGGACATGGAAGGCGGCCGCATCCTGCTGCGCGCCGGCGGGTCCCCGGACACGGCCGAGGTCTGCGCGCGGGTATTCGGAGTCGCCTCCGTCGCGCCGGTCGACCGGGTGGTGACGGGCGGACCGGACGCCTTCGCCGCCGCCGCGCTGGAGCTCTACGCGGATATCATCGGCGGTCGGACCTACGCGGTGCGCGTCAAGAGCATGGGCCGACGGCTGTATCGGAGCATGGACCTGGAGCGTGCGATCGGCGGCGCCCTCAATCCGCATGGCCGGGTCGATCTCGAACGGCCCGACGTTACCGTGCGGCTGGAGGTGCATGGCGATACCGCGTTGCTGCACGCCCGCCGCGTCGAGGGACCCTGCGGGTTCCCGCTCGGCAGCCAGGGCCGGGTCGCGGCGCTGGTGTCGGGCGGCTTCGATTCGGTGGTCGCCGCTTGGTTCATGATGAAGCGCGGCGCGGCGGTCGAATTCGTGCTTTGCAACCTGGCCGGATCGGCCTACGAGGCGCAGGTGGTGGCGATCCTCAAGACCCTGGTCGACCGCTGGGGCGGCGACATGGCGGGGCGGCTGCACGTGGTCGATCTCGGGCCGGCGGTCGATGATTTGCGGGCGCGCTGCGATCCGGAAGTCTGGCAGATCGTTCTCAAGCGCCTGATGTACAGGGCGGGCTGCGCGATCGCGCGGCGCGCGCGCTGCGATGCCGTGGTGACCGGCGAGGCCCTGGGCCAGGTGTCGTCGCAGACGCTCAGCAACCTCAATTCCATCGACGTGGCGGCCGATCGGCCGGTGCTGCGGCCGCTGATCGGGTTCGAGAAACGCGATATCATATCCCTGGCGCGCCACATCGGCACCGCCGACCTGTCCGAGAAGGTGCCCGAGTACTGCGCGCTGACCCGCCGCCGTCCGGCCACCCGCAGCACCATCGGACGAATCGACCGCGAGGAGGCGAAGCTGGACCCGGCGCTGTTGCGCGGCGCCCTGGACCGAACCCGGCCGATCGATCTGGATGCCGTCGGCGGCGGCGATGACGGCCTCGTGGTCGACCGCTTGCCGGCCGCCGCGCGGCTGATCGGCCTGCAGGGCGACGACGCGTTCGATGCCTGGCACCCGGAGGGGGCGGAACGCCTGAACGCCGGGTCCCTGCTAGGTCGGATGGAGCAACTCGCTCGGGAGCGGCCGCTGGTGCTCTATTGCGCCCACGGCACCCAGTCGGCGGTGCTCGCCGAGTACCTGCGCGAGGCCGGCTTCGTCGCCCACTCGTTCAGGGGCGGCACGCGCGGTCTGCGACGCCACCTGGAGGGGAGATGACTCCGGAGGACGACGGCACGATCCGGATCGGGGTTTCGACCTGCCTGATGGGCGAGAAGGTCCGTCATGACGGAGGGCACAAGAAGGACTCGTTCGTCCTCGACCGCCTCGGCCCCTACGTGACCTATGTCCCGGTCTGCCCGGAGATGGCGATCGGGCTCGGCGTGCCGCGCGAGGCCATTCGCCTGATCCGCGACGGCGGCGCGGTGCGGCTGGTCGGGACCCGATCGGGAGGCGATCACACCGAGGCCATGCGGTCCTTCGCCCGACGGGCGGCGGCCGACCTGGCGACGCGCGACCTGGACGGCTACGTGTTCAAGAGCAAGTCGCCGAGTTGCGGGCTGTTCCGGGTCAAGGTCCATGACGTCAACGGGGTGCCGTCCGGCAACGGGCGCGGCCTCTACGCCGAGGAAATCGTCGCCGCGCTGCCCGATCTGCCGGTGGAGGAGGAGGGGCGGCTGAACGACCCGCCGCTGCGCGAGGCGTTCATCGAGCGGCTGTTCGCCCACCACCGCCTGCGCCGGTTCCTGGCCGGCGACTGGCGGGCCGGCGATCTGGTGGCCTTTCACGGCCGCGAGAAGCTGCTGCTGATGGCCCACGACCCCAAGATGTACAAGAGCCTCGGGCAGACCGTGGCGGCGGCCGGCCGCCGGCCGCGCGCCGATCTGGCGGCCGATTACCGGCGCGGTTTCATGGCGGCGATGGCCAGACGGGCCACCCCGGGGCGCAACGCCAACGCACTGAACCACATGGCCGGCCATGTGAAAAGACACCTGGACGCGGCCGGGCGGGCCGAATTGTCGGAACTGATCGAGGATTACCGCAACGGTCTGGTGCCGTTGATCGTGCCGGTAACCCTGCTGCGCCATTTCGCGCGGCGGTTCGAGATCGGCTATCTGGCCGGCCAGAGCTACCTGGACCCGCACCCGAAGGAGCTGATGCTGCGCAATCACGCATGAGCGCGGCCACGCGGAGCCCGAATGATGGCTTCGGCCTTTCCGTCGGATCGCCATGTTTGGAGATCCGGGCGGGCGGAGTCCGCGCGCGGCGGCGCCCCTGGACGTTACCGCGACCGCGATGATAAACAGCAGGGCCCGATGTTTTCCGTGCTGGAGGATCGCCCTTGGCCGCCGACCCGCAGACGCCCAATTCCGACACGTCGCGTGATTTCATTCGCGACATCATCCGCGCCGACCTGGAAGCCGGCCGGGCGACCGGCGTGGTAACGCGCTTTCCGCCCGAGCCCAACGGCTACCTGCATATCGGCCACGCCAAGTCGATCTGCCTGAACTTCGGCCTGGCGCGCGCGTTCGGCGGGCGCTGCCATCTGCGCTTCGACGACACCAACCCGGTCAAAGAGGACATCGAATACATCCAATCGATCCAGGAGGACGTCCGCTGGCTCGGCTTCGACTGGGGTGATCATCTGTACTTCGCGTCCGACTACTTCGAACAGCTCTATGAATGGGCGGAACACCTGATCCGCCAGGGTCTCGCCTACGTGGACGATCTGAGCGCCGACGACATCCGCGCCTACCGGGGCACGCTCACCGAGCCGGGGCGGGAAAGCCCTTTTCGGACGCGGCCGGTCGCGGAAAACCTGGATCTGTTCCGGCGCATGCGGTCCGGCGAATTCCCCGACGGGGCGCGGGTTCTGAGGGCCAAGATCGACATGGCGGCCGGCAACATCAACCTGCGCGACCCGGTTCTGTATCGGATCCTGCATGCCCGCCACCCGCGCACCGGCGATGCCTGGTGCATCTATCCGACCTACGACTACACCCACGGCCAGTCCGACGCCCTCGAACACGTCACCCATTCCGTCTGCACCCTGGAGTTCGAGGATCACCGACCACTCTATGATTGGTTTATCCAGCACCTGCCGGTGCCGTCGAAACCACGCCAGTACGAGTTCGCGCGCCTCAACCTCTCCTACACCGTGCTGTCCAAGCGCAAGCTGATCCAGTTGGTGAGGGACGGCCACGTGTCGGGTTGGGACGATCCCCGCATGCCGACCATCTCCGGCCTGCGGCGGCGCGGCGTTCCGCCGGACGCGCTGCGCGATTTCGCGGCCCGCATCGGGGTCACCAAGTCCAACGCGACGGTCGACGTGGCGGTGCTCGACCACTGCGTCCGCGATCATCTCAACACCCGCGCCGAACGCCGCATGGCGGTGCTCGATCCGATCCGGCTGGTGATCGAAACCTATCCCGAGGATGGCGAGGAATGGCTGGACGCGGTCAACAATCCGGAGGACCCGGCGGCCGGTACCCGTCGGGTGCCATTCTCCCGCGAACTGCTCATCGAGCGGGCGGATTTCATGGAGGACCCGCCAAGGAAGTTCTTCCGCCTCGCCCCCGGCCGCGAGGTGCGGTTGCGCTACGCCTATTTCGTCACCTGCACCGCCGTGGTGAGGAACGATGCCGGGGAGATCGTCGAATTGCGCGCCACCCACGACCCGGCGACCCGGGGCGGCGACGCTCCGGACGGCCGCAAGGTCAAGGGCACCCTGCACTGGGTGTCGGCGCGCCACGCCATCGCCGCCGAGGCGCGGCTTTACGACCATCTGTTCGCGCGGCCCGACCCGGGCGCCGAGGGCGACTGGCTGGACGATATCAATCCGGACTCCCTGCGCGTGGTCACGGCGCGGGTCGAGCCGGCGCTGGCGGCGGCCGACGCGGGCCGCGCGGTGCAGTTCGAGCGGCTGGGCTATTTCTGCGCCGACCCGGAGACGAGCCCCGAAAAACCGGTCTTCAACCGCACCGTGGGCCTGCGCGATTCCTGGGCCAGACTCCAGGCCAGGGGCGCCTCCTGATCGGAATCCGTATTACGGAAGGCTCGCCAGATTGAACGCCGGGTCCGCCGCCTGCGCCGGGGTCGGCGAGACGCCGGCCGCCAGCAGCTTGCGGCCCCGCATGTGGTCGGCCGGCCGGTTGACCGATTCGACGCACCGCAGCATGTCCTCCCGGTAATGGAACAGCGAGAACTTGCCGTCCTCCAGATCGCCGCGCGGAACGGTCGTGTCGCAGCCGTCGCGCAGACCGACCATCTGAAGCTTCAGGTCGTATTGGTCCGACCAGAACCAGGGCACGGTCCGGTAGGGCGTTTCCCGGCCGACGAGGGTCGCCGCCACGCCGCGTCCCTGATCGACCGCGTTCTGGACCGATTCCAGCCGCAGCGGCCGGCCGGCGAAGGGATGGCGATGGGACACGCAGTCGCCGGCCGCGAAAACGCGGGGATCGTCCGTGCGCCCGAAGGCGTCGACCACGATGCCGTTGTCGCACCGAAGACCGGCCGCCTCGGCGATCTCCACGTTCGGGATGGCGCCGATTCCGACCACGACCAGATCGGCCGCGACCTCGCCGCCGTCGGCCAGGCCGACCGCCGAGACACGGCCATCGGTGGCGAGGATGCCCGCCACTCCCACCCCGCAGCGCACCGATACCCCCCGGCGTTCGTGGGCCCGGG
>JANQIL010000039.1 GCA_028282245.1 Magnetospira sp.
GCCGCCGCCCCGGCCGGTGATCGCGGCGCGGTCACCTCGCTGCCTCCCCGCCGGCCGGGCTGGCGGGGATCTCGCCGCGCAGCCGCATCACGTAGCCGATCACCTCGGCCACCGCCTTGTAGTGCTCCTGCGGAATTTCCTCGTCGATTTCCACGGTCGCGAACAGGGCCTGGGCGAGCGGCGGGTTTTCGACGATCGGGACGTCGTGCCGTTCGGCCACCTCGCGGATGCGGAGCGCCACCTCGTCGGCTCCCTTGGCGATCAGCATCGGCGCCGGCATGGTCTCCATGTCATAGCGCATCGCCACCGCGTAGTGAGTCGGGTTGGTGACCACGACGTCGGCCTTCGGGACCGCCGCCATCATCCGCTCCTGGGCCCTTTTCACGCGCAGTTGGCGGATTTTCGCCTTCACCTGCGGATCGCCCTCGGTCTGCTTGTGCTCGTCCTTGACCTCGCTCTTGCTCATCCGCAGGCCCTTGCGGAACGACCATTTCTGGTAGGCGTAGTCGATCAGGGCGATGACCGCCGTCACCGCCACCGTGGCCCCCAGCATGCGGAGGGCGATGACCTCGATCCGCCCCAGTTGCTGGCTCACGCTCATGCCGGGCAACAGTTCCAGATCGGCCAGCGCCGGAATCACGAAAATCGCCCCGATCCCGACCACCAGCCCGATCTTGAAGATTCCCTTGACCACCTCCAGCACCGACTTCAGCGAGAAAAGACGCTTGAAACCGGCGATCGGCGATAGGTTCTGAAGCTTCGGCTCCACGCGCTTCGGGCTCCACATCAACCCCGACTGCACGATGTTGAACGCCACCGCGACCAGCATCAAAGTCAGGAAAACCGGCCAGGTGATCATCAGCACGTCCAGGCCGATGTTCAGGAACATCCGGTGCATATGTTGGAAATCGCTCGGGATCTGCGCCGCCTGCTCGACAAACACCCGCAACGCCTCGCGCAGGCCGGAGATCACCACCGGGCCGATCCACAGCAGCATGAAGGTGCCGGCGGCCAGAATCCCCCAGCTCTTGATTTCCTGGGACGTCGCGGTTTGTCCTTCCTCGCGCGCCCGGGACAGTTTCCGCTCGGTCGGTTCCTCTGTCTTTTCGGCGTCGTCTTCGGCCATTCCCGGCTCCGCTGGCCCCGTCGCCCGACCGCTCGGTCAGGGCACGAGGAAGGGTTGGAAGGTCGCCTGGAAATGCTGCAGGAACACCAGCATCAGCCCCGGCAGGATAACCATCATGAGGAACAGGGACCCCAGGATCTGGGCCGGCAGCGCCACGAAGTAGACCGGCATCTGCGGCATCAGCCGGGTCACCAGACCCATCGCCAGATTATAGCTGATACCGGCCACAAGATAAGGCCCCGCGAGTTGCACCCCAAGCCGGAACGTCTCCGAGGTCTTGACCGACACCATTTCCGCCATGTCGCCGATTGGCGGAATGATCCCGGGCGCGAACAGGCTGTAGCTGTCGACCACCGCGATCAGCATCAGGTGGTGCAGGTCGGTGACGAAAATCAGGGTCACCCCGACCATGGTCAGCAGGCTGGAAATGATCGAGCCCTGCTGCTCGGCCACCGGGTCCATGATGAACGCGTTGGCCATCGAGGAGATGAGCGCGATCACCGTGCCGGCCACCTGAAGGGCGCCGAGGATGATCCGCGCCAGGGTGCCCAGGAATACCCCGATAAGGATTTCCGCCGCCAGCAGGCGCAGCACCTCGGACGGCGCGCCCGGCAGCGGCGGCATCAGGTCGGCCAGCACCGGCAGCAGCACCAGGCTGATCATCAGGGTCAGCAGGACGCGCACCCGCACCGAAACGTAGGTCGCCGAGAACCCCGGCATGAGCATCACCGCGCCGCCCACCCGGCCGGCCACCAGAATGAAGTGAAAAACGTTGAGCGACAGGAGAACGTCGAGCATCGAGCGCGGCGCCCCGTTGGCTTACAGGGCGATGATGATGTCGAAGATATGTCGTCCGTACTCGACCAGCGTGGTCATCATGAACGGCAGAAAGATGACCAGGGAGGCGAAAATGACAATGATCTTCGGCACGAAGGTCAGGGTCATTTCCTGCAGCGAGGTCAGGGCCTGGAACAACGCGATGATCAGGCCGACCGCCATGCCGGACAGCATGATCGGCAGCGCCAGCTTGAACACCACGTACATGGACTCGCGTCCGATTTCGAGGACCGCGATCTGATTCACCGTCGCCTCCCGTCGGTCGACATGCCGCCGCGCGCCGCGCCGGCGGCGCCCCTACATCGGCGTGCGGAGGATTTCCTTGTAGGCCTCGACCATCTTGTCGCGCAACGAGGTCACCGTCTGCAGGGTCACCTCGGCCTCGGCGACCGCGGTGACCACTTGGTTCAGGTCGGCCTTGTCGAACGCGGCGGCGACCGACAGGCGCTCGGTCTGCTTGCTCTCGGCGACCGCCTCGCGGATCGCGCTCTTGACCAGGGCGGAGAAGTCATCCGGCCCGGTGGGCGCCACCTCGGCCCGCGCCTGCGGGGCCATGGCGGCACGGCCGCGCGCCGCGCCGTAGGCGGCGATGGCATTGTTCATGAGGGTCGGGTCGACGGCCATGGGTGTTGCTCTCCTTCTTGCGGGCGTCCCGGGGTTACTTGAGCAGTTCGAGGGTTTGGCTGAGCATGCGACGCGACGCCTTGATGACGTTCAGGTTGGCATCGTAGGATCGCTGCGCCTCGCGCATGTCCATCATTTCGATCAGCGTGTTGACGTTGGGCGTGAGAACGTAGCCGTTTTCGTCGGCCGCCGGATGCTGCGGATCGTATTTGCGCTTGAGATCCGACTTGTCGGCGCGGATGCGGTCCACGTGGACGATGTCGGCCTTCAGGTCGCGGTCGAGTTCGTTCTTGAACGTGATGACCTTGCGCCGATATGGCTGATCGTCCGGCCCGGTGGGCAGCGACGCGGCGTTGGCAATGTTCTCCGACACCACCCGCAGGCGCGAGCCCTGCGCCTTCATGCCGGCGGCCGAGATATGCATGCTCTTGAGAAGGTCGTCCATGGTCTCGCGGCCCGCCGTTATTTCCCGATCGCCGTCTTGATCATCATCAGATGCTTGCGGTAGAGTTGTGTCGATGTCTTGTGGGCGAGGCTGTTCTTGCCCAACTCGACCAATTGCTCCTCAAGCACCACGTTGTTGCCGTCCGGCGCGGTTTCGTAGGGCAGCCGCGTCTGCTCGACGCGATAGGTGCCTCGGGCGCCGGTCCCTTGCATGTGCCGGGAGTCGGTCTGCGCCACCGGGGTCGGCCGGTTGGCGCCGCCCAGCATGGACTGGAACGTCATCGGCCGCAGATCCTTGGCCCGATATTCCGGCGTATCGGCGTTGGCCACGTTCTGCGAAAGAAGCGACTGCCGCTGGTTAACCCACCTCAGACGCTCCTTCAGGGCCTTGAACAGGGTCACTCCGTTCAACCCGATGTTAAGATCAGTCATGGCCGTTCTTTCGCCAATCCGCTATCTATCGTGGAGTATGCCGGAAAACATGAAAAAGAACAATCACCCCGGAAACGACCCCGGGATTAAGAAAGGATTTACCGCGTCCAGCCACCCTGAATCATCGTCGACGTTTGCGAGGCGCCGGTGAGCGACAGCGACGACACGGCCGACGGACCACCCGTGGCGCCGATCGCGGTTGCCCTGCAGGATCATCCCGGGGGCACGCCGACCGTGGTCGCCTCCGGGCGCGGTGCGGTCGCGGAGCAGATTCTGGAGATCGCCTTCGCCGAAGGGGTGAAGGTGCGCGAGGACGCCGATCTGGTGCACCTCCTGTCCCTGGTCGACGTTGACAGCGAAATCCCCCTGGAGGCGTTCGCCGCGGTGGCCGAGATTCTAGCGTATGTGTACCGCGCCAACGCCGCCGCGCCGCCGCTGTCCGGCCGTCCGCCCATCGGCGATGCCGAACGGACGCCGGAGCGATGAGCGACATCGACCGGGCGCTTGACGCCGTGGGGGCCATGTTGGAAGCTGTTCACGCCGAGTTGGCGGCCGGTCGTTCGGTCGAACTGGCGCCGCTGGAGCGGCTCGTCGAGCGGGCTTGCGGCGCGGTCGCGGAGGCTCCGCGCGAGCGGTACGCCGAGTTGAGACCGCGCGTGGAAGCCGTGCTGGCCGAATTGGACCGCGTCGAACGCATGCTGAGACGGCGCTTCGAAAAGGACGATCCGCGTGGATCTTGAGGACATCATCCGGTTCACGGCGGCCCTGGTTTTCGTCCTCGGGCTGATCGGCCTGCTCGCCCTGCTCGGCCGCCGGTTCGGCCTCGGCAACCGGGTGACGTCGCGCGGCGGCCAGCGGCGGCGGCTCGGCATCGTCGAGGTCATGGCCCTGGACTCCCGGCGGCGCCTGGTTCTGGTGCGGCGCGATGACCGCGAACACCTGATCCTGCTCGGCGCCGGAAACGCCGCCGACCTCGTGATCGAACAGGACATCGCGGCCCCGCGAACCGCTCCGGCGACGGCGCACGCGCCGCCGCCTTCCCCGCCGGAACGGCCAACGCCGGCCGATCCCTCGATCCCCGATCCGGCTCCAAGGCCGGCGCGGATCAAGGCATCGCGCCGGGAGCCGACCCTGTGAGCCGTTACCACGCCCCGCGCGCGGCGGCCGTCGGCCTGCTGGCGACGGCGTTGGGCCTGACCCTCGCCGAGCCGGCGATCGCGCAAAGCTTCTCCTTCGATCTGGGGGCCGGCGGCGGCACCGCGACCAACCGCATCGTCCAGTTGATCGCCCTGATCACCGTGCTCAGCGTCGCCCCGTCGCTGCTGCTGATGGTGACCTCGTTCACCCGCATCGTGGTGGTGCTGTCGCTGCTCAAGATGGCGATAGGAACCCAGCAGACGCCGCCCGCCCAGGTACTGGTCAGTCTGGCCCTGTTCCTGACCCTGTTCATCATGGCGCCGGTCTTCGAGCGATCCTGGGAGATGGGCATCAAGCCGCTGATCAACGAGGAGATCGAGGAAGTCACGGCGTTCGAGCTGGCGGCCGAACCGTTCCGCGAGTTCATGCTTGGCCATACGCGGCCGCAGGACCTTCAGTTGTTCGCGAGCATGGGCAAGATTCCCGAACAGCAGATGCGCGAGCTGCCGCCAATGCGGGTGGTCATCCCGGCGTTCATGATCAGCGAACTCCGCCGCGCCTTCGAGATCGCCTTCCTTCTGTTCCTGCCGTTCCTGATCATCGACATGGTGGTCGCCTCGGTGCTGATGGCGATGGGCATGATGATGCTGCCGCCGATTATCGTCGCCCTGCCGTTCAAGATCATCTTTTTCGTGCTGGTCGACGGCTGGTACATGCTGGTCGGCAGCCTGGTGCGCGGTTACGAAATGCCCCTGCCACCGGGGTGACCCGCCCCGGCGGCGCATGCTCCGGCACGCAAAGCCGGGCGCGGCGCCCAACCGTCCGTCAGATCAGCAGGTCGCGAATATAGGGCGGCAGGTCGAAGGCGCCGACATGGATGCCGGGCGAGTAGTACCGGGGCGCGATCCCGGAGGCCCGGAACCGCTCGCCCAGGGTTTCGGCGGACTGATGGCGGAGGGTTTCGTCGTCCGATGCCCATCCGAGAGTCATCAAGCCGCCCACGTAGGTGGGAACCGGCGTGGTGTAGAACCAGGCATCGCGGAACGCGGCGCCCAAGCGCCGATGGCTGGTCGTGACCTCGTCGCCCTGAAAGAACGGCACCCCGTTCTGGTTGACCAGCACGCCGCCCGGCTTCAGGCAGCGGTGACAGTCCCTGTAGAACCGTTCGGTGAACAGAACCTCGCCGGGGCCGATCGGGTCGGTCGAATCGACAAGGATGACATCGAACCGGCGATCGGTCTCGGCCACGTAGCGCAACCCGTCGGCGATCACCAGATCGGCCCGCGGGTCGTCGAACGCGCCGCCGCCGACCGACGGCATGTATTCGGTGCACAGGTCGACCACCCGGCGGTCGATCTCGACCATGGTCGCACAGACGCCGGAATGGCGCAGAACCTCGCGCAGAGTGCCGCCGTCGCCGCCGCCGATGATCAGCGCGTCGGTGACCGCCCCATGGGCCAGGATCGGCACATGGGCCATCATCTCGTGGTAGAAGAAATTGTCCCGCTCGGTGACCTGCACCACGCCGTCGAGGGCGAGCACCCGGCCGTGCAGGGGTGATTCGAAGATCATCAGGTGCTGAAGGCCGTTGGTCTCCTCGAACAGAACCTCCACCACCCCGAACGACTGGGCATAGCCCTCGTGCAAATTCTCGCGGAATTCAGTCACTCACGCGACCTCGCCGCTGTTCGCTCAGCACCATTTCCCTCGGCTCGAAGGCCGCCTTGAGGAGCGGAACCCCTTGATAGGGGTCACAATCGCCGCACATGAACACATCGATGGCCGCGAAATCACGCTCTGGCCAAGTATGGATGCTGATATGCGATTCGGCCAGCACCAGCACCCCGGAAATGCCGCCGTTGGGCGTGAAATGGTGCAGATGGCAATGCAGGACCGTCGCCCTCGACGCTTCGGCGGCGGCGCGCAACGCCCGCTCCGTGATCCGAAGATCGTTCAGGTGCCTCGCCCCCCACATGTCGACAAGGAGGTGCATGCCGGCAAACACCTCGCCGTCGCGCTCGATGAAATAGTCCTTGTGGTTCTCGAAAGCGCCGTAGGAACGGTTTTCGATGATGTCGTCTTGGCGATCCCTCGGTGCGGTCTCCGAGTTCATCCCCAATTCGGTAAGGGTGTCATAAGACATGCCTTTCCCCTCCAAACCAGCAGATGACCCAGGCGGGTGAAGGCGCGTGTTCTAAGGCGTTCCAACGGCGAAGGCAAGTTAAATTCGATCGTTATGACAAAAAAATTACAGACCGCGAAACAATTGAGTTAAGCCGGATCATTAGTTGATTTCACTCAGACCGTTCTGGCGCAGGCGCTCCCGGTACGATGCCATGAACGCCTGGAACCGCTGGCCGACCGTCACCTCGTCGGCAACGCTCCGGTAATCGACCAACCCCTGTTGATCGGGCGCCGTGATCAGACGGTAGGCATCCTTGAAGGGCGTCTGGTCCATGGCCGGCGTGAACCTGGCCCGCATCCGTTCCAGCGCCCGGGCGTTGTTGCCGAGGTTCAGGGCCACGGCAAGATTCAGCACGTTGCGCGCATCGTTTTCCTCCAGGCTGTCGCGCCCGGTAACCCCGTGACTGGACAGCACCTCGCGGATCGCCTGGGCGGCATCGGTCCAGTTCTGGTTCTCCCAATGGATGTCGGCCCGCAGCTTGGCGGCATCCTGGCTTCGATCGTCGCGCAACAGATCAAGGGCCTCCTCGGTGCGCCCGAGGTCGGACAGGGCGCGCGCCGTCAGATGGGTCCGTTGCCGCGCCAAATCCTCGGGCAGTCGGGGCATCGCGCTGTCCTCCAGCGTCGCCAGGGCGCGTTCCGGCTGCTTGGCCAGCAGATGGACCAAACCCAGGCGCGCCGCCACGCGCGCCTTCTGCTCCCCGGACAGCCGGAACTTGACCTGGTTTTCGAGCAGTTCGGCCGCGCGCTCCAGCAAGTCGACCGACGCCAGCCGATCGGCCAGCCGCCGGATCATCTCGTCGCCCTTGTCGCCGGGCGGCGTCAGTTCCTTGAATTCGTCGTAAAGCGCGATGGCGGTCACCGGCGCCAACTCGTCGGCCCTGCCGTCCAGGTACAGCGACTCGAACACCTCGGCCATGTCCTCGGTTACCTGATTGGTGTCCGGATTGTCCCGGAAATTGGTGGCCAGTTGGCGCAGGGTGCGCAGGCCGTCGCGATAGTCGTTGATCGCCATGTAGAGCTGCCCCAGGCGGCGCAACAATCGGAACTCGAAATCGTCGCCACGCCACGCAAAACGCAGCTTCTCGAGCGCCTCGATGGCTTCCGGAGCCGTCATCCGCTCCAGCTTGAACAGCAGGTCGGCCCGCGCCAGGGCCGCCCAGGCGCGGCTGGGGCGGTGCGGGCCGCTCATCGCCGCCTCGAATTTGGTCAGCGCATCGTCGAACTGACCGGCCATTTCGAACGCCCGGCCATCCAGAAAATCGATCCGTGCCTGCTGCCCCGGATCGGGCTCGTCGGCCTTGAGCAGGTTCAAGAATCGTTCGGTGTGCCCGACGCCGCCGGTCAGCAGGCCGCCCTCGGCGGCCAGCAGCCCGAGCCGCATCTTGAGCGGCTTGGGATAGGGGCGCAGAATCGCGCCACGCCGTTGCAAATCGATCACCGTCGGGTCGCCGCGCCGCTGCGCGGCATGCAGCAGGCCGCGCCAGAACATCGCCTCGTCATTGTCGTTCAGGGCCGGGTCGTCCAGGTCGGTGGCCGCCGCGTCGAGGCGCGCCATCAAGAGATTGGCGCCGCCGCGCAACAGCTTGACCCGTGGATCGTCGATCTTCTCCGGTTCGCTGTCCAGCATCACGCGAATCACGCCAAGCGCCTCGGCGGCCATGGTCTGCGACAGATAGAACTCGGCCAGCCGTCCACGGGCCTTCTGGCGCGGTCCGGTGGCCCGGGTGGCCGCCGCCGCGTTGGCGAGTTGGCTCTGAAACTGGTTGAACTTTCCGTCGGCATGCCGCCACGGGCTGAAATCGAACAGCCTCGAAAGCGGCTTTCCGGACTCCAGTTCGAGCGCCGCCTTGAGTTTTTCGGAGACGGTTGAAAGGCGCAGGCTGCCCGGTGCCGTCAGCTCCACCCCCTGGCGCAGGGGACGCACCCGCAAATCGTCGATCAGCGGCTTGACGACCACCCCCTGGGCGCTCGGCAGGACCGCGAACTGCGGATAGTCGAGCCGCCGCGCCACTCCGTATCCGAGCGGGATCACCGGCACCACGACGATATTGTCGCCCACCGCCGGGTCGAGAACCGGCATCGCCAGTCCGGCTTCCGGCACCGGCAGGAACAGCCGCGCCCCGCTCGGCGCATTGGGTTCCGGGCTGATCCCGACCTCCTGCGTGGGCGCCAACGGCTGCACCTTGAGATCGAGGATCCATGCCAGGCTATCGCGGCGCAACGATGGATTGACCCCGGCCGCCGTGGTCACGCGCAACATCGTTCCGTTTTCGTGAGCGATCGGCTCGACGTCCCGAATCAGTCCGCGTCCCTGCTCCACCAACAGCGGCACATCGACGTCAAACGGCCGGTCGAAGGCAATCCACAGCATCCCGGCGCGCCGGAACACCGCCGCCGCGACCGGCTCGCTCCAATCGAACCGCAGGCTGGCCTCGCCGTCAGCCACCTCCGCCGTCGCCGCGACATCGGCCGCCATCGAGCCGGGTGGCGCCTGGTCGGCGGCCGGAGCGCGCGGTTCCGTCTCCGCCTCCGTTGCCGCCGGCACGTCGGGCAGCAGCGAGGTCGGCATCGAGTCGTCGCGCGCCGCGCTCCCGGGTGCCACGCCGGCGGATGGCGCCTCGGCCATTGTCGCCGTATCGGGCGAGCGCTCGACGGGGGCCGCCCCGGCCGACGCCGGCGGAGGCTCGGTGGCGGGTTCGGTCGACGCCGTCGGCGTCGGCGCCGGCCCCGGTCCCGGTTCCGGTTCGGAGTCCGGCATGGTCGCGACCTCGCCGGTTGGGGCTTTCGGTGGCGGCAAGCCTTGGGATTCCGGTCCAGGTTCGGCCACGGCCTCGTCGGCCCGCGCGGTCGGCGGCGGATCTTGTGGTTGCGATTCAGACTCCGGCGCGGGGGACTCCGGCGGCGAGTCGGCGCCCGCCCCCGCCGGTGGCTCGACCGGCGCCACCGGTACGGCGCCGGGGACGAGGTCGAGCACCACCTTGGAGCCGACCCGGAAATCCTTGACGCCAACCCCGGAACCGACGGTCAGCACGGCCCGGGCCCCGTCGTCGTCGGTGGCAACGTCGATGCCCCGCAGATAACGCGGCGGATAACGCCCGACGTTGCCGGCGTCAAGCCGCGCCGGTCGCGCGAAGGCGACGGCCACCCGATCGCCGTCGCGCGATACCCGATAATCGACCCGGGCCGGCCAATCGAACACCACGCGGCTGAACCTCGGGTGCTCGCCGGCCCGCACCCCGATGCGCGGCAACGGCGGCGGCGCGCCATCTCGCGCATCGAGAAGGTCGATGACGATGGAGCTTCCGAGGTAGAAGCTGCGCAGGGTCGGTTCGCCGATCAGGTCGAAGCGCACCGATTGGCCGTCCTCCGCCGGCTCCACCCGGGCGATGTAGCGCCGCAGCGCCCGGCGCGCGACTCCGTAATCGACCCGCACCGGCCGCCCATAGGAGACCACGAGGCGTCCATCCTCGATTGCCGCCTCGTAGGGAATCGGCACCTCCGAGATCACCACCAGGCGCCCGTATCCGTCGTGCTGGGCGGATTTCAGGGCGGCCTCCTGGGCCAATGCGGTTCCCGCCAACAATCCGGCCGCCAGCAGACAGACGGCCAACCCCAGTCGCCGGGCGACGACGCGCGTCATCAGTCGAGGCCCACGTTGGGCATGATCACGATGTCGACCCGGCGCGCGAGGGCGCGCCGCCATGACTCCTCGCCCGACGGCAGCAGCGCATACTGGGTGGACGCGAACCCGACCGCCGCGATGTGTTCCGGATAACCGGCGCGGCGCAACGCGTTGGCCACCGACACCGCGCGCCCGACCGACAATTCCCAGTTGCTGCGATAGGCCCCCGCCGACGGCGGCACCGGGTCGGTATGGCCCTGAACGATGACCTGATTGTTGATGTTGCGCAGCACCCCGCCGAGTCGGAACAGGGCCTCGCCGGCGCGCCGCGACAGCAGGGCGCTGTTGGGGTCGAACAGAAGATCTCCGGGCAGCGAGACCACCATGCGGTCGGACAGCCGCAGCAGATGGCCGCGCCCCAGCACCGGATCGCCGGCCATCCGGTCCTCCAGAACCGCGCTCAGATAGTCGAGATCGATCGCCCGTTCGCGCAGCACCATGCGGATGTTGAACCGCGACGTCGGATCGACCCGGGGAGCCTCGCGGTTCGGATTGAGGCTTTGGCTAAGAGTGTCGATCATCTCCTTCCAGCGATCCACCTGCACGCTCGACATGGAAAACAGCAGCACGAAGAACGTCAGCATCAACGACACCAGATCGGTGAAGGTGATCAGCCAGGCCCGCGATACCGAGGGTGGCGGCCGCTCGGCGGGGCCTGGAAACCGTGGCGGCTCCGTCACGGCCGCGCCTCCGGCGGATCGGACGGCGCGTCGGCGGCGCCGCGCACCACCTGTCCGGCATCGAACCGCACCTGCGCCTCGCCGCGTGCCCGCACGTGAAACCACATGACCAGTTCGTCCGGGTCGCCGGGCTGCAATCCGACGCTGAGGCCATCCGAGGGCACCCCACGGCCGAGCAAGGCACGCGCCAGGGCGCCGGCCCGCCGCATCGGCAGGGTTTCGCCGATCGGCATCGCGGTGCCGTCCACGTAGCGGTCGCCGAACAACGCCTGCATGTCGAATCGCAACGCCTCCGGACGGCCGCTGAGCGAGGACACCAGACGGTCGAGCAGATCCCGCCGCCCGGGGCGGATTTGCTCGCCGTCGGGGAAGAACAGGGCGTCGGCGGGGATGGTCAGGCGCATCGCGCGCCCCGGCTGCACCACCTCGACCTTAACGGCCCGGACATGGGTCGTGAACAATCCCGCGATCTCGCCCTGGAACTCCTCGGCGCCGATCACCTCGCCGGTCTTGCTCATCAGCTTGGTCAGGTCGGTGCTGGGTGGCAGGATGTCGGCGAAGGTGGAGGTCAGGCTCTTCATCACCGCCTTCGAGCGCACGTCCTCGATCGTCGAGATACTGACCAGAATGATGAAGAACGCGAGGACCAGCAGAAACAGCGACAGGAACAGGGGAACGGTGCCGGAACCGGCGGGCTCGGCCGTTCGTATCCGGGTCACCTCGTCGTCGCTCAACCCAGTCACGATCCCGCCCTCCATGGTGCGCGGCCCCGGGCCGATGCCGCGACCGGCGCCCGCGCCGCGCGTCAAGGGCGATCGCTCAGAAATCGCCCAGCACGCTGACCATCTTGCCTTTCAGGGTTTCCGCGTTGAAAGGCTTGACGATGTAGTTTGAAACCCCGGCCTGCTTGGCGGCCAGGACGTTCTCCGACTTGCTCTCGGCCGTCACCATGATGAACGGAATGTGCTTCAGCTTGGCGTCGGCCCGAACTTCGCGAAGCAATTGCAAACCGGTCATCGGCTCCATGTTCCAGTCCGACACGATCAGCCCGTACGTGTTGTTTTGACGCAGTTTCTGCAACGCCATCGAGCCATCCGTGGCTTCGTCGATGTTATTGAACCCAAGTTGCCGGAGCAGATTTCGGATAATACGCAGCATTGTCTTGTAGTCGTCGACAATCAAGACATTCATGTTTTTATCGACAGCCATCAATCACTCCATCTTGAAGCCCATCGGAACCTTTGTCGCTTCCACCGAACCGAATTCCGTATACGGCACTTCTACATAGTACCCCAGGGGGTTGTCCTGCAACCTTTTTTTCGTTTGCTCCACCGCGACTAGCCGCCCAAGCCCTCGCCTTGCTTCGGTAATTGGCGCAGTCTATAGAGTTCCTCGGTGACTTCTCGTGCTTTAGTGGGCGTCATCTTGGCCATGATCGGCGCCAGCCGACGCTCCTTCATGCGATCCGCAACCAGAAGAAGAGTATCGAGGTCCAATTCCTCGAAAATATTGGCGGCATCCTTTGGTTTCATGTTCTCGTAAATCTTGACCAGACTGAGCAGTTTCTGGTCCTGCTGTTCGTCGTATTTCTGAATCAGTCCCTCGATGGTCGATTTCAGATTCTCCAACTGCCGAACCTTGGCGTCGATCTTGGTTTCGGCGGCCTTCAGCATCGCCTCGCGCTGGTCCAATTCGCGCTCCTGGTTCTCCAACTGCTCGCGACGCTCGGCAAGCCGCTGGAGGAGATCGATCTCCGATTGGGTGAACAGGGTGGGATCGTCGGCCAGCGACGGACGGCGGCGGCGGATTTCCTGCGCCGCCTCGGAAGCCGCGTCGGTGACGGCGGCATCCGGCGCCAAGGGTTCCTCGCCCATCGCCCGCGCGGTCTCGTCCGGCATCGCGGGATCCGGAGCGGCGGTCGGCTGCTCCTGCGCCTCGGCGCCGCTGACCGTCACCACCGCGTGATCAAGGCCGGACACCCCCTGAACGATATCGCCAACCCGCAGGGTCAGCATCAGCCCGGCCGCGAAGATGGTCAGCGGCAACAGGCGCGGACGGGGAAAGAGGCGTTTCTGACTTGGCTTAACCAAACTGACCCGAACTCCTACTTCACCGATTGAAGGGCCTTCAGAAGTTCCAACTCGGCCTCCGAGCGGACCGGATCGGCCGCCCGGTCATCCGCCACGTCGCCGGCCGGTAAATCCTTGCGGGCGGCGCGGACGGTGGACTCCAGACGGTCGGCCACGGTGTCGCCGCGCTCGATCAGGAACACCAAGTCGTCGCGCAGGCCCTCCGCCTTCTGAATCCGCTCGTCCATCCGGTTTCCCAGATCGTCGGCCGTCCGTCGCAGTTGCCGGACCCCCTCGTCGGCGCGCGCGGTGGCGCCCGCGAACTCGGCCGCCAGGCGCTCCAACTCGTCGCGGTCCTGGCGCAGCAAGGACAGCCTCCGATTGAGCGAGATGGCGTATCCGATGGTCGCCACCAGCAAACCCGCCACCAGGATATCGATCAGCAACGATAGCGGCACGGTCAGCCCTTCTCCTTTCGCAACCGGCCCTGGATCTTGATCGCGATGCGATCTCCCTTGCGACCCATGTTGCCACGATACAGCGGAATGTCGCCGCACAGAAGAGCCACATCGGAATCCGGCGTGGCGCTGAGCATGATGCGCGACCCGATCTTGAGATCGAACACCTCGGACAGGCGCATGGTCTGGGTATCCAGCACGGCGTTCAGATCGAGGTCGGTCATCCACAATTCCTCGGCCAGGTGGGTTTCCCAGATCGAATCGCGGCCGAACTTCTCGCCCAGGAACATTTGCAGCAGAAGCTCGCGCACCGGTTCGAGAGTGGCGTAAGGCAGCAGCAGTTCCAGCCGTCCGCCGCG
>JANQIL010000042.1 GCA_028282245.1 Magnetospira sp.
TCCGCCGCCACCAGCGCCGCCTGAAGCGAGTCGCCGTCTGCGGTTTCCAGCGACCCGACCATCGCCGCCGCGGTATCCGACGCCTGGCTTGCCGCCGCCGCGGCGTCCACGGCCGCCGCTGCCGCCGTGGCGACATTCCGCGCGGCCACGTCCAGCCCCTGTTCCGCATAGGTCAGGGCGGATTCCCGGCCGATGAAGTAGTAGGTTTCCGCCTCGGCGAAGGCCACCTGTTCGGTGGCGTAGGCATCGGTCTTGTCCTGCGCGGCGAGGAACAGGTCGCGCGCCTCGGACTGCAGCTCGGCCAGCAGCGCCTCGGCCGCTTCCAATTCATGGCGTGCTCCCTCGACCGCAGCCTGGGCCAGATCCCGCTGCCCGGTCATGGCCGTCGACGCGTCGTCCCAGAACGCCTTCAACTCCCGGGCATGACCGAGAACCGCCTCGGCATTTACCAGCGCCCGGTCGGCGATCAGGGACTCGGCCGCCTTGTCGACGCTTCGCGGATCGGTCCGGAACGCCTGGCGGGCATCCTGGGCTGCTTCGAGGGCGGCGGCATACCGGGCTTCCTCGGCGGAAACGTTCGTGTAGTCGCCGGCTGCCTGACGGATATTTTCCACACCCTGTTCGTAAGCCGCGAGTCGGGATTCCGCTGTGCGCAAGTCGATCAGGAACGTGCGCACGGACGCGGCTTGGTTCATGACGGCGTCCGCCGCGGCCCTGGATGCCGCGATCGCAGATTCCATTTCCGCCCGGGCCGCGCCGGCCGCCTCGCGCGCGGAGTTCAGCGCCTCCAGGGAAACCCCGTCCAGGAAATCCGTGCGCGCCTGCAGGGAGTCGGTCGCCAGGGCAATCCCCTGGGTCGCCTGCAGGGCCTCGGTCCGGGCGCTGTTGGCGGCGACGATGGCTTCCTGGAGTTCGTCGATGACATTGGGCGGAAGGCTGTCGCCGCGCGCCTCCAGCAGGGCGGCGACGGTTTCCGACGCCGCGGTCAGGGCGGATTCCGCGTCGCCCGCCGCCGCCAGGGCCGCCTGGGCCTTGGACAGCACCTCGTTGGAATCCGTGGCGGCGATGGTTTCGAACGCCCGCTGCGCCGACAGGTCGGCCGCCGCGGCCGCGTCGGCCGCGTACTGCAGGGTCTGCAGCAGATCGGCGGACACGTTCGGTCCGATCATCGCCGCGGCATTGGTCAGGCCCGAGTTGATGGCATCGACGAGATTGGGCAGGTCCTCGAGGGAGACGTCCGACAGCTGCCCCGCCATGTAGCTCTCGTAGGTCTCGGCGGCCTGGGCCAAGGCCGACGCTCCCTTGCTGCCGGACTCGGCATCCTGGGCGGCCTGCAATGCGGCTTCCAGCACCTGATCCGCGGCATTGATAGCCGCCTGGACGATCTGCGCCATGGCGGCGGCGGCGTTGACGGCGGCCTGGGCCGCCGCGGCCAGTTCGGCCAGGACATCGGCGTCGGGAAGATCGCCGTCGCCGAGTGACCCCAACAGGGCCAGGGCCGTATTCGCCAGGTTGGTCGAGGTGGCGGACACCGCGCTCGACGCCCCCAGCGCCTGCAGCGGGCCGGTCACGACTTCGCCCAGTTGGCTGGCTTCCGACGTGGTCAGCCCATAGGTGCCGGAGGTACCCTGGATATTGACCGTGACCGCCAGGTCGGTGACCTTCGCCACTGCGGCATCTTCGGCATTTCCGGCGATCGTCGCAGCGCCCGAGGCCAGGTTGACGATCCCCAGCAAACTGGAGGCGATGCCGTCCGTGGGATCGACCGTGGTTCCGGTTTCGATGATACCGGCGGCCGTGAACAGGCGGTCATCAAGCCCGGACTGGATCAAGCTAAGTTGCTGCAGGCTGAGCGAGCTCAGCGACTCGAACAGCGCGACGCTCTGGCTGTATTCGCTCGCCAGGCTGTCCAGGATCGACTTGGCCTGGGCTTCGGCCTGGGTGGCGACCCACTCGCCGTCTGGCTGTTCCTCTTCTACGCCGGCGGTCCCTTCCTCCAGAAATCCCTCAAGAACAGCCTGTTCCGCCCCCTCCATCGCCGCGTCGAGCATGTCCACGTCGAAATGGTCGGAAGCCCGCGGCAGCCCGGTGAGCGAATTGCCGGCCAATCGGCCGATGTCCTGATTGCTGAGGAACTCGATCTCGCCGGTGCGCGTCAGGGTCGCGGTGATGCTCTGGTTCGCCTGATTGAGGGTAAGCGTTTCGCCGGTGCCCCGGTTGAACACCACGTACTCGCCGACATAGTCGTCCTTCTCGCCCAGCAGGGCGACGGTCGTCTGCTCGACGCCGTTGGCTTCCTTGTGCGAGACAACCCCCGCGGTTCCGCGGATGCCGATCATCAGAACCGGCGTGTTGATGGTGAAACCGTCCTGCTGGACCTTGGCGATGGCGCCGCTGACGAAGGTCATGGTCCCGTACAGAACACCCATGACCAGCGAGCCGTCGCCGGAGTTGGGGTCGTAGACCATCTCGTCGAGGACCATTCGGCCTTTTTCGCCCAGCGAGAAGGTGGTCTCGTCGACGAGGATGATCCCGACCACCGCGTCATCGCCGGTCCGCACCTCGTCGCCTTCGTAGACCGCCGTGCCCGGTTGCAAGGCGAGCCGCGTGCCGTCGGCACGAATGATCTCTACGGTCCCCTCAACCGTCTCGACGCGGCCGATCGGGCTGTCTAAGACGGTCTCTGTCGCCTGCGCCAATTGCGCGGTGTCAATTGACCTGGCCAACGCAGTCACCAAGTCGCCGGAAATCTGACTGCCTCCGGGAAGCAGCAGGGTCTGCGGGACGACGTGGGTAAAATACCCTTGAACGATGACGACGGTGCCCTCGGGATCGGTCAGGACCAGATTCCCTGCTTGGCGCGCGAACTGGGCGTGGAGGAGGTCAAATCCTTCAGGTAGGGAAACGGTTTCGTTTCCTGATGCCTCAATTGTGGACTGATGTCCCAAAGATCTACTTTGGGTTCCTGGGAGATTTGCCGTACCAGAAGTTCTCACAGCACCCCCTGTCGCCCATATGGGCGCAAGCTTCCCAACTAATGATAGATCATTCTATCGGATTCACCTTAATAGGTGTATCGCATGGTTGCAGTCGATTGTTTCAAGCCTTCCCCACGCTGTCGTAAAGCCCCTGTTATTGAATACTTATTTGATAACTATTTTCCAGGGTAAACTGTATCATAATTCTGACGGTATAGAATACATCTTAAGTTGGAATCATGCTTTTGGTGGTATACAAAATCGGTAAGGCACCCGAAAACCCACAGCGCAGATTAAAATGAGAATGACTAAAATCTAGAATTGGAGACAGAAGTTGGGGGTTTACCTGCTTCGATAAGGCGCCTTTAACGTGATTAACTTGTAATTTGCGCGCCAAAAAGACATTAAAAGTGAGTGCACTGACGTCTTTAACCTTGCCGTAGGCATATTTTCTCACAAAAGAACGACCACAGGGCCTTAGACCTTATGTCCGAAGAGGCGTCACCGGTTTTCAGGGGAGTCCGCCTCGCCCTGTAGGATCGAGGGTTGCTCTGCATTGGAGCCTATCCTCATACATGGGAGGCGGACATGGACGACTGTATCACGTTTGTGGGTCTTGATGTTTCGAAGCGGACGGTCCCGGTGGGCGTGGCGCCGGGGGATCCGCGCGAAGCGGTGACCTACATGGGGACGATCGAGAATACGCCTGAGGCGTTGCGCCGGTCAGCGAAGCGCCGGGCGGGCTGTCCGCTCTCGCGCGCCGCGTCCTCGACCGAACACGTAAAGCCGACCAACGTCAGAACGGCCAAAAAAAAACACGATGGTGAGAAATTCAGGCTAACGGGGGACTCACAATCAGGCGATCGGCAGATCAAGGGGCGGGTTGACCACCAAGATCGTGGCGCTGGTCGATGCCTTGGGCAATCTGGTGCACTTTCTCCTGTTGCCGTGACAGCGTCACGACAGTATCGCCGTTGCACCGCTGATCTAAGACCTCTCTTTCGACGCTCTACTTGCCGACAAGGCCTTCGACAACAATTGGATCCGTGCCGGATTGGACGAACGGGGCGCCTCGGCCGTCATTCCCTCCAAGGCCGACCCGGCAAACCCCTTCCCCTGGGACAAAGCAATGTACCGGTGGCGCCATCTGGTCGAGAATTTCTTCGCTAAGATCAAGGAATACAGAGGAATCGCAACGCGATACGAAAAAACCGACACAAGCTACGCCGCCAATTGGAACCTCGTCGCAGCCATCATTGCAACACGGTAATTGTCAACAGACCCTAAGGCGTCACCGATCTTACATCCCCACCACCCCGGTCTCGTCCGCCTTCATCTCGAAGGCGGCGGCCATGAGCGCCTTGGTGTAGGGGTCACGGGGCGACGCGAAGATCTCCTCGGCCGGGCCCTGTTCCACCACCCGGCCGCGGCGCATGACCAGGACCTCGTGGGCCAGGGCGCGCACCACCTTGAGATCGTGGGAGATGAACAGGTAGGTGAGTTCGTGCTCCCGCTGCAACCGGCGCAGCAGTTCGACCACCTGCGCCTGCACCGACATGTCGAGGGCCGATGTGGGTTCGTCCAGAACGATGAACGACGGTTTCAGCACCAGGGCGCGGGCGATGGAGATTCGCTGGCGCTGGCCGCCGGAGAACTCGTGCGGGTAGCGGTCCATGGTCCCCGGGTCCAGGTCCACCTCGTCGAGCACCGCCGCGACCAGATCCCGCCGCTCGGCGTAGGACCCGCCGAGCCGGTGCACCTTCAGCCCCTCCTCGACGATCTCGAACACCGACAGCCGGGGGCTCAACGAGCCGAACGGGTCCTGGAACACCATCTGCATGTCCCGGCGCAGGGGGCGGAGCTGCTTGAAGGTCTTGCCGTCGATGGCGTTGCCGATGAACACGATGGGACC
>JANQIL010000059.1 GCA_028282245.1 Magnetospira sp.
ACGTGATTTCCGATTCCATCAAGTATGCAAGCCGAATCCAGCGATCGGTTCTTTCCGACACGGCCCTTCTCGACCAGCGTTTCTCGGACCATTTCGTGCTCTGGGAACCCCGCGACGTGGTCGGCGGCGATATCTACTGGTGCGAATCCTGGGGCGACGGCATTCTGATCATTCTCGCCGACTGCACCGGGCACGGGGTCCCCGGGGCCTTCGTCACGCTGCTGGCGACGGGCGCCCTGGAACGCGCCAAGCTGGATGTGGAGCACGGGGATCTGGCGGGACTTGTCCAGCGCATCCACCAGTACGTTCAAACCACGCTGGGCCAGCACCTGCCGTCGGGAGAGTCGGATGACGGCCTGGAACTGGGCGCCTGCTTCGTGGCCAAGGGCAGCCGCGATCTGGAGTTCGTCGGCGCGCGCTTCGACCTGTTCGTCGGCACCGCCGACGGGGTGGACGTGGTGCGTGGAACGAAAAAGGGAATCGGATACCGGGCGATCCCGATCGATCAGGCGTACGACACCCGGACCATCCCGATGTCCGAGGGCATGGCCCTGTACATGATTTCCGACGGCATCATCGATCAGGTGGGCGGGGAACGGCGGCGCGGCTTCGGCAAGAGGCGGCTCGCGGCGCTGCTCCAGGAGATGCGCGGACACACCGGCGAGCGGCAGAGGAGCAGGCTTCGCGAGGCGCTCGTCACGTACCAGGGCGCCGAATCCCGGCGCGACGACGTCTCGGCCATCGGGCTGATCTGCTGACGCCCCGGATCGCGCGCCCAGCGCCCGGCCGTCACGCCGCCTCGATCAAACCCTCGGCGCGCGCGGCGTCCAGGACAAGCCCCGCGATCAGGTCCGGCTTCTCCTCGTGCACAAGATGGCCGCAGTCGGGGACCTTGCGGATGACGGCCCGGGGCGCCGCGTCGGCCACGTAGTCGGCCACCGATGGGGTCACCGTGCCGTCCTTCTCGCCGACCACCAGCTCAATTGGCACGCCGAGGTTCGGCAGGTCGCGAACCAGCGGCTCCAGGTCCCAGTTGGCCATCATCCCGAGCGCCCCGGCCACGTGCTTCGGATCGCGCCACAGCCGGGCGTAGAATCCGGTGCCGGCGTTGTCGGCGTCCGATCCGGTCTCGCGGATCATCCGTTCGACCCGCCGCCCGTCGCCCACGCTCCAGGCGAAGACATGGGGCACGAAGGGATTGCAGAACAGCAGCTTGGCGATTGGCGGAAACAGTTGGCCGGCGATTCCACCAAACGGCAGGAAGGCGCCGTTGACGCTGACCAGCAGGCGCGGCGAAAGCTGGCCGTCCAGGGTCATGCGGGTGATGACGGCGGCGCCGGCCGAATGGCCGACCGCGACCTTCGGCGCCATGTCGAGCACGTTGAGCAGGCTGCGCAGGGCCTTCGACATGCCGGGCAGGGACAGCCGGTGCACCGGCAACGAGTCGGTGAACCCGTGCCCCGGAAGGTCGGGCGCCACCACCTTGAAATGCCGCGACAGCAACGGCATCAGCCCCCCCCAGGAGTGGGTCGAGGCGGCGGTGCCGTGCAGCAGCAGCAACGCCGGTCCCTCGCCCATGACCTGCACGTGCCAAGTCAGGCCGCCGGCGGCCACGAACTGGCTGGCGTCCCGGTTCGGCCAGTCGGCGCTATCGCGGTCCCATCGCATGCTGTGGTCGGTGAAGAACATCGGGGCTCCTCCGCTCGGCCGTCCGGTCAGGGGGTGGCGACCTTGATCGCTTCTGATATGGATTGCGCGTCGCAATGGGGCAACGGCAGATAGCGGGCCTCCATGGCGGCGGCGATCTCCCGGGCCCGGCGATCGGGACGCGGCGCGGTGTCCAGCATCAGGGCGCCGACCGCCGCGATCCGCACCTGGCGGGCCGCCGTCAGGGCGTCCTCGTGGGCCCGCGCGCGGCCGCCGGTGCCGTCCCGCGCCACGTTGGCGCGACCGTCGGTGAGTATCACGATCATCGGCGTCTCGCCGCGCCGGGCAACCGAATCGCAGAGGTCCAGCGCCATCTCGATGCCGTGCGCCATCGGCGTGCCACCGCCGCCCGGCAGGCGGGCCAGGGACCGCTTGGCGCGCACCAGGGAGCGGGTCGGCGGCAACAGCAGATCCGCCGCGTGGCCCCGGAAGGCGACCAGGGCAACCCGGTCGCGGCGCACGTAACAGTCGGCAAGCAGCAGTTCCACCGCTCCCTTGGCCTCGGCCAGCCGGTGCAGGGCGGCCGACCCGGAAGCGTCGACCGCGAAAATGGTGGTGGTGGTGGTCCGCTGCTTGGTCCGCACCACCCGGAAATCCTCCTGCCGCACCAGGACGCGTGGCGTCCTGGCCGACGGGCCGCGCCGTTCGACCTCGCGGCGGCGCAACGGCTGCCAGGGCGCCGCGGTGCGCAGGGTCTCGATCACGTTCAGGCGCGCCCCCGGTCCCGGCGCGCCGGGACGGGTGCCGGCCGGGCGGCCGCGTGCCTTGCCCACGTGCAGGGCCCCGGCGCGACCGGCCTGGGCGCCGCGCGAGCGCAGAACGCCGCCGTCGCGCAGCTTGGCCAGCAGGCCCGGCGGAATGGCCGCCTGGGCGGCGGCGACCAGGAGGTCTTCCAGCGACGGCGGTTCCTGATCCTCGTCGTCGTCGTCCTGCTGATCCTGGTTGTCCTCGGGCGGCGGCGGCTCGTCGGGCGGCGTGTCCTCCTCCGGCTCGTCCTCCTCGGGCGGCGGCGGCAGCATCGTCGCGCGCGGCCCGATCACCAGCCGCACCGCGATCAGGGCGTCGTCGTCGTCGACCGCGTCGCGCCCGGCCAGGGCGGCGGCGGCGCGCGCCGCGTTGAGGGCATGCAGGGGAATGCGCAACGAGGCGACGCCGAACGCCGCCGCCGTCCCGCACAGACCCTCGATCAGCGACTCGTCGACGGTGACCGAGGCCAGTCGGGCGCGCGCCTCGGCCGCCTGGGCCGGGGTCGCCTCGCGGCCCTTGCAGTCGCGGACTCCGAGGTCGTGCAGATCGATCTGCAAGGCCAGGCGGTCGAGCAGGCCGTGGGCCGGCGGCTCATCCTCGCCGACGCTCTCGTCGAACGCCACCACCCCGACCCGGGCCGGGGACCGCAACGCCAGGCCCTCGCGCTCGGCCCGCACCTCGCCGACGTCAAGCACGGCGGCCAGCTTGGCGGCGGTGCCGGTCTCCACCCGCTCGGCCATCGGCAGCAGCACCACGCCGCCGTCGGTTTCGGCCAGCACTCCGCGTTGGGCCACCGGGTGGCCCGATCTCAGGGTCGCCGGCAGGTCGAGCCCGCCCAACAGGCGATCGTCGGCGATGTGCAGGGGAACCTTGCGGACCGGCGCGTCCTCGGGCAGCAGATCGCGCAGCAGGGTCGTCCAGCGCTCGCGCACCGGGCCGGGCAGCGCCTTGACCGCCACTCCGCCCAGGCCGGCCGGGTCGATCGCGACCAGGGCCGCGGCCGTCGCCGCCTCCTCCCACGACAGGGGACCGAAGACGGCGTCGGCGGTCATGGCCCGAACACCGTCTCCACGGCCCGCGCGACCCGCGCCGTGGACCCGGACTCGTCGAGCGGATCACGCCGCAGGCGGTGCCTGAGGGCCGGCGGAGCGACCAGCCGGAGCTGCTCGATGCCAACCGTCTCCAGGCCGTCGAGAGCGGCCACCGCGCGCGCCGCGCGGATCAGGGTCAATTCGCCGCGCAGGCCGTCGGTACCGAGAGCCATGCAGAGTTCGGCCGCCTTCTCCACCGCGCCGTCCGGCACGTCGATGGCGCCGAGGCGCTGCTTGGCGGCCACGATCCGCTCGCGCTCCGCCTGGTCGGCCGCCGCCCATTCGGCGAGGAAGGCGTCGGGGTCCTTCTCGAAGGCGTCGCGCCGCCGCACCACCTGGACCCGGGTCGCCAGATCGCCCGGCGTCCGGACGTCCACCGACAGCCCGAAGCGGTCGAGCAACTGCGGACGCAATTCGCCCTCCTCCGGGTTGCCGGATCCGACCAGCACGAAGCGGGACGGATGGCGCACGCTCAGGCCCTCGCGCTCGATCACGTTTTCGCCCGAGGCGGCGACGTCGAGCAGCAGGTCGACCAGATGGTCCTCCAGCAGGTTGACCTCGTCGATATAAAGAAAGCCACGGTGCGCCTGCGCCAGCAGACCCGGCTCGAAGGCCTTCTCGCCCTGCGCCAGGGCGCGCTCCAGGTCGAGCGCGCCGACCACCCGGTCCTCGGTGGCGCCAAGCGGAAGGTCGACCACCGGCACCGGAATGGTTTCCTCCTCCGGCTGTCCGGACTCCGGCCGGTGGGTACAGCCGGTGGCGCAGTTGCGGGGGTCGGCCGCCGGGTCGCAGCCGTAGGTGCAGCCGACGACGGCGCGCATCGGCGGCAACAGGGCGGCGAGGGCGCGGACGGCGGTCGACTTGCCGGTGCCCCGGTCGCCGAACACCATCACGCCGCCGACCGACGGATCGACCGCCGCGACGAGAAGGGCCAGCTTCATTTCTTCCTGGCCGACGATGGCGGAAAACGGATAGACGCCCTTCATGGCTCAGCCCCCCGCGCCGGCACCGCGGGCGCGCGGCGGATGCTGGGCGGACGTCAGAAAAACGGATTGCATGGACCCCCCCGGGGATTACAGGCTTGCGACAAACGTCCGGCAACTAATAAAGTCCGCCCCCGGCCCATGCAAGCCGAGAAACGGAGACCGTCCCCGCCGGGCCGGCACGGGAATTCCACTGTGTTCACGCCGGATCGGGTGGTGTAAAAGGGCCGGCCACCTTTCTTCCAGGGTCCGAAATCCGCCATGCCCCGACGCAACGACCTCCGCTCCATCCTCATCATCGGCGCCGGCCCGATCATCATCGGCCAAGCCTGCGAGTTCGATTACTCCGGCGCCCAGGCCTGCAAGGCGCTGCGCGAGGAGGGATACCGGGTGATCCTGGTCAACTCCAACCCGGCGACCATCATGACCGATCCGTCGATGGCCGACGCCACCTACGTCGAACCCATTACGCCGGAAATCGTCGAACGGATCATCGAGCGCGAGCAGCCGGACGCCCTGCTGCCGACCATGGGCGGCCAGACCGCGCTCAACACCGCCATCGCGCTGTTCCGATCGGGCGTCCTGGCGCGCCACGGCGTGGAACTGATCGGCGCCGACGCCGACGCCATCGACAAGGCCGAGGACCGCGAACGGTTCCGCGAGGCGATGCGCGGGATCGGCCTGGACTCGCCGCGCAGCGCCCTTGTTCACGACCTGAACGAAGCCCGCCAGGCGCTTGAGGATATCGGCCTGCCGCTGATCATCCGCCCCGCCTATACCCTGGGCGGCACCGGCGGCGGCGTCGCCTATAACAAGGAAGAGTACGAGCAGATCGTCGCCAACGGCCTCGCCGCCTCGCCGACCCAGCAATGCCTGGTCGAGGAGTCGATCATCGGCTGGAAAGAGTTCGAGATGGAGGTGGTGCGCGACCGCAACGACAACTGCATCATCGTCTGCTCGATCGAGAACGTCGACCCGATGGGAGTCCATACCGGCGATTCGATCACCGTCGCCCCGGCCCTGACCCTGACCGACAAGGAATATCAGATCATGCGCAACGCCTCGATCGCGGTGCTGCGCGAGATCGGGGTGGACACCGGCGGTTCCAACGTGCAGTTCGCCATCAACCCGGACAGCGGGCACATGGTGATCATCGAGATGAACCCGCGCGTGTCGCGCTCCTCGGCCCTGGCGTCCAAGGCGACCGGGTTTCCGATCGCCAGGATCGCCGCCAAGCTGGCGGTCGGGTATACCCTGGACGAACTGGACAACGACATCACCGGAGTCACCCCGGCGTCGTTCGAGCCGACCATCGATTACGTGGTCGCCAAGATTCCCCGGTTCACCTTCGAGAAATTCCCCGGCACCGATCCGCTGCTGACCACTTCCATGAAATCGGTCGGCGAGGCGATGGCCATCGGGGGCGGCTTCGCCGAGGCCGTGCAGAAGGGCCTCAGGTCCATGGAAACCGGCTTGACCGGCTTCAACGAGGTCCGCGACGTCACCCCGGAGAGCATCCGCGCCGCGCTCGCCACGCCGCGTCCCGATCGCTTGCTGGTGATCGCCCAGGCCTTCCGCTTCGGGCTGCCGCTGGCCGATATTCAGACCGCCTGCAAGTACGACCCCTGGTTCCTGGCCCGCATCCGCGACATCGTCGAGGCCGAGCGGGAGGTGCGCGACAAGGGCCTGCCAAGCGATGCCCCGGGGCTGCTGCGCCTCAAGCGCATGGGCTTCTCCGACGCCCGACTGTCGGAGTTGGAAAACGAGCGCGAAAGCTGGGTCGCCTCGCGGCGCGCGTCGCTCAACGTGCATCCGGTCTATAAGCGGGTCGACACCTGCGCCGGCGAGTTTCCGAGCCGCACCTCCTACATGTACTCCTGCTACCTCGGCGACGGAATGACCCTGCCGGAATGCGAATCCGATCCGTCCGACCGCGCCAAGGTGGCGATCCTGGGCGGCGGCCCGAACCGCATCGGACAGGGCATCGAATTCGACTACTGCTGCGTCCACGCCGCCTACGCGATGCGCGACGCCGGCCTCGAATCGATCATGGTCAACTGCAATCCGGAAACCGTGTCGACCGACTACGTCACCTCCGACCGTCTGTATTTCGAGCCGCTGGCCGCCGAGTTGGACGATCGCCCCGCGCAGGTTGCCGCGCGACTGCTCGACCCGCAGCAACTCGACCACGTCCTCGGCGGT
>JANQIL010000079.1 GCA_028282245.1 Magnetospira sp.
ACGATCTTGTCGCAGGTGCCCTTCGGAACCGCGATGAAGGCATCCTTCTGATTGTCGGTCCTCGACGTGCCGGCGCAGGAACTGGTGGCGGTCTGGCAATCGTTCTTACCCTTCTTGGCGATGCCGTAGCACTTCTCCATCTCGGCCGCCTGGGCCGGGGCGATCATGGCGCCGGAGATCCCGACCGCCATGGCGGCGGCGACGAGGGCGGAGGACTTGACGGAGGTCTTGAGGCTCATGATTGGGATTCCTTCGGTCGGTTGGGAGGTTGTCGCGATACCCGGACTTTAGTTCGGCGACGGCCGAGAAGGGAATTAACGTTCACTTCACCAACCGTCACGAAACCGTGAATGCGCGGTGCGTTAAATCGTTTTATTGAACACGAACAATTTGCGGAAAGGGGCGTCAGACGGCCTGTAAGCCGGGTTCTGTCCTCGCCCGCCAAGGGGCGATGGATGGCCATTCGTCTGGGACGCCCGTCGCCGGACGCCTCGCGCGACACACCCGGACGGCGGCGCGAAAACCCGCCTGCCGGCACGCGTCCGGCTTGCCGTCCCTATTCGGTCTTGCTCCCGGTGGGGTTTACCATGCCCCGCCCGTTGCCGGGCGGGCGGTGCGCTCTTACCGCGCCCTTTCACCCTTGCCGGCGGGCACGAGGCCCCGGCCGGCGGTTTGCTTTCTGTGGCACTTTCCCTGGGGTCGCCCCCGCCGGGCGTTACCCGGCACCGTGTTTCCGTGGAGCCCGGACTTTCCTCCCCGGACCATCGATCCGAGGCGGCCATCCGGCCGTCTGACGCCACGTCCAGATTAGGGCGCCGGCCGGCCGCAGGCAAGTCGCCGCATGGCGGCGAGACGGCGTCGGGTGTCGGGATCGGCGACTCCGTCCACCCGTTGCGGGCGGAATCGGCGCTGGAAGGCGATCAGCGCGGCCCGCGCATCGGTCACGTCATAGCCGATCGCCGCGAGATCGGCGGCAACGTCGGTCGAAGCCTCCGGCCAGGGCGGACGCGGCCAGCGGCCGATCCCGGCACCGGCCAGCCGCCGCCAGTCGAACAGTTCGCCCGGGTCCCGCTTGCGGCGCGGCGCCACGTCGGCATGACCGACCACGTCGCGAGCCGCGATCCGATGCCGCGACACGATGGCGCGGGCCAGCTTGATCAGGGCCGCCATCTGCGGTTCCGGAAATCGCCGGTAGCCGAACGCGTGGCCCGGATTGACCAGTTCGATGCCGATCGAGCGGGCATTGATGTCCGTCGCGCCCCGCCAGGCCGCCACTCCGGCGTGCCAGGCGCGACGCGTCTCGGGGACCATCGCGAGCACGGCGCCGTCCTCGGTGATCAGGTAATGGGCGCTGACCCGGGACCGGGGGTCCGCGAGTCGCCGCCACGCGGCGGCCGCCGAGCGCATGCCGGTGTAATGCAGAACCAGGGTGTCGACGCGCCGGCCGCGCCGCGAGTCGTGGTTGGGCGAGCGCGCGACGATCATGGTCCCGAGCCCGTCCGGCGACGGCCGACCTGCATCACCGCCACCCCGAGGATGGTCAGAAGGCCACCCAGGACCTTGGCCCAGCTCAGCGGCTCGCCGAGCACCGGCACGGTGATCAGCACGCCCAGCACCGGCACCAACAGCATGATCGGCACCAGCCGGTTGACCGAATGGCGGCCGAGCAGCCAGTACCAGCAGCCATAGGCGACGATGGTCGAGCCCACCACCTGGAAGCCGATCGCTCCCCAGGCCCAGGCGTCGGCGCCGTCGATCGCCGCCGCCTGACCGGATTCCAGAAGCAACGACATTCCCAGCATGACCGGCATCGCGATCGCGGCCACCCAGGCGTTGAGCTCGAACACGTTGATGGCGCCGATACGCTGAATCAGGATGTTGGCCAGCGCCCAGGCGAAGGCGGCGGCGGCGACGATCAGCAGCGGCAGCCAGTCGGTCTGGAAGCGCGGGCTGTCGGCCAGGATATAGACACCGGCGAAGGCCAGCAGCATGCCGGCACCCTGAAGCGGCCGTGGGACCTCGCGGTAGACCGCCCAGGCCAACAAGGCGCTGAACGGCTGGGCAAGCTGGATGACGATGGCGGCGGCGCTGGCGTCGGTGCCCGACAGGCCGGTCATGAGCAGCCCGAAATGGAACCCGCCCAGGCACAACGCGGCGACCAGCAGCCGCCCGAACGGCGCCTTCGGCCGGCGCACCAGGAACGGGCCCAGGATGATGACCAGCAGCCCGAATCGCAGGGCCAGCATCGCCAGTGGCGGAATCTGCTCGATCGCCATCTTGGCGGCGCTGAAATTGGCCCCCCACAGGATGACCACCGCCGCCAAGGCGAGGCTGTCGCGCCATGGCATGGAATTGCCTAGAATCCCCGCTGCTTGCGGACCTGGTCGTAGGCGCCGTTGATGGCCGCCATCTTCTCGTGCGCCAGATCGATGAAGTCCTGCGGCAGGCCCTGCGCCATCAGGGTGTCCGGATGATTCTCGCGGACCAGGGTGCGATAGGCCTTCTTGATCTCGTCATCGGTGGACTCGCGCGAGACCCCCAGCACCGTGTAGGGATCGGAGCCGCCGCCCGGCATCGACCCCAGATGCATTTCGCGGATTCGCTCGAAATCGCGGACCGGAAAACCGAAAATGTCCGAGACTCCGCGCAGGAACTCGATCTCGCCCGGGTGAATGACGCCGTCCGCCTTGGCGATGTGGAACAAACCGCCGAGCAGCTCCTCGAGCACCGCCGGATTGCCGGCGAACAGCCGCGCCACCTGTCGGGCATAGGGCTCGAAGCCCTCGGCGGTCTTCTTGGCCTGATCGAACAGCCGCCCGACCCCCTTCATGTCGCTCGCCGGGATGTTGAATATATGCTTGAAGGCGGTGATCTCGTCGCGCGTCACCTGGCCGTCGGCCTTGGCCATCTTGGCGCTCAGAACGATCATCGCGATGGCGAAGGCGGCCTGCTTGGAGGCCGTGAGATCCTCGACGCCGCGCGGGGGCGGCGCGTCCTCCTCATCGCGCTTTATGTCGACGAAATGGCCGGCCGCCGTGCCGATCAACGCGCCGAGGGGACCGCCAAGGGCGAACCCCGACAACCCGCCAATCACCTTGCCCCATATACCGCTCATTTTTCGTGTCCCTCTTGGTCTCCCCCTCGACGCCAGAATACTCCCCCCGCGACTCGACGCGAAAAGGAAAAACGCGGAACCCGCGAACCGGATCTCCCATCGTGGCCCCCGGCCACGTCGAAACCGCCTCGGTTCGATTTCGCCGGATCACGCTCTATGAGACGTTACGCGGTTGCGCTAAACTCCGCCCGCCGCCGCGTCCGGGCCTGTGAGGAGTGTTGCCGGTGACAAAGGTATTGTGGGGCCTGAGTGCCGCCGTCGTCATTCTGATCGCCGCGATCCTGGTGGGACCGGGGTTCATCGACTGGAACGACTACCGCGACGAGGCACGAGCCCTGGTGCGCGACGCCACCGGGCGCGAGCTGATCATTGACGGCGACATCTCCCTACGCCTGCTCCCGAGCCCGGCGTTCTCCGCGTCCGACGTCCGGCTTGCCAACGCCGAGGGCGGCTCGACGGCCGACATGGTGACGTTGTCGCGACTCGACGTGCGGATCAAGGCGGCCCCCCTCCTGGGCGGTGAAATCCAGATCGAATCGGTGCACCTGGTCGACCCGGTGGTGGTCGCCGAGCGGCTCGCGGACGGCCGCTGGAACTGGCGGTTCGAACCGCCGGAGACCACTCCGGCCGAGGCCCCGGTGACCGGCGGCGGCGAGGACGACGGCACCGCGACCGGCGGTCTCGGCGTGCGCCTGGACAGCTTCGTGATCGAGGACGGCGTGCTGATCCTGCGCGATCCGGCGGCCGGGCTGGAGGAACGGATCGACGGCCTCGACGCCGAAATCAAGGCGGCGTCCCTGAACGGCCCGTTCGACGCCACGGGCCGCCTCGCCGCGCGCGGCGTCGGCCTGACGTTCAACGGCACGACCGGAAGGGCGATCCATGGCCGCACCCTGCCGTTCAACCTCGAACTGGGCCTGGAGGACGAAACCGCGCGCCTGCGGGTGTCGGGCACGCTCCGCAATCTCTCCGAAACGCCGGCCGTCAAGGCCAAGCTCGCGCTGACCGGCGCGCGGCTGTCCGACATGGCGCGGCGGCTTGGAATCGGCGGTCCGCTGCCCGGCCTGCTCGGCGCGCCGTTCGATCTGCAAACCAATGTCGAGGCATCGGCCGACGGGGTGCGGGCCGACGATCTGCGCCTCGCCGTCGGGCCGCTGACGGCCGACGGCACCCTCGCCGCGACCCTGGGCGACGTTCCGGACGTCCAGGCGACCCTGACCCTCGGCCGGATCGACCTGGACTCCCTGCTGGCCATGCCGCCGCTGCCCGGCGGGACGGCGGCGACCAGCGGCACGGCCGGTTCCATTCCTGGCGCCACCGCCGTCGTCGCGCCCTCCTCCGCCACAGGGGCGTCCGAACCAACCGGCACCGCGCTGCCGGACGACCTGGATGCCGGCCTGGAGATCACCATCGACGCCCTGACCTACCGGCAACGATCGATCCGCCAGGCACGGGTCCGGGCGTCGCTGTCCGGCGGCGCCCTGACCGTGGATCAGGTATCGGCCCTGCTGCCCGGCGGCGGCGAGGCGGCGCTGTTCGGATTCGTGAACCTGCCGCCCGAGGGGCCGCGCTTCGAGGGCACGGCGGACGGCATGGTGGCCGACCTGCGCGAGGTCATGGACTGGCTCGGCGTGGCGGCGCCGGAGGTGCCGGCCGACCGCCTACGCAAGCTGAACCTGACCACCCAGGTGGTGGCGACGGCCGATCAAATCCAACTGCCCGGCCTCGACCTGACCGTGGATTCCTCGCGCCTGACCGGTGGCGTGACCATCGCGCTGCGCGACCGCCCGGCGTTCGGCGCCGATTTGACCCTCGATCGCCTCAACCTGGACGCCTACCTGCCGGTCGCCGCGTCGTCGGGCGATGCCGCGCCGGTCCCGGACGACGACGGAGCCTCGAACGCCGCCGACACGCCGAGGGAGCGGCAACGGCCGTTGCCCGATCTGTCCGTGCTCGACACCTTCGACGCCAACCTCACGGCGCGCGTCGGCCAACTCACGGTCCGGCGGCGCGTCGCGCGGGACGTCGCGCTCGACGGCACCCTGTACCGGGGCGACCTCACCCTGCGCCGCGCCACCGTAAAGGACCTGGCCGGCGCCTCGGCCAGCCTGGCCGGGGGGATCGAGAACCTGGACGGCATTCCGACCTTCAAGGACCTGCGCTATGACATCGGGGCCGCCGACGCCGGTGGACTGTTCGATCTTCTGGGCGTGGTCCCGCCGATGCCGCCCGCCAACCTGGGCCGGGTGAGCCTGATCGGCCACGCCGACGGCTCGGCCCTGACTCCCGACCTGGCCTTCGACCTCAAGGCGGCGGGGGCCGACCTGAGGGTCGACGGCTCGGTCAAGCTGCTGTCCCTGATGCCCGGCTTCGACGGCACCCTGCGCCTGACCCACGACGACCTGAACAACCTGCTCGACCGTCTCGACGCGGGTTACCGGCCGGCCGGCCGGACCGGACCGCTGGACCTGCGGACCGGCATCGCGGCACGACTGGACTCCACCCTGACCCTGTCCAACATGGATATCCGGGTGGGCGACGCCTCGGCGCGCGGCAAGGCGACGGTCGATTTTTCCGCCGCGCGGCCGAAGGTGGACGCCGACCTGACGCTCGCCAAGCTGGTCCTCGATTCCTTCCTGCCCGCCACCGAGCGACGACGCGCCGGTCCGCCGTCGCGGCGGCGGTTCGCCGGAATGGAACGACACGTCGTGGCGGTGTTGGCGCGTCCGGACGGCGCTCCGTGGTCGACCGACCCGATCGATCTGTCCGCCCTCAATACCCTCGATGCGGACGTGGTCCTGACCGCCAACTCCCTGCGCTACGGCGACTACCTGTTCGAGACCGCCAACCTGGACGCGGAATTGCGGTCGGGCCGCCTGGACGCCAGCCGACTGTCCGGCGACCTGTTCGGTGGCACGGTAAGCGGCCGGGCGACGGTGGACGCCGCGACCGGAGATCCCCGGGTATCGCTGGATCTGGATATTCGCGACCTCGACATCGCCAAGGCGCTGATCGCCGCGCAGGGCAAAGCCAGGGGGCGCGGACGGATCGACCTCGCGGCGCGCCTCGCGGCGACCGGCCCCAGCGTCGCCGGCCTGATCGGCTCGCTGAACGGCGACGGCACCTTGGCGGTGCGCGGCGTGGATGCCGAAGCCGGAGTCGAGACCGGCTTGCCACTGGTCGGCGGCGTCCTGCGGCTGGCTCGCGCCCTCGATGGCGGGATCGGCGGTCTGGCCAAGGCACTGGGCGGCCAGCAGGGCGACGGGATCCTCGACGCCAACGGGACCTTCACCGTCACCGACGGCCGGCTGTCCATGAACGACCTGGTGTTGCGGACCGCCGCCTACCAGGGCAACGCGCGGGTTCTCGTCGACCTGCCGGCCTACGTCATGGACGCCCGCGGCACCCTCAATCTGTCACGGGGCCCGGCCGGACTTCTGTTGTCGGAGGTCGCGGAAATCCCCACGGCGATTCCGTTCGAGGTCAGCGGCCCGCTGGACCATCCGACCACCGTGCGGGTCGATACCGGCAGCCTGCCGGGCGGCAAGCTGACGCTGCCGGACAAGCTGGGCACGGGCAAGACCGGCGAGATTCTGCAACAGATCCTGCCCGGCCTGCTGGGCGGCCAGGCGACGCCACCCGCGTCCGGCGACGGTTCCGAAACGCCACCCCCGCCGCCGCCGGCCGATGCCGATACCCTGCCGCCGCCCCCGCCGCCGCCCGGCAACGCGCAAGGATCGGCATCCGGGCAGCCTCGGAAGCCGAGGGACGTGCTGATCGACATCCTGCGCGACGTCAGGTAGCGGACCGGTTCCGGAAATAGTCGAGCGCGTAGACCCGCAGCGCGCTGGACAGGTTACCGTCGCGCGCCGCATCGATCTCGGCCACGAGATCGCCGACCCCCACGCCGCGCGCCGCCGCGATCTCGTGCAGGGCGTCCCAGAACGTGTCCTCCAGGGACACGCTGGTCGAATGACCGGCGATGGTCACCGAGCGCTTGCGCAGGCTCACCACGCAAGCCCCCAAGGCGGCGGCGCGGCGGAGGCGGCGATCGGAAGCGCGGAAAGGGTCGCGGAGTCGACGGGCATGCAACGGTTGTAACGCAAAATCCACGCATCACCCTAGAGCGATCGCACGGGACTGGAAGTTGTTGCGGCGGGGAGCCGTTTTGCAATAGAACTTTCGCATAGATTAATAACCTCACCGGCAACGTATTCGCCCCGAGCAACCGATACTTCTCGCGAACGATCATGATAAGATATAATGCGGGCGTTTTTTCAATAACTGTACTAATTGTTGTGGTGATGGCTTCAACCCTGATGGCGCCATCGACCTTTGCCGCCGAGCGGGTGGTCCTGCAATTGAAGTGGCGCACCCAGTTTCAGTTCGCCGGCTATTACGTGGCCCTGGCGAAGGGATTCTATGCCGCGGAGGGCCTGGACGTGGACATTCGCGAGCGCGCCCCCAAGGTCAACCCGCTTATGGAAGTACTCGATGGCCGGGCCGACTTCGGGATCATCGATTCGAGTCTCGTCGTTAGCCGCCTCAGGGGACGGCCGGTGGTTCTGCTGGCGGTGATCCTCCAGCATTCCCCACTGGTCCTGATCAGCCGCAAGGAATCGGGAATCAGCGCGCCACGGGACCTCAAGGGTCGCAGCCTGATGTGGTGGGACGAGGTCGACGACGCGGTGCTGCTGGCGATGCTGCGGGCCGACGGCCTGGATTCCACGGACGTGATCCAGGTGCCGCACTCGTTCGACTCCACGGCATTGCTGGATGGCGATGTCGACGCCATTTCGGGCTACTCCAGCAACGAGCCGTTCCTGTACCACCAGGAGGGACTCCCGATCAGCATTCTCAATCCCATGAGTTACGGAGTGGATTTCTACGGCGACATGCTGTTCACCCGCGAGGACGTGATGCGAAACCGTCCCGACGTGGCCGAGCGGTTCCGGCGCGCCACCTTGAAGGGCTGGGTTTACGCCCTCGACCACAAGGAAGAGGTCATCCACCTCCTGAGAAACCGGTTCGGCGCGCGGAAAAGCCTCGAACACCTGCGTTTCGAGGCGGCGGAAATCGAGAAGGCGATCCAGCCGAAGAACTTCGCCATCGGCGAGTTCAACCTCAACCGGCTGCGATGGATCGCGGACTTCTTCAAGTCGGCGGATCTTGCCTCGGAGCAATCCGACCTCTCCGGGCTGGACTACCGGGACTACCTGAACAAGGGTCCCGAAGTCCGGATCTGGGCATTCTGGATGATCGGGATCATGGCCGCATTCATGCTTGCCAGCCTGTTCCAGTTCGCCCTCAACCGACGGCTTCAGAACGCGGTCGACCGGCGGACGCGCGACTTGGCCAAGATCCGCGATCGGCTTCAATACTACATGGACGTGGTGGACAAATATGTGATCTTCGCGTCGATCGACACCGCCGGCACCATCACCCATGCCTCGCGCGCCCTGGCGCGGATCACCGACCATCCCGTGGACGAACTGCTGGGCCACGACATCGACAAGCTGCGCCATCCGGACCAGCCCCCGTCGGTGTTCGAGGGCATCTGGAAAACGCTCGACAGCGGAGTCCCATGGCATGGGGAACTCAGGCTCCGCACCCGCGCCGGTTCCACGGTTTGGGTCGATGCGCACATCGAGCCGAGGTTTGACGAAAACGGCCGGATCAATGGCTTCACCTCGGTGGAAACCGATATCACCGACAAGAAGCGAATCGAGGAACTCTCGGTGACCGATCAGCTCACCGGTCTGTTCAACCGGACCCGGCTGGACGAGGCTCTGGCCCGAGCGGTCGGGCGGGTTCACCGGTACGGCCGGCCGGTATCGGTGATCCTGCTCGACGCCGACGATTTCAAGAGCATCAACGACGCCCACGGTCACGGAGTGGGCGACAAGGTGCTGGTCGCATTGGCGGCCCTTCTGCGCGACAACGTGCGAGCCTCCGACGTGGCCGGTCGCTGGGGCGGCGAGGAGTTCATGGTCATTTGCCCCGAAACACCCCTCGAGGGCGCCGCGGTCATCGCCGAGAAACTGCGCCGCGCCATCGCGGACCATGGCTTCCCCGTCATCGGCCACATGACCGCCAGCTTCGGGGTCGCCGCCTCGTGTCCCGGCAACCACGCGGAGGACCTGTTCGCGCGCGCCGACAAGGCGCTCTACCGGGCCAAGGACGAAGGCCGCAACCGGGTTTGCGTCGATCCCGACGGGTGATCGCGATCACGACAAAAAACGAAATCTCCATTTTCCCAAGGGAAAGCAAATCAAACTCTCGGCGAAAGCGGTTTTCGGTTGTCTCCTCGGCTTCGCCGATGATATCGTTTCACGGTATATTGACTCGGAAAAGTAAAATCATGGGTTGTTCGGGTTGCGCGCATCATGCCAGGAAGTGGGGTCGGCCTCCGCTTGCGGAATGAATAAGCAAGGCCGATAAACCGCTTCGACCCGGGGGCGGAGGGGGAAGTCATGACATTCAGACTAGGGAAGCATGTGTCGTTTATTGGCGCGCTTTTCGGACTGGCCGGAATGCTGGTCGTGGCCGGATGCCAGACAACCGGCGGCACGCAGCCGGCGGCCTCGGCGGAGCAGGCCGACGCGGTGCCGTCGACGCGTGTTTCGCGCGACCAATACAGCCTTTTCTATGACCAGCTAGATCACATGGAAGACCTCATCGAAGCTGGTGACTTCGAGGCCGCCGACCGGCTTTACGCGGAACAGAAACCCTATTTCGCGGACACGGCCGAAAAGGCGGCGCCCACGCTGGCCGCGCTAGCCGGCCATTTCGAGCGGCAACTGAGCGGCAAAATCCAAACCGGTCGGACAGCGCTGGCGAACATCGCCGTGCCGGTGCCGTCCGCCGAATGGCCGACCATCCGGTCGGTGATCGCCGACGCGAAATCGGTTGTCGCGACCTGGAAATCACATGCGGTGGTCGCCGATCCGGCATTCCAATCGACCGGGATTGCGGCCCTCGAGGTCGCGATCGGGGAGACCGAACAACGGCTTCGCGATACGGCTGGCGCCGCGTTCCGATCGTTCGCGCACTTCGATGGACAGTCGTTCCTCGCCCTGTATCCGGTGGAACTGGACCCCGAGCGCTTCCTGACATCCGAGGACGGTGCCTTTCGGGACCTCCTGGCCAAGGCCACGATGCCGCAATTGCAGGCGTTCGCGGAGGCCAATGGGCCGGATACACTGGGCGAGACTCATTGGCGACAAACGGGGAGCGCCTATTTCACGGCCGCCCAAAAATCGCGTGGCGATGGCCTGAAGGGGACCCTGCGAACCTTGCGCGACGCACAGAAGCTTGGCTTCGGTCCCCCGGCTGACGGAGTGAAAATCGGATTCGTCGAAGCGACCAGCCGCACCCTTTTAAAACACAAACAGATCGAGTTTCCGGTCGCCATCGATATCGACTTGCCGGTCGAGACCGTCAAGTCCGACC
The DNA here is from genome assembly GCA_028282245.1 of Magnetospira sp. Taxonomy (GTDB): domain Bacteria; phylum Pseudomonadota; class Alphaproteobacteria; order Rhodospirillales; family Magnetospiraceae; genus JANQGL01. Next base: position 10,568 of record JANQIL010000079.1, read on the forward strand.
TGAAGCATGCGTTCGAAAGTTCGACCGCGAAGACGTCGGACTACCTGGTCGTCATCGACGTGGCGCTGGCCAATACCAAGCGTCGCGTGACGACCACCCGCAACAAGCCTTCAAGGATGATTGTCGGCACGAAGACGGTACCCAATCCGGACTACAAGACCGCCGAGAACGAACTCAGCATGGCGCAGCTTGAAACACAGACCGCCAGCATAAACAAGATGGCCGCCGATTCCCAGTATTGTTACGGGCTGTCCTGCCTCGGCAAGGCCGTCGGACAGTTGGCCGCCGCCAACCGATTCAAGGAATCCGAGAAAAAAGTCGCCGAGATCATGGATCGCCTTAAAAAAACTCCATTGACCATCGAGGAGCCCGTATACTCGATGTATGATTACCAAATCGCCACTGTGAAAGGAACAAAATCGATGACGGTGCATTACTACGTCATCGATAGAAAAAGACGAAAGTATTTTAAAAACACGTTTGACGTTGTTGAAAAGCGGGACTTCGATGTCGTCTACAACGTGGCGGCCAGCGATCCCGAACGGAGCGATCACTTGGCTGCGGCCGAAACCGAGGACACCGTCCTCGAATGGGAAGAGGCGCCGTCGACCGTCAAGCTGAGCCAGCTGCTCGACGACTACCTGGCGAAAGGCGGGAGACAGAAACCGCTGCCCGGCGAGGCGGCGTTGCGACGCGAGATACTCAAGGACCGCAATACGGCCTTGGCGTCCTACAAGGAACAGAAATTCGACGACCGGCCGCTGAACGACCCGCGGTTCGACAGCGTGGTGCGTGTGTTCGGCGAAGGCAAGCGCAGCTTTGGATCCGGCTTTTACATCACGCCCGATGTGGTGATGACGAACTGGCACGTGGTCGATAACGCCAAGTTCGTCGAAATGAAACGTTTCGACGGCCGCGAAACGTTCGGCAAGGTGCTGGCCACCGACGTGCGGCTCGACGTGGCCATCGTCAAGGTTCAGGATCGTGGCAAGCCGGTCAAGTTCCACGCCCGCAAAGACATCGACCTCGGCGCGACGGTGGAGGCGATCGGACATCCGCGCGGCTTCGAATTCTCGGTCACTCGCGGCGTCGTCAGCGCAATCCGCAAGGCGCCGTCGATCAACCTCCGTTCCCTCGTCGGGGGCGCCGGAAAACCGGTGCTGTTCATCCAGACCGACGCCGCCATAAACGGCGGGAATTCCGGCGGCCCGCTGTTCATGGGCAATCGGGTGGTCGGGATGAATACCTGGGTCTATACCGAGGGTGGTGGTAGCGAAGGCCTGAACTTCGCGGTTCATTTCTCGGAACTGCGCGCGTTCCTGAGGGACTACCTTCCGGAATACACCTCTTCCCTCGACCGGCTCCGGAGCATGCCATGACCGACGTCCGCAAGGTATTCGTATCCGCCCTCGCGGCGTCGGTGCTGGTTGCCGGTTGCGTGGGCACCCCGACCTCCCGGCTCGGAATGGTCAAGTCCCCGGATAGCGGACTGATGATCGGCTCCGCCATCGACGGATTCTCGGTTACCGACCCCGCCTTCTTTTCGAACAAACGCGTAAAGGTCAGAATCAGAAACACCTCCGGCGATTCGGCGTTCGATCTGTACGAATTCCGAAGCAAGCTGGAGGATGCGTATCGCGACACCGGCTTCGAACCGACCCGGGAGGACGATTTCGGACTTCTGGTCGATTTGAACGTGACCCTGAGTGGCCATGTCCAGACCAACATGACCGACGAATATGCCCTGATCGGTGCCGGGGCGGGTGGCATTGCCGGCTACCGCTCCGGCGCGACGGCCGGCACGGCGACCGGCGTCCTCGCCGGCGCGACCCTGGGCAGCATCGCCGGCTCCTTCGTGACGGACGACACTTACGTGATCGTCGCCGATGTCACATTGGTGATCGTGAAAAACCCGCGCAAACGGGAAGGCAAGACGATCACCTTCAGTCGCAGCGTAAGCGGCAGCATCGAGGACGAGGAGGATCGGCGCACGAGCCGATCGAGACCGAAGATGGGCAGTATCATTGAAAGTACGGTGGCGGTCTTCGCGGGCGGACGCAACACGCCGCAAAGCGCGATCGTCGACATGGTCCGCCAACGGATGATCCGGATCGTGCGGGACATTATTTGATCGCGATTCGCGACGCCTGCGTTCCATGGGACGAAAGCCCATCCCCTCAGGCGAACGTTTCCGGCTCCCGCTCATCCAAAAGTCTGCGTGAGCGGGCCGTGCCGCCGCGAACCCGAAGGTTTATTGCGCTCCGGACTTGATCTCGGCAAGGGTGTTGCCGATCTCCTTGCCCCCGGTTGTTTTTTCCAATATTGTGACAAGATGTCGCAGCGCACAAATGCGATTTTGCGTGCGCTTACACAAAAAAACACTGGGGAAATAGGAGCTTAGAGCAATGTCCCAGCGCCGGATGATTGCCGTGGACGGCAACGAGGCCGTCACGTCGGTTGCGCACCGCACAAACGAAGTCATCGTGATCTATCCGATCACCCCCTCCTCGCCGATGGGCGAGGTGGCCGAGGAATGGACCGCCCAGAAGCGGGCCAACATCTGGGGCACCATCCCCGAGGTCACCGAAATGCAGTCCGAGGGCGGGGCCGCCGGGGCCTGCCACGGATCGTTGCAGGCCGGCGCCCTGACGACCACCTTCACGGCGTCGCAGGGCCTGTTGCTGATGATCCCCAACATGTACAAGATCGCCGGCGAGTTGAGCCCGTTCTGCATGCATGTCTCGGCGCGCACCCTGGCCACCCACGCGCTGTCCATCTTCGGCGACCACTCCGACGTCATGTCGGTGCGCCAGACCGGGTTCGCCATGATCGCCTCGGCCACCGTGCAGGAGGCCCACGATTTCGCGCTGATCGGCCAGGCCGCGACCCTGCGGTCCCGGGTGCCGGTGCTGCATTTCTTCGACGGGTTCCGGACCTCGCACGAGGTCAACAAGATCGAGGAACTGGCCGACGAGGACCTCGACGCCATGCTGCCGCGCGACCTGATCGCGGCGCACCGCGAGCGCGCCCTGTCGCCCGACGCGCCCAAGGTGCGCGGCACCTCGCAGAACCCGGACACCTTCTTCCAGATGCAGGAGGCCCGCAATCCGTATCACGCCGCCATGCCGGAGATCGTCCAGCAGGTAATGGACGAGTTCGCGGCGCTCACCGGGCGCCGTTACGGCCTGTTCGACTACGAAGGCGACCCGGAGGCCGAGAAGGTCATCGTGGTGATGGCCTCCGGCGCCGAGACCTGCGCCAAGGTCAGCAAGTTCCTCAACACCAAGGGCGAGAAGACCGGCGTCCTCAAGGTGCGCCTGTATCGGCCGTTCTCGGTCGATCACTTCGTGTCGGCGCTCCCCGTCTCGACCCGCGCCATCGCGGTGCTCGACCGCACCAAGGAACACGGATCGATCGGCGAGCCGCTGTTCATGGACGTGGTCTCCGCCCTGCATGACGCCAAGGCGCGCGGCCTGCGTCCGACCGCCGTCGAGCCGACGGTGATCGGCGGCCGCTACGGCCTGTCGTCCAAGGAGTTCACGCCCAGCCACGTGAAGTCGATCTTCGACGAACTGGGCCGCGAGACGCCCAAGCCGAGGTTCACGGTCGGCATCGTCGACGACGTGACCGGCCTGTCGCTGCCCGAGGACAAGGCGTTCGTGTTCGCTCCGTCGGGCCTGACCCGCTGCGTGTTCTGGGGCCTCGGCGCCGACGGCACGGTGGGCGCCAACAAGAACTCGATCAAGATCATCGCCGAGCAGACCGACAACCATGCCCAGGCCTACTTCGTCTACGATTCCAAGAAGGCGGGCGCGGTCACGGTGTCCCACCTGCGGTTCTCGGACCGTCCGATCCAATCGCCCTACCTGATCGAACAGGCCGAATTCCTGGCCTGCCACCAGTTCCATTTCATGGAGAAGTACGAAATCCTGGAGCAGGCGGCCCCGGGCGGCATCTTCCTGCTCAACAGCCCCTACGGCGCCGACGAGATCTGGGACAAGCTGCCGCGCTCGGCGCAGGCCCGCATGATCGAGCGCAAGCTGCGCTTCTTCGTCATCGACGCCACCCACGTGGCGGTGAACGCCGGCATGGGCACCCGCATCAACACCGTGATGCAGACCTGCTTCTTCGCCATCTCCGGAGTGTTGCCGCGCGACGAGGCGATCGCCAACATCAAGCAGGCGATCGAGAAAACCTATGGCTCCAAGGGCCGCGACGTGGTCGAGAAGAACTTCGCGGCGGTCGATATGACCCTCGATAACCTGCACGAGGTGACGGTGCCGGACGCCGTGACCTCGGATTTCGACCTGCCGCCGGTGGTGCCCGACGACGCCCCGGACTTCGTGCAACGGGTCACCGCCATGATGATGGCCCGCAAGGGCGACCTTCTGCCGGTGTCGGCGTTCCCGGTCGACGGCACCTGGCCGGTCGGCACCACCCGCTACGAGAAGCGCAACATCGCGCATGAAATCCCGGTGTGGATTCCGGAACTCTGCATCCAGTGCAACAAATGCGTGATGGTCTGTCCGCATTCGGCGATCCGCGTCAAGGCCTTCGCGCCGGCGCTCGCCGAGGCCGCGCCGCCGACCTTCAAGTCGATGCCCTACAAGGGCAAGGAATTCGGCGAGGCGCTGTATTCCATCCAGGTGGCGCCGGAGGACTGCACCGGCTGCGGCGTCTGCGTCCGGGTCTGTCCCGGCAAGGACAAGAAAACCGGCGAGTTGTCCCTGAAGATGGAGGCGATGCCACCGAAGGGCGGTTTGCGGGCGCACGAGATCACCAACTGGGACTTCTTCCTGACCCTGCCGGAGGTCGACCGGGTCGGCCTGCGCACCAACGTCAAGATGAGCCAGTTCCTGGCCCCGCTGATCGAGTTCCCGGGGGCCTGCTCGGGCTGCGGCGAGACGCCCTACGTCAAGCTCGCCACCCAGATGTTCGGCGACCGCATGCTGATCGCCAACGCCACCGGCTGCTCGTCGATCTACGGCGGCAACCTGCCGACCGCCCCGTTCACCACCGATTGCCACGGGCGCGGCCCGACCTGGTCCAACTCGCTGTTCGAGGACAACGCCGAGTTCGGATTGGGCTTCCGGCTGGCCATCAACCAACACCGGGCCAACGCCGAGGGCCTGCTCAAGACCCTGTCGGGCGAGGTGGGCGACGCCCTGGTGGGCGAACTGCTGCGGGCGGTTCAGACGAACGAGGAAGGCCTCGCCAAGCAGCGCGAGCGGATCGACGCCCTGCGCGCCAAGCTGGCCGGGGTCGACCGTCCGGAGGCCCGGCAACTGGCCGAACTGGCCGACTACCTGGCCAAGAAGAGCGTGTGGATCGTCGGCGGCGACGGCTGGGCCTACGACATCGGCTACGGCGGCCTGGATCACGTGATCTCGACCGGCGACGACGTCAACATCCTGGTCATGGACACCGAGGTCTATTCCAACACCGGCGGCCAGCAGTCCAAGGCCACCACCCTCGGCGCGGCGGCCAAGTTCGCGGTCACCGGCAAGGCGCGCCCGAAGAAGGACCTGGGCCTGATGGCCATCGCCTACGGCAACGTCTACGTGGCCTCGATCGCCTATGGGGCCAAGGACGCGCAGACCGTGAGGGCGTTCGAGGAGGCCGAGGCGTTCGACGGCCCGTCGCTGCTGATCGCCTACTCGCACTGCATCGAGCACGGCTACGACCTCGCCGATGGCCTGGATCAGCAGAAGCTGGCCGTGGAGAGCGGATACTGGCCGCTGTATCGCTACGACCCGCGCAGGCTGGGCACCGGGGCGCCGGCCCTGCAACTCGACGGCGGGCCGATCAAGGCCGACCTCGACGACTACATGAAGAACGAGACCCGCTTCCAGCGGGTGCGTCAGCGCGACCCGGCCCGCTACGACAACCTGGTCGAGCAGGCCAAGCGGGATCTGGCGCGCCGCGCGGCGGTCTACGAGAAGCTGTCGGAGCTGAGCGTCGGCCCGAGCCTCGGCAAGGCGGCGGAGTAATCTAATCCCCTACCTGGTGTCTTCCTGGCGGCGGGCCTTTCCAAAGGTCCGCCGTTTTTTCATCCGCCCCCCGGCATGGCGGCGCGGCGCCTTGAAATCTCTTGAACCGCCCCGTCGATTGCCGTATTCGAAAGGCGCGCCCACGCCGGGACGCGGCGGGGAATCGCCGTCCCGCGCACGGTCCGCCGACCGCATGGAAGGATTGCAGGTGCACAGACCGGTACAAAGCTTCGTATTCAAGGTATTCCGGGTGGTCCTGCTGGTGTTCGGGGCGCTGTTTCCGTTTTTCGGCGGGCTCCGCGAGGGCAGCGTCGTCGTGCTGTGGTTTTTCGGCGCCGGGGCGGTGTTTACCGCCACCCGCCTGCGCGGCCCGGACGGCAAGAACCTGATCGACACCACGCCGGAGCAGAACCGCTATCTGCCGACTCTCGTGCTGCCCGTCTTCATGCCGGCGTTTTCCTGCGCGGTCGGCTACCTGTTCACCTAGTGTCCCGAATCCGAAGTTCGGGGCATTATTTGGCAGACGTTTTCGAACTTCGGATTCGATCAGGACACTGCTGGATTCAAATTTCAAGTGCGACACCGATTGATTTTGCGAAGGCCTCGATGGGAGTGAGGAATCCGAGGCATTTTCGGGGCGTGGTGTTGTAGGTCC
>JANQIL010000091.1 GCA_028282245.1 Magnetospira sp.
GACGATCTGGTGACGTCGCGCCGGCTCACGTCGTTGCCTCCCGGGTGTCCGGGTCGAGGGTCGGCGGAGCGACCGGCGCGACCGGCGCGACCGGCGCGACGGGACGGGACGGCGAGCCGCCGCCGCGACCGAACAGGCCCGGCAGGATGTCCTTGGCGGGTCCGGTGATCGCGACGCGGCCCTTGTCGAGCGCGATCAGGTTGTGGCAGGCCGACAGCAGCGCCGGGCTGTGGGTGACGACGACGATGGCCCTGCGGTCGGCCAACTCGATCAGGGTCCGCTTCAGGTCCTCCTCGGCCTGCCGGTCGAGGCTGCCCGAGGGTTCGTCGAGCAGCAGCACCGCCGGGTCGCCGATCAGCGCGCGGGCGATGGCGACCCGCTGCCGCATTCCGCCCGATAGACGGCGTCCGGCCTCGCCGATCTCGGTGGCGTAGCCGTTCGGTAGATCGACGATCACGTCATGAACCCCGGCCGCCCGGGCGGCGGCGACGATCTGCTCGTCGGAGGCCTCCGGGAAACGGTGAACGATGTTGTCGCGGATGGTGCCGGCGAACAGGAGCGATTCCTGCGGCACGTAGCCGATCCAGCCGGCCAGTTCGGCGCGGCTGAACTGGGTGATGTCGGCGTCGTCGAGCAGCACCCGGCCGTTGTTCGGCTTGTAGAGGCCCTGGGCGATCTTGATCAGGGTCGTCTTGCCGGACCCGTTGCGTCCGACCAGGGCGTGCATGCGGGCCGGTTCCAGGGTCAGGTTGATCCTGTCGAGCACCGGCGGGCCGTCGCCGCCGTATCCGAACCCGACGTTCTCGAACACGAGCTTGCCCTTCGGGCGGTCCAGCGAGACGGCGCTGGTCTGGCGGTCGCCGTCGGCGGCGAAGATCTTGCCCAGGCGGTCCACCGACTGCCGGAAGGTGGCGAACCCCCGCCAGGTGCTCACGAGCTGGTTCAGCGGCCCGATAATCCGGCTGGACAGCATGTTGGTGGCGATCAGCGAGCCGATGGTCAGCTCCTGGTCGATGATCGCGATGGCGCCGACCGTGGTCATCAGGACGGTGGTCGCCATCGACAAGGTGGTGCCGAGGGTGGTGTAGGTATCGGTCTTGTGGCCGCGCTCGATGGCCCGTTCGATGTTGTCGGCGTGTGCCGCCTCCCAGACCGGACGCATCGCCCGTTCGAGGGCCAGCGCCTTGACCGTGGTGCGGCCGCCGATGATCTCGCCGATCAGGCCGTCTCGGTTCAGGCTGGTCTTGCGCTCCGCCTTGTTGGCCTTGTTCAGGGCCGCCCCGGAGCGCCAGGCGAGCAGCAGGAAGATCGGCAGCACGACGATCAGCACCCACGCGATCGGCCAGGCGATCACGCAGATCAGGCCCAGGAACAGGACCACGAAGGGCAGGTCGGTGAGCAGCACGGCGGCCGCCCCCGACACCGTGTTGCGGATCACGTCGACGTCCCGGAACAGCGACTGCCAGAACGATCCGGGTCGTGATTCCAGGTGATCCAGGGGCAGCGCCGTCATCTTGTCGAACAGCCGCCGGCCCACCTCCACGTCGACGCGAAGGCCCACCGTCTGCATGATCCGCGCGCGCGCATTGCGGAGCAGGAAATCGAACAGCAGCACCAGGGCCATGCCGATGCTCAGGCCCTGAAGGGTGGTCAGTCCCTGATGGAACACCACCCGATCGTAAATCTGGAGCACGAACACCGGCACCGCCAGGGCCAGCAGGTTGATGAACAGCGCGAGGGTCAGAAGCTCGCCGAGCACCGGCCGCATCGGCCGCAGGATGTCGCCGAGCCAGGCATCGGTCGACGGGGCCTTGGTGGCGGCTTCGAACGGATGGGTCATCGGCGGTTGGTTTCGGCGCTTGCGGGTTCGGCAGTATATCCCGGCCCGGGCGGGCGAGGCCAGTCCGCGATTCGGCCGCCGGATTGGGGAGGCGACGGGCCCGGTTCGTGCTAGTATCCCGAATCCGAAGTTCGGAGCATTGTTTGGCGGGCGTTTTCGAACTTCGGATTCGATAAGGACACTAGGTAATAATCTGATTCTAGTGTGGTTTTGGATTCGAGGTTCGCCATGGAGTTTGCCCCGAATAATGTCGCGAACCTCGAATCCACCACACTAGAGTGCCCGGGTCCGCGACCACGGGAGACGGGCCCATGGATGCCCGAAGCGATGCCGGCGATCTCGGCGGCAGGGTCGAGACGCCGCCAGCCGGGGAGAACAGGGTCCCCCGCAAGCGAAGGATGATGCGGGCCTTCGGCCTCGACCGGCTGATCGGCCTGCTGCTGCTGGCCGGGTTCGTGCTCCTGAGCCTCTGGGACCCGTACCCGGTCGAATTCTTCCGCATGAAGATGTTCGACGTCTATCAAAGACTCCAACCGCGCGAGATTCCGCCGCCGGATCGGAAGCTGGTCACCATCGTCGACATCGACGAGGCCAGCCTGGCCGAGTTGGGACAATGGCCCTGGGACCGCGCCACCATCGCCCGGATGATTGTCAATCTGGCCAATACGGGGGCGGTCCTGACCGCCTTCGACGTCGTGTTCGCGGAACCCGATCGGATGAATCCGGACTCGGTCGCCCGAACCCTGCCGACCCTGGACGAGGAAACCCGCGCCAAGATCGCCGCGCAGCCCAGCAACGACCGGATCATGGCCGACGTGATGGCGCAAACCCGGGTCATCCTCGGCTATACTGGCCATGATCGGCAGGTGAGCGACGAGGAGCGGGCGCCGATCCGGAAATCGGTCTCCACCATATGGCGGGACGAGTTCCTCAAGCAGCCGCGGGACATGACGGCGATGCTGCCGGCCTATCCCGGGCTGGTTCGCAACATTCCGATTCTCGAGGAAGCGGCGACCGGACACGGTATTTTCTCGCTGACCAACGAACGCGACAACGTGGTTCGCCGAGTGCCGACCATTTACAGGTTCGGCGACAACATGATGAATTCGCTCAGCCTGGAAATCCTGCGCGTCGCCACCGGCCGCTCGACCGTGGCGCTGTTCACCAACAGCGGCGGGGTCGTTAAGGTGGGGGTTGCCAAGAACATAATCCTGCCGACCGACGGAACGGGCATGGTCTGGCCCTATTATTCGAAGCACGATCGGGCGAAGTACGTCTCGGCCCGCGACGTCCTGAACGGCACCGTCGATCCGGCGATGATCCAGGGCAAGTTGTGCATCGTCGGTACCTCGGCGGTGGGTCTCAAGGATATCCGGGAAATCCCCACCGAGCGTCAGATCCCGGGGGTCGAGGTGCATGCCCAGCTCATCGAGTCGGCGATCCTGCGGCAATTCCTGCAACGTCCCAACCTTCTGAGGGGCGTCGAGATAACCATCCTGGTGCTCGGCGGCCTGGTGATGATCGTCCTGGTTCCGGTGGTCGGGGCCCGCTGGACCCTCGGTCTGTTCGTGCTGCTGTCCGGCGCCGGCGCCGCCAGTTCGTGGTATCTGTTCACCGAGCATCTGGTCCTTTACGACGCCGCCTACGGTCTGGTCGCCATCCTCCTGCTCTACACCGCCCTGACCTACCTGGGCTATGCCCGCGAGGAAGCGCAACGCCGCCAGGTCCGCGCGGCGTTCTCCCATTACCTGTCGCCCGACATGGTGGCCCGCCTGGCCGAGAATCCGGACCAACTCAAGCTGGGCGGCGAGACCCGGGATCTCACCGTGATGTTCTCCGACATTCGCGGTTTCACGTCGCTGTCCGAGAAGCTCGACGCCCAGGGCCTGACCGTGCTGATCAACAAGCTGCTCACCCCGCTCACCGCGATCGTGCTCAGGCATCACGGCACGGTGGACAAGTACATGGGCGACTGCATCATGGCGTTCTGGAACGCGCCGCTGGACGACCCGGACCATGCCCGGAACTGCATCAAGGCGGCGATCGAGATGAACGGCTCGCTGGAGGCCATCAACGCCACGCTGTGGGCCGAGATGGCGCAGGAGGGCGGCGAGCACGACAACCTGCGGATGGGCATTGGAATCAACAGCGGCGACATCGTGGTCGGCAACATGGGGTCGGACCTGCGGTTCGACTATTCCTGCCTGGGCGACAACGTGAACCTGGGCGCGCGCCTGGAGGGACAGTCCAAGACCTATCGGGTCGACATCGTGATCGGCGAGAACACCGCCGCCAAGGTCCCCGACATGCCGTTGCTGGAACTCGACCTGATCCGCGTCAAGGGCAAGCGGGAGGCGGTGCGGGTGTTCACCTGCCTGGGCGACGAAACGCTGACCGAAAGCGAGGCGTTCAAGAACCTCAGGAAGACCCACGATGCCATGCTGGCGGCCTACCGGGCGCGGGACTGGGAGCGCGCGCGCGCCCTGCTGGCGGCGTCTCGGGACAATGCCCGGGGATTTCCGATGGGCGATTTCTACGGCCTCTACGAGGAGCGTCTGGATCAGTACGGCAAGGCTCCGCCGCCGGACGACTGGGATGGCGTCTTCGTGGCGACCAGCAAGTAGGCTGCCCGCCGGGAGATCGCGGCGTCGCCGGAGGCCGGAGATCCACCTTGTTCGATGGGGCGCGCGAAAGTCGACCGTGAAGAATCCGTATGACGGGACGGCTTCAGGCTCGGGGAACAGGTTCCGCCGGTCCGGGACCGAAGCCGATGCCGATATAGTCGGTTGCGAGCGCGATGCCGAATTGCTGGGATTTGTTCGTCCGGTCCAGCTTGTCGGGCGACACCATGCTGTATGCCCCGTTTCCGTCGACGGTTCGGTGCTCCCAAACCCATCCATGATTGTGTCCATGCCGCACCTTGGCCATATCCGGAGGATTGGCGCTCGCTCCCGAACTGAACCAGGTAATCGTGTAGCTGTGGTTGGCAAGGTCATAGTGGATGTTGACGCTGGGCGGGAGCTGGCTGGGCGCGCCGCCAAAGCCGACCGCAGGATTGGGCGCGACATGATTGTCAAAGATGTTCATGCCGATGCAGGCGGTCAGGGTGTGGGGGTTATTGTCCTCTGCCCATTGCGCGGTCAGCCAATGCTCCCGATCAATCCTGTCTCCCCAGACCCGCCGCGGATCGGTGTACATGACCGCAAAGCTGATATCCGTGTCTTGGTCGACACGAACCGGCGGATAGAGCGGGGCAAGCTTGAACGTGAATGGAAAACCGCCATCTTCCAGAAGCGCGTAAATCCGACTGCTTTCGTCGGTGTTGATGGCCAAGGCCGAACCGGCCCGACAGGACAGGATAATGTCTTCGCCTTGCGGCTGGTTGGGATACAGGCCGTCCTTGTCCTCGTAGCGCGCGTCCGCGCCGGTCCCGACATACTTGTATTTCATCATTTTGGCATAAAGTTTCTGAATCACTTTTGGGACATATTTGTCAAACGTGTCCTGAATAGTGCTCAGATTCTTATGTATGCTGCTTTCCCAGTCCTCCGCGTACGAGCAATCGAGCACAGTGTGGGACTGCTTGCGTGCGGTCGACGCGTTGCGCGGGACCTTGGTTCTGGTCATGATCGCGATCCACCGCGTAATCTGATATGCCTTGGCCAGCGCAAGCGCAAAAGGCAGACAAACGGCTTTGAGCATAAAGATATACTGGAAAATCCCGACACTGCCGTCTTGAGCGATGTTCTTGGCTTTGTCCGCCAGCAGGCCCGTGGGCAAGTCTTCTCCGCCGCAGAGTATATTCTTTAATGACTCGCAACGAGAGCGCAAGGAGGCATCCGAAATTGCGCCATTAAATACTTCTCTAATGCTTTTTATATATTGATCGTAGGAAGTAAATGTCGCATTCCCCGTTGCTCTGTTGATCAAATATACACCTTTTTCGTCATGCTTTTGAATTGCCATTGAATCATTCATGCTTTGATACAGCGAGTTGATATGATCCAGATCATCCAGCGCATTGACGGAGAGGACTTCGATCTCAAGATTCTTTAGGGTCGCCTCAATGGTGGTGAGATCGTTTTCGATTTCACCGAGTGTTTTCTCGATCTTGGCGAGTTCAGACAAGATATCACCGATCTCGTCCAATTCACTATGCCCCGTCAGGCTTTTATAGAGATTGTTGAGCGAGGGGACTCCGATTTTGCTGCCCAGAACATTGAGGCCTAGGGTCAGCGCGTGGTTCCAAGTCAACGCACCTTCGGCTTCGCTGGTAAGGCTCATGGCTTTCCCCACGTATGGTGTTTGATTGCCCCTTGGCTCTCGCGAAAGAAACCAAGCGTGCGTAATCTATTATAAAAGGGAGAGCAATAATTCGTCGAGCGCGAAGAGCGCGCATCAAGCCGCGACTTGAGGGGTTCTGAGCAACTTATTATATATATTTTCCGTAAAGATTCTCATTAAAAGAGCATAGATCCATTCGAGGGCGAGGCGAAAGTTGTATCCTGCGGCGGCGAGGACGGGGACGCGGCGCTTCCATCCCGTCCGTGGGAATGGGGCGGATTTCGAATTACTTGTCGTCCCCTTGGCGGGCCATCGCGCCGGCGATGGCCATGTAGTCGAGCCCGTCGCCAAGCGCCGGATCGGCGAGGGCCGCCCGCGAGACCGGACCGGCATCGGCCGTCCGATCCAAGTTGCCGAGGGTTAGCCGGCCCATGCCGAACACCAGCTTGTAGACCGCCACCTTGGTGTCGTAGTAGGCCAGCACCCGCTCCAATTGGGCCAGATAGACATCGCGCTCGGCGTCGAGCACGTTGAGCACCGTCTCCTTGCCGGACTGCCGCAGTTGCTGCGTGGAGTCGAAGACCTCCTGGGCGATGACCACGGCGTTTTCGAGGATTTCGAGACGCTCGCGCGCGGTCTCAAGCTCGGTCCAGGCGATCTTCACCAGTTCCTCGACCTGACGGCCGGCAAGGGCCAGATTGTCCTTGGCGGCGCCATATTCGGCCGCGGCCTGGGCGACCCGGGCCTGGGTGGCGAATCCATTGAAGATTTCCCAATCGGCCTGGAGGACCACCGACCAGTCGCGGCGAATGCCCTGGATCAGGTTGAGGTCGTTTTCGTAATTCATGGCGCCGACCACGCTGAGGGTCGGGTAGTATTCGCCCCTGCTGGCGTCCCTGGCCTCGGCCGCCACCTCGATCTCGGCATTGCCGGACAGCACCGACGGATTCTCCTCGCGCGCCACGGCGATTGCCTCGTCGAGGGTCGGCGGCAGCAGATGAAGTGGCGGTTCCGGGTCCCGCATTTCCGAAAGAATCGGCGAGCGGCCGAAAATCTGCACGTATTTCGCGGAGGCTTCCTCGCGCAGGCGCTGGAACTCGACCAGCCGCCGCCGGGCGTCCTTCAGGCGCGACTTGGCGCGCAGCACGTCGAGTTCTATTCCGGATCCGCGCTGAACCCGCTCGTTCTCCAGGTCGGCTTGCTGCTTGATGGTGTCCACGTTCGAGTTGGCGATCTCGACCAGCCGGCTCAGCTTGAGCACGTCGGTATAGGCGCGCACGCCTTCCAGCATGATCGACTGGATGGTGTCCTCAAGCTCGATTTCGGAGGCCACCTTGGAAAACCGAGACGACCGCACGCCGGGTCCCCGGGCGGCGTCGAACAGGGTCTGGGTGACGCTCAGCCCGGCCTCCTGGCGCGCCAGATCCCAGTCGTCGCCGCCGGACCTGCGGGCCGGATTGCTGATGTGCTCGAACCCGTAGCTGCCGGTCAGGGCGACGGTGGGCAGATAGGCGGCCCGTGCCTCGTTGATCGCCTCCTCGGACGACGTCACGGTCTTTTCCGCCCCGAGAATCCTCGGGTGGGAGGTGATGAGATCCCTGAGGTCGTCGTTCAGCGGCGCCGCCGCCGCCGCCGTGGCCAGGAGGCATGCGAGACTCGAAATGCCGGCCCACGCGTGGCGCATTTTTGACAACTCACAAGCCCCCTAAATCAATTCACGAATAATCGAACGCCTGTCGCCCACTGTAGTCAGGGCAAATCCTTGGGTCAAAACGAAATGTGGCCTTCGTGCAAAAAACGTTTAATTGCTCTAATTCATCGATATGCGGAATCCTTGGAGAAAAACCGACTTCACTCTAAGGCGTTATGGAATACCAAGTCATGGCGGAATCACCCGCCCGGCTGTTGCCCGAGCGCAACATTTGTCGCCGAAACGCCGTGACCGCGAGACCCCGCCGTCACAGGGGGAGGGTCAGTTCGGCGACCCCCTCGGACGGCACGTTGTGGCGCTTGAATCCCATGCCGTCGGTCAGGCCCAGCATGGGCTTGTTCTCGATCATCACCTGACCGACCATTTCCCGGGTGCCGCGCGCCTGGCAGTACTTGATCATCTTGTCGAGCAGCTTGAAGCCCAGTCGCTGACCCTTGAGGTCGGACCGCACCACGATCGCGAATTCGGCCCGTTCGTTGTCCGGGTCGGTGACCGTGCGAACGACGCCGAGGGTCTCGCGCCCGCCTCCGTCCGGCCGCTCGGCGGTGGCGATGAAGGCCATTTCGCGGTCGTAGTCGATCTGGGTGAGGCGCGCCATCTGGGTGTGCGGAAGGCTGTCCACCTGGCCGAAAAAGCGGAACCGGATGTCTTCCGGCGACAGCTTGGCGATGAACTCGTGGTGTTCCGGCTCGTCCTCGGGCAGGATCGGCCGCAGCAGCACCTGGCGCCCGGACCGCAGCGCGAAGGTCTCCTCCAGTTCCTTGGGGTAGGGCCGGATGGCCAGCCGCTGCTCCGGGATCTGGTCGGCCGGCCGGCAGCGGATCACCGCGTCCAGGGCCAGCACGCCGCCGCCGTCGGCGAGCAGCGGGTTGATGTCCAGTTCAACGATTTCCGGAATGTCGATGACGATCTGCGACACCCGCAGGAGCGCCAGCCGGAGGGCATCCATGTCGACCGGCGGCCGGTCCCGGTACCCCTTGAGCAGGCGCGCGATGCGGGTGCGCGAGATGAGGTCGCGGGCGAGGTTCATGTTGAGCGGCGGCAGGGCGATGGCGCGGTCGGCGATCACCTCAACCGCCGTGCCGCCCTCGCCGAACAGGATCACCGGCCCGAAGATCGGGTCGGTGGTCACCCCGACGATCAGTTCGCGGGCGGTCGGCCGGTGGGCCATTTGCTGGACGCTGAATCCGACGATCCGGACGTCGGGGCGCAGATCGCCGATCTCGGCCAGCATCCGCTTGCCGGCGGCGCGCACCGCGGCGGCGCTTTCCAGGCCGAGCGCGACCCCGGACACGTCGGACTTGTGCAGGATATCCGGCGACAGGATCTTGAGGGCGACCGGAAACCCGACGGCGTGGGCGAGGCGCGCCGCCTCCTCGACGGTGCGCGCGGTGCGCGTCTCCACCACCGCGATGCCGTAGGCGTTGAGCACCGCCTCGGCCTCCGACGCGTCCATCACGGCGCGGTCGTCGGTCAGCACCCGCTCGACCACCTGGCGGGCCGCCGCCGTGTCGGGCGTGAACCGCTCGGGCGCCGACGGTGGCGTCTCCATCAGCAATTCTTGGTTTTTCCGGTACCTGACCATGTGCATGAAGGCCTCGACCGCCATGCCCGGCGTCGCGTAGGTGGGCACGCCGGCCTCCGCGAAGGCGGCGCGGGCCGAGCCGACCGCGCTTTCGCCGACCCAGTTGGTCAGCAGGTTGGCCTTGGTCGCGGTGGCGACGTCGATCACCGCGCGCGCCGTTTCCAGGCTGTCGGCGTTGGCGGTCGGCGCGTGCATCACCAGCAGGGCGTCGACCTCCCGCGAGTCGAGCAGGATGCGGGCGGTCTCGGCGTAGCGCTGGCCCGGCGCGTCGCCCAGGATGTCGACGGGATTGCCGCGCGACCAGGTGGCCGGGAGCGTTTTGTCGAGACGGCCGATGGTGTCGTCGGACAGCGGCGCCAGCCGGCCGCCGGCGCGGATCAATTCGTCGACCGCCATCACCCCGATCCCGCCGCCGTTGGTGATGATGCCCAGCCGGCCGCCCCTGACCGGTCGCGAGCGGGCCAGGGTTTCCACGGCCGAGAAGATCTCGTCGATGTTGTCGACCCGCAGCATGCCGGCGCGCCGGAGCGCGGCGTCGTAGACGTCGTCGACCCCGGCCATCGCCCCGGTGTGGGTGGCCGCCGCGCGGGCGCTCTCGGCGACCCGGCCCGACTTGATGACGATGATCGGCTTGTTGCGCGCGGCGGCCCGGCCGGCCGACATGAAATCGCGCCGCTTGTGGATCGATTCGATGTAAAGCAGGATCGCGCGGGTGTAGGGGTCGCTGCCCAGGAAATCGATCACGTCGCCGAAGTCCACGTCGGCGCAGTCGCCCAGCGACACGAAGTGCGAAAATCCGATGCCGTGCGCGTGCGCCCAGTCGAGCACCGCCGTGCACACCGATCCGGACTGCGATACGAAGGCGATGCGGCCCGGAAGCGCCGGCCGGTGGGCCATGCTGGCGTTCAGGTTCTGGCGCGCCACCAGAAGGCCGATGCAGTCCGGTCCCAAGACCCGCATGCCGTGGCGGTTCGCCTCGTCCAGCATCATCTGCAATAGGGTGCGTTCCGCGTCGTCGGTCGACGTGCCGTACTTCATGCCGGCCGAGACGACGATGGCCGCGCGGGTACCGAGGGCGCCGAGGCGCGCGATGGCGTCGGGCACGCTGGGGGCCGGGATGCAGACGATCGCCAGGTCGGGAACCAGGGGCAGGCTCTCCACCGTCCGGTAGGCCAGCACGCCGGCCACCGACAGGCGACGCGGGTTGATCGGCATGATCGGCCCCCGGAAGCCGCCGGTCAGAAGGTTGTGCATCACCCGGGCACCGATAGAGCCGGCGCGGTCGGACGCGCCGACAACCGCGATGGACTGTGGCTTGAACAACTTTTCGAGGTTTTTCGTGGTCATGAGACGATACCGGCGGTTGCGTGGCCCCGGGCCGATTTCCCAAAGTATAGGAACGCCCGTATTGCGCCGCAACACGGATCGGGAGCGCGGCGGTGCGCGGGGCGCCGAACGGCTCGGGGAACGTGAGGTGGGTTTGGAGGCGCGGACCAGATTCGAACTGGTGTACACGGCTTTGCAGGCCGCTGCGTAGCCACTCCGCCACCGCGCCTCGGGGCTGGTTGGCTCCGGCGGTAGGATTCGAACCTACAACCCTGCGGTTAACAGCCGCATGCTCTACCGTTGAGCTACACCGGATCAGCCGACCCACCGGGGTCGCGCGGATGGCGTCCTGGACGGCGACCAAGGCGCGACAGGGGACGGACCATAGAGGCTGCGCCAACGCCGGTCAAGCGCTTGATTCGCTCGCCCGGCGGGCGATTTCGGAGGGTTTTTCTGCGCCGTTGTGTTCGCCGGTCGGGACGATTATAACGGGATCACGCGGCGTCGGATCATCAGCAGGGGATGCAGGGTCATGAACTTCGCCTTGGCGCGTCACAACATGGTTGAAAGCCAGATTCGGACCAACCGGGTCACCGATCCGCTGATCATCGCGGCGATGGCCGAGGTGCCGCGCGAGCGGTTCGTGGCGCCCCGCCTGCAAGGGGTCGCCTACATGGACGAAAGCCTGCCGCTGGCCGAGGGGCGCGCCCTGATGGAGCCGATGGCCCTGGCCCGGCTGTTGCAGGCGGCCGAGATCCGATCCGACGACGTGGTTCTCGACGTTGGCTGCGGAACCGGCTACACGGCCGCCGTCCTGGCCCGCTTGGCCAGCACCGTGGTGGCGCTCGACAGCGATACCCGGCTCATCGCCCAGGCGACCAAGAACCTGACCGAGCTGGAGGTCGACACGGTGGCGGTGGTCGACGGGCCGTTGACCGAGGGCTATCCCCGTCAGGCCCCCTACGACGTCATCCTGTTCGAGGGCGCGGTGGCGGCCGTGCCGCGGGCGATTCTCGACCAGCTCGCCGAGGGAGGTCGCCTGGTTGCCGTGATCGACGAAGCCCAACGCCCGGGCAGCGCCCAACTGGCCACCCGGCTCGACGGGGTGATCGGGCACCGCGCCCTGTTCGAAATCGGCATTCCGCCCTTGCCGGAGTTCGCCGCCGAACCCAAGTTCATTTTCTGACGGCGAGGCGCGCCGGGCGGCATGTCCCGGGGGGCGGCCGGTTCGGGGAAACGGGCGAGGACAGGCACACGTGGACCAGGCGGTTCCGTTCAATATTGACGTGCATCGGTTGCGCGACATGATCGGGCGCGGCGAGGATTTCCGGATCCTCGATATCCGCGAGCCCTGGGAGACCGAAATCTGCGGGTTTGACGACAGCCTGGAGATTTCGATGCGGACCCTGCCGGCGCGTCTTGACGAATTGCCGCGCGATAAGCCCTTGGTGGTGATCTGCCATCATGGGGTGCGCAGCCTGCATGCCACCCAATGGTTGCGGCATGTGGGGATGCGCAACGCCATCAACCTGCAGGGCGGGATCGACGCTTGGGCCCGTCAGATCGATCTCCGCTGCCCGACCTACTGATCCGTCGCCGGTCGCGCGGTACTCTTGTGGCCGGTCCGTTGCGGATTTCTTAACCGCTCATCAAGCACTTGGTTCTATTGTAATCCATGACCGGTACCGTTAATCTCGCGTGGAGAGCGTCGGGGCGTGTTCCGTGCCCGGCCAATTGAATGGGTGTCGGCGGCGCGCGGCGCGGCCAGCGAGCGAGGAGAATGGGTGGCATGATCAGGTTTCCGGCGGTGCTGACGATGGGGGTGGGCCTGTGCCTGTTCGGCACCGGTGCGTCGGCAATGACCCTGGAGGAGGCGTTGGCGGCCGCCTACGCGAACAATCCACCCCTGAAGGCCCAGCAGGCCAGCCTGAGGGCGGCCGACGAACTGGTGTCGCAGGCCATA
>JANQIL010000098.1 GCA_028282245.1 Magnetospira sp.
GCCGCCCTGGTGGCCGAGACCGAGGCCATGAAAACCCGCATTGCGTGACTCTTGCCCGGCGCTTGCCGCCCTTGCATCCTTGGCCGGTTGCCGTAAGATGCGCCGGAACGCGGGACGCGGGGAGGGGACCAGCATGACCAGGCTGCGCGGGTTTGCCGTGGCCGTGATCGGCCTGAGCGGAATCGCCGTCGGTCCGGTCGCCGCCGGTGCCGACGATCCGGATTTCATATCCGTCGGCGCCGGATGGTTCGACTTCAACCGCCAGAAGGACCAGGGGGCGGAATTCCGCCTCGAATACAGGTCGGACTACAAGGCGCCCTACCTCCGGTTCAAGCCGTTCGCGGCGGTCGGCGGGGCGTCCTCGGGGCATTTCTTCCTGGGCGCCGGGATCCTTTGGGACATCTATTTCGGCCGCCGCTGGGTGGTGACGCCGAGCTTCGCGCCGCACTACTACACCGGCAGCGACGACAAACTGGACATGGGGCACGCGGTCGAGTTCCGCTCGCAGTTGGAGGTCGCCTATCGGTTCGACGACCGCTCGCGGCTCGGCCTCGCGGTGTCGCACTACTCCAACGCCGGCCTGGGCGACGAGAACCCGGGCACCGAGACCCTGTCGGTCTATTACTCGATCCCGCTACGGTAGCAAGCGGCCGAGCGAGGTGGCGGGACCGGCCTTGCCGTCGCTGAACCGGGGTGTCCGTTCGCCCGTAGCCGCCGCCCGACGTCGAGGCTCCGGAGTCCGCCGGGTTCATAACGGGACATCCTCGGACCGCCGCGCCGTCGGTGCTTCCGGACTCCCCGCCTATTCAGCCTTCCGGCGTCGCAGTTCCATGCGCTTGTCGAACTTGTCGCGAGCCTCCGGTGGCAGGGACTCCATGTCGAGCAGGCCGTTGTTCATGAGCTGGGAAAAGGCGTCCTCGTAGGCGCGGATCATGGGTCGGTCGAGGGCCTCCATGATCTCGTGGAAATCGCCGCCCTTGTCGTTGAATACATCATTGTCGTTGCCCCCGGATGCCTTCGCCGGGTGTCCCGAGTCCCGCTCGTAGCGGGCGCGGGCGATCTTGAGCATGGTCAGCATGGCGGCCACGTCGGACGGGGAGTACTCGATCCCCATGTAGGATTTCCACAGATCCGCGATGACCGTCAGTTGCTCGACCTTGTCGGTTTTTTTTTCCATCCTTGCGTTCCCCTTCCGCACCGAACACTGCGATTGCACCATAGGCGCGCCGCCGGTACCCACGCAAGGCGCAACGGCCTATGGGCCCGCCGCGCCGGGATTGCCGATGACGGTGATTCCCTCGCCCGGATCCGACGACACCGAATACCCGGCGTTGGGATTTCCGTCGATGGCCGCGGCCAGGTCCTCGGCGTCGACGCCTTGCAGGATGATGCGGGTTTCGGGCGCGTCCCGCGCCGCCGTCACCACCAGGACCGGGTCGCCGGTTTCGGTGACCTCCAGATCGATCGCGAGATCCTCGCCGATGACCGACAGCACGTCGTCGAAATCGAAGTCCGTGATCACGTCGGTATCGCCGTCCATGTCGAACAGGAAGGTGTCCGGGCCGTCACCGCCCCGCAGGATGTCGTTGCCCAGGCCGTCGATGATCAGGTCGTCGAAGTCCTCGCGAACGAGCGCTTGCAGGTCGAACCGGTCGGTGTTCTCGTCGTCGCCCGAGGCCAGCGAGTCGGTCAGGTCCTGGCCCGTCAGGTCGCTAAGGGCGTCATGGGTGCCGACGGCCACGTCGATCTGGTAGGGCAGGCTTCCGGAATGGCCCTCGCTCCACACCCGCAGGATGTAGCTACCGGCCTCCGTGGCTTGCGCGGCCAACGGGCCGTCTTCCGGAGACCACCCCTCGATGGACCGCGTCTCCGTGTCGACGGTGCCGTCCTCGCCGAGCCGGAACAGTTGGAACCGCATGCTCGGCGCGGCGCCGTCGGGGTGCGACGCGGTGATCCATTCGCCGGCCTCCAGTTCGAATCGGAACCCGTCATTGTAGCGGTCCGGGTCGCGAAGATTGTCGGCCAGCGTGCCGGTGAGCATGATGCCGGCCATGTCGTCGTTCAGGGTTCCGAAGTCGGCGCGCTCTACCTGATGGGCGACCACGGTGCCGTCGGTCTCCACGTAGTTCTGTTCCTGCTCCGGCAGTTCGGTGGCATGAATACGGAACAGGTCGGTGGCGGAAGCCTCGGATGCGTTCCAGTAGAGGCCGTCCGTCAATTCGCCGCCGGCGAGATCGCTCATCGACCGCGCGTCGCCGATCGCCACCTCGACCTCGTAGGGCAGGCTTCCCGAATGCCCTTCGCTCCACACCCGGAGCACATAGCTTCCGCCCTCCGCCGCATGGGCCGAGAAGCCGCCGTCTTCCGGCGACTGGCCGTCGATGGGGCGCAGCCGGGTGTTGACGCCGCCGTCGTCGGTCACCTTGAACAACTGGAACCGCATGCTCTCGGGCGCGGTTTCGGGATGCGAAACGGTCACCCATTCCCCGGCCGCCAGATCGAACTGGAACGCGTCGTTGTGGGTGTCCGGCCTGTCCAGGTTGTTGGCCAGCGTGCCGGTGAAAACGATGCCCGCGACGTCGCCGGACACGGCGCCGAACTCCGAGCGTTCCACGGTGTGCGCCACCAGGGTGCCGTCGGTCGTCAGGTAGTTCTGTTCCTGCTCCGGCAGGTGCGTGGCGAGCAGATCGAAGCGGTCCGCCAGCGAGGCATTCGACAGGTCGAGCGCCGCGTTCAGCGAATAGTCCGTGGGTCCCCGCTCGGTGGTCAGCAGCATGGCCACGTAGGTTCCGGCGGTCAGTCCGCTGGGATCGAGGGCGGTCGGCGGATTGAGATGGTCGTAGGGGCCGTTCAGATCCCCGGCCGCGTAAACGCGCAGATCGACGGCCTGGCCCGAGATCACCGACAGGTCGAGGGTTTCACCGTCCCGGACCTCGAAGACGAAGGCGTCGTTGTAGTTCGCGTGGCTTTCGGCGTTGTAGGTGCCGAGGCTTCCGGAGACCTCGACCACCGCCGTGTCGCTGGTCTCGCCCATGCCGAACGCGCCGCGATCGATTGTCTGCGGCTCGTCGATATGGTTCGACTCCCGTTCGCTCACCGTGCTGGCGTCCTTGCCGCCGGGGGCCATGCCGTCCGCCCACGCCCAGGGGGCCTGGGGCTCCGGCGGGTTGGCGTCGGTATCGCCGGATTCGCCTCCGGTTGCCGGCGGGACGTTCCTGTCGTCGTCCGATCCGCCGCCAGGGGAGGGCCGGGTGATGGTGCCGGGTTTCGCGATGGTCGGAGGTTGCGGCCCGGGGAATGCGTCCGTCGTCGGGCCGAACAGATCGTCGAACGGCGTGCCCGGGTCCGTGTTGCCGGACGGCGGTGGCGAGGATGGCGGCCCCTCCGCCGGTTCGTCGGCCGGCGCGCCGGCGGACGTCTCGAAGTCCGCCAGATCAAAGCCCGCGTCGTCGTCCAGGCCCATGGAGAAATCGATTTCGTAGCCCAGCCGGTCGCCGATTTCCTGGAGCACCTCCTGCAAGCGAACCTCCAGGGCATCCGCTTGCGCCTCCAACCGGTCGGCCCGCTCCAGGTCGCCCTCCGCGCGCGCCGCCTGGGCCTCGGTTCGGATGTCCTCGACGCGCTGCATGGTGTCGAGCGCCTTTTCCTCCAGGGTGAGCGGCAGGTACGCGCCGGTCTGCTGGACGATCGCGGTTACCTGGGCATCCGATAACTGTATCGAGGTCGGGGTCGACGATTGCGACGGCGTCCATTTCCAGCCGCCGCCCATTTGGTTGACGGTGCCCAGCATGTCGCCGTCCGGAGTCATCAGGACGATCTCGCCGGCCGTTTGACCCTCCAGCGTGTTCTCGGGCAGGTTGATCGCCCTGAAGGTCTCGCCGTCGGTTTCCAGATACACCTTGGTGCCGCGGATCCCGATGGTCGCCACCGGCGTTTTCACCATCATGGCGTCCTGGCCGAACTTGGCGATCTGGCCGGAAACGAAGGTCGCGGCGCCGGTCATCAGGGCGAAGGTCGCGGATCCTTCCTCGGTGCCGGGGTCGTAGACCATTTCGTCGAGCAGCATGCGGCCGCCCTCGCCCAGCGAAAAGACGCTGGAATCGACCAACACGATTCCCACCGCGCCATCCGCGCCGGTATCCAGGGTGTCGCCCTGGAAAACCGGGTCGCCCTGCTTGAGTTCGACGATCGTGCCGTCGGCGCGCGTGACGGTTACGCGGCCGTCCAGGGTCTCCACCTGACCAATGGGTTCTCGCGAGGCTCCGGAATCTGCCTGGGCGACCTGCGGGGCCAGGGTATCTTCGGCTGAAGCGGAGATTTCATCTGAACTCATGGTTGGATCCAATTCGTGCAACGGGGCCGCGACATGTGGCGGCGCGTCTGTTTAGAGTAGTTCTCAGTATGGGTACCCGGCATGCGTCTCGCAATGACAGCCGTCACAGTCGTTGCGCGACCGTCAAATAACGCCGGACATCGCGACGACCTCGGCGCCGCGACGCCAATTCCGGGGGCGCGACCCCGCCGGTCGGCATCGGTTGGCCCCGTGAAGACCCGCGCGGCCGCGTCCGAGCGCGCCGAAAAGCGCGTGGCGGCGACGGGGGAGGGTTTCCGAAGGGGATGTCCGGAAACGGCATCATCGGCGTTTTTCGGAAGACATGGAGGCCGAGCGCGCTCGCGCGCGGATGGAGTCCGGCAAGCCGGACGCGGCCGATGAAAACGGAGGCACGAGCCGGTTGATCAGGTCCGGTCGACCAGATCCGGATCGGCGGTGATCGGGCGGTAGATTTCGACCCGTTCTCCCGGCCGCAGCACCTTGTCCAGCGTGCACTGCTTGCCGAACACCCCGACCTTCTGGGACGCGAGGTCGATTTCCGGGAACATGCCGAGGATGCCGGAAATCTCGATCGCCTCGCGCACCGTGCTGCCGTCGGGAACCTCCAGCTTCAGCCACACCTGACGGGCCGCCTTGCCATAGGCGATGCCGACGTTCATTCCGCGTCCTCCCGTCGCCGGACGGCGTCCGCGCCCTCGGGCTCGGCCGGCGTGGCGTCGCGCTTGGCCGCCTCGGCCTTCTTCCTGGCCGCCCGCTCGGCCTTCTGGCGCGCCATGGCTTCCTTCTTGGCGCGCGCGACGGCCTCCATGCGCTCGGCCCGCGCCTGGGCCAGGCGCTTGATCTCGTCCTGCTTGTGCTTGGCCCGCTGCTGCGCGACCAGCCGGCCCTTGGCGTAGTTGAACATCTGCGCCAGCGGCAGGCGCGACGGGCAGGCGTAGGCGCAGGAGCCGCAGCCGACGCAGTCCATCAGGCCGTGCGCGACCGCCGCGTCCAATTGCTCCTTGCGAATGCGGGCCGCCATCTCCAGCGGCATCAGGCCGCAGGGGCAGACCGAGACGCAGGTGGCGCAGCGGATGCAGGGCCGCTGCTCGGCGCCGTTCCCGATCTCCGACGGGGTGAGGGCCAGGACGCCGTTGGTGCCCTTGACGATGGGCGCCTTGGCGCTGGCCAGCGGCTGGCCCATCATCGGGCCGCCGAGGATCAGCCGCGCGTCGTCGTTCCCGATCCCGCCGGCCGCCGCGATCAGCGCCTCGACGGGGGTGCCGATCCGCGCCTCGTAGTTGCCGGGTGTCCGAATGCCGCCGCCGGACAGCGTGACGACGCGCGAGATCAGCGGCCGCCCGTGGCGCACCGCCTCGTGGACCGCGTGCGCGGTCGCCACGTTGTGGACCACGACGCCGATGTCGGCGGTCAGGCCACGGGCCGGGGTTTCGAGGCCGGTGAGGGTCTGCACCAGATGCTTCTCCGAGCCCATGGGATAGCGGGTCGGTACCCCTGCCACCCGAAACCCGGCATCCCCGGCCGCCGCCTTGCGCAGCGCCGCGATGGCCTTCGGCTTGTTGGTCTCGACCGCGACGACGGCCGTTTTGACGCCCAGTGCCTTGCGCATGATGGCGATGCCGTCGATCACCTGTTCGGCGCGCTCCCGCATCAGACGGTCGTCGCAGGTCAGATAGGGCTCGCATTCGGCCCCGTTGATGATCAATGTTCGCAGGTCGTGGCGGCTGCCCAGGTTGAGCTTGACGGCCGACGGAAAGGTGGCGCCGCCCATGCCGACGATGCCGCTGTCGGCGACCCGTCGGGCGATGTCCTCGGCCGACGCGGTGTCCGGGTCGAGGGGTGGCGGCAGATCGCCCCAGGCGTCCCGGCCGTCCGGCTTCAGGGTGATGGTGCGGCCCGGCAGGCCCGACGGGTGCGGCGCCACGTGGCGGCCGATGGCCATCACGCGGCCCGAGGTGGGGGCGTGCACCGGCGCCGAGACCATGCCCTGACCAACCGCCAGAAGCTGCCCCTTGTCGACCAGATCGCCTTTCCCGACCACCGGCTCGGCCGGCGCGCCGATGTGTTGCAGCAGTGGAATGCGCAGCAGCGGCGGCAGGGAGACCGCCACGATGGCCGCGTCGGCGGCCAGTTCCTTGTGCCCCTTGGGATGGACGCCGCCCCGGATGCCGAACAGTTTCACGCTACCTCCCTCACGCCGCCAGATCCGGTTTCGGCCAGTGCCAGGTTTGCAGGGTGACCGGCACCGGGCGCAGGGAAATGCATTCCGTGGGGCAGACCTCGGCGCACTTGCCGCAACCGTTGCAGGCATCCTGGACCACCACGTGGATTTGCTTCGAGCTGCCGATCACGGCGTCGGTGTCGCAACGCTTGAAGCAACGGGTGCAGCCGACGCACAGGCCCTCGTTGACGAAGGCGACCCGCGGCGCGTCGTCGGCCATCGACGACAGATCGGCGTCGATTCCCAGCTTGGCCGCCAGGCCGCCGACCAGGGCGCGGCCGCCGGGCGGACACAGGGTGATGTCGGCCCGGCCGTCGGCCAGCGCCGCCGCCGCCGCCGCGCAGCCGGGAAACCCGCACTGCCCGCAGTTGGTGCCGGGCAGCAGGGTTTCCAGCTCGCCGGCCAGCGGATTGCCCTCGACCCTCAGCAGCCGCGACGCGACCCCGAGGATGGTTCCCAGGATCAGCCCCAGCACCGTCAGGCTGACGATGCCGGTCAGCATGCGGAGGTCCTTCGAACGGTGGATGGGACGCTGGATTCCATGCGCGGTCTCCCTTCGGTGATTTTGAATGCATATGACGTACCAATGTGGCGGAGACGGCTGTATGCCTATTTTGTTGGCGGCGTCGGGGCTGCCTGCCTGCTCTTTGCGCAATCATGGTCTGTTGGGGGTCCGACAGCGGTCGGATGTCCCCTTGGGTCGTGTCGCGTATCCGACAAGCCCGACAGCCGTCCCGGCCGGGGTTCCGATGGCAGGCACGGATATTGCTTGGGAAATGGCGTTGGAACGAGGACGCGCCATGTTGACGTCGAAGCCCGGACAGACCCAGCCGCTGAGTGATTTTCTCGCCGCGCTGCCGCCGAACACGCCGCAGGAGGTGCGCGATCTGTTGCGCATGGCGTCCGAGAAGAAGCTGGCCGGGCTCCCGCCGCGCCTGTTCGTGGAGACGGTCGAGCAGCTTCCGATGGCGATCACCATCACCGACACCGAGGCCAGGATCCTGTTCGTCAACCGGGCGTTCGGCGACGTCACCGGCTACCAGCCCGATGAGCTGATCGGCCGCAACCAGTCGATCCTGTCCAATCGGGCGACCCCGGCCGAGGTCTACGAGAACCTGTGGACGACCATCACCGCCGGCGACGTCTGGCGCGGCACCCTGGTCAATCGTCGCAAGTCCGGTGACCGCTATCTGGCCGAGCTGACCATCGTGCCGGTCAAGGACTCCCGCCAGCGGATCGCCTTCTACGTGGGAATCCAGCGCGACGTGACCGAGGTGCATCGCCTGGAGCAGGCGGTCCGCAATCAGAAGGCCCTGATCGAGTCGGTGGTTCAGGCGGCGCCGGTGGCGATGGTGTTCCTCGATCCGGACGGCACGGCGATGCTCGACAACGATGCCTACAAGGCGCTGATGGCCGATCTGCGGGGAGTCGAGCCGGCGCACCGGATCCTGGCCGCGGTGGCCGAGGGGCAGGGCCGCGCGGTCGCGGACATCATCGCCGGCAAGCGGGATTTCGCCAACGTCGAGGTGCGGATCGACGCGGTCGGCGGGCGGGAGACCCGTTGGCTGTCCTGTTCCGGCAACTGGGTTGGCGAATACGACGGCGCGGCGGAATCCTATTTTCGTCACGAGCGGCGCACCGGACTGCTGCTGGTGTGCAACGACGTCAGTCGGCAGCGTCGCCGCTACGAGGACGCGCGGACCGCCATGGTGCGGACCTTGATGGCCGACCAGTCGCGGGTCAACGCGGTGCGCGAGACCATCGCGGCGTCCATCTTCCATCTTCAGGGCCCGCTCAACATGGTCGCCGCGGCGCTCGGCATGCTGCAACGCCAGGGCGAAGGCGGCGGCGCGCTGGCGCTGGCCCTGGGCGACGTGATCGGCGCCGGCCGCAAGGCGCTCGACCGGCTGCGCGCCGCGATGCCGATGCCGCTGGCGGATGGAATCGAGCTTGTGAACGTCAACGAGGTGGTGCGCGACGTGCTCGACATCTCGACCGAGCGGTTCCTGGTCGCCGGGGCGGTGGTCAACTGGCGTCCGACCCCGGTCCTGCCCAGCGTGCCCGGTCGCGGAGGGGCGTTGCGGGCGATGGTCAAGCATCTCCTCGACAACGCGGTGGACGCCTTGGCCGAGAGCGGATCGTCGAACCGCGAGATCGTTCTCGGCACCGCGATCACCCCGGACGGCATGGTGGAGATGACGGTCGAGGACAGCGGCCCGGGTGTCCCCGACGACGAGCGCCTGACGGTCTTCGAGCCCTTCCATTGCGGCTGGCGGCACCGGCGCGGCCATGCCGGCATGGGCCTGACCATCGCCCAGCAGGCGGTTCTCGATCAGGGCGGCGGCATCGTCCTTGAGCCCGCCGCCGGCGGTGGTTGCAGGGTTCGGGTCACGCTGAGCACCCGGATACCCCGGCACGTCGACGCCTAGGAGGTCCGGATGGAAGGCACGGACGCGCGTCCCATGCGGATATCGGATGACCGCGACCTCATGGAGATCGAGCTGGCGACCCTGCATCGGGTCAGCCAGATGCTCGGTCGTTCGCTCGACCTGGATCGCGGCATCCGCGAGGTCCTGGCCATGCTGCACGACCACGACCTGATGCGTCACGGCATGGTGAGTCTCAGCGATTCGGCGACCGGCGAGATGTGGATTCACGCGGCGGTCAGCGGCGAGGCCGACGGGCGGCGGGTGACCTATCGTCCGGGCGAGGGAATCGTCGGCGTGATCATGGCGCGCCGCGAAACGATGGTGGTGCCGCGCATCGCCGACGAGCCCAGGTTCCTGGACCGGCGCGGCGTCTACGATCCGGATCTGCCGTTCATCGGGGTGCCGCTGTTCGGGGGTGGCGAGGCGCCGATCGGGGTGTTCGCGGCGCAGCCCCCGGAGGCCGGCGAGCGGCTGTCCGAATGGACCCGCTTCCTGGAGATGGTCGCCGCCCTGATCGCCCAGACGGTGCGCCTGTGCCGCGAGTTCGAGCGCCGCGAGACCGAACTGCGCGACGAACGCGACAAGCTGCGCCGCGCCGTCAAGGCGCAGCACGGATTCGACCGCATCGTCGGCCACACGCCCTTGATGCGCGAGGTGTTCGAGCAGGTGCGCCTGGTCTCGAAATGGAACACCACGGTCCTGGTGCGCGGCGAGTCGGGCACCGGCAAGGAACTGATCGCCAGCGGCATTCATTATAACTCACCACGCCACGCCGGGCCGTTCATCCGGCTCAACTGCGCGGCGCTGCCCGACAGCCTGCTGGAGAGTGAGTTGTTCGGCCACGAGAAGGGCGCCTTCACCGGCGCCGCCCAGCAGCGCAAGGGGCGGTTCGAGCAGGCCCACGGCGGCACCCTGTTCCTCGACGAGATCGGCGAGATCAGTCCGGCCTTTCAGGTCAGGCTGCTGCGTGTCCTTCAGGAAGGCGAGTTCGAGCGGGTCGGCGGCATGAAGACCTTGAAGGTGGACGTGCGGGTGATCGCCGCCACCAACCGGGACATGGAATCGGATGTGGCCCGAGGCAGTTTCCGCGAGGATCTCTATTACCGCCTCAACGTGATGCCGATCACCCTGCCGGCCCTGCGCGACCGGGTCGAGGACATCCCCGATCTGACCACCTTCCTGGTCGCCAAGGTGGCGGCCAAGCAGGGGCGCGACCTGACGATCACCGACTCGGCGATTCGCCTCCTGATGCGCCACGATTGGCCGGGCAACGTGCGGGAACTGGAGAACCACATCGAGCGCGCCGCGATCCTCTGCGAGACCGGGACCATCGACCGCGAGGTGATCGAGCTTTCGGGCCTGCGGGAATCCCGGCTCGCCCGCCCCCCGGCGGCTCCGGAGGCCGCCAAGGCGAAACTGAACGATCCCGCGCTCGACGAGCGGGAGCGGGTCATCGCGGCGCTGGAGGAGGCCGGCTGGGTGCAGGCCAAGGCGGCCCGCCTGCTCGACATGACGCCGCGTCAGATCGCCTATCGGATCAAGATCCTCAACATCAAGGTGCGTCAGATTTAACCGCGTATCGACCGTTCGGCCGGATTCGGCGGCGGGGTCTCGATTTGGCCTCGGCCCCGATGTCGGTCGGGCTTGGCCGGCGCGGCGCCCCGGGATCGGCGGGCGTTGTCGCGAAGGGAACAACGCGCGCCCGGGGACTGTCGCATTCACGGCATCGTCGGTTAAAGTACAAAAATTATATAAATCAATATTTTATGGGAGGTTCGGTTTCCGGCACGCCCTGTGCATCGGGTCGTTCGACGCCATTGTCGAACCGGGAGACCGCACATGGAACTGACCGTCCTGGCACCTTCGGAAACCCCTCGGGCCGGCGGCTGTTCGTCCGGCGCCGCGCCGTTGCCGGAGTCGATCCGGGCGCGGGTGCACGACCATCCCTGCTATTCGGAGGACGCCCATCACGGCCATGCCCGGATGCATCTGGCGGTCGCTCCGGCCTGCAACATCCAGTGCAACTATTGCAATCGTAAGTACGACTGCGCGAACGAATCGCGGCCCGGGGTGGTGTCCGAGCTGCTGACCCCCGACGAGGCATTGCGCAAGGTTCGCGTGGTGGCGGCCCGGGTGCCGCGCCTTTCGGTGCTCGGCATCGCCGGCCCGGGGGATCCGCTGGCCAACCCGCAACGCACCTTCGAAACCTTCCGCCGCGCCGCCGCCGAATTCCCGGGTTTGCGGCTCTGTATCTCCACCAACGGCTTGGCCCTGCCGGATCACGTGGACGAATTGGTCGCCCTCGGGGTCGATCACGTCACCATCACCATGAACGCGCTCGATCCGGAGATCGGGGCGCACATCTATCCGTGGATCTTCTGGGACCATCGCCGGCTGCGCGGCCGCGCGGCGGCCGAGGTGCTGATCGAGCGGCAGCGCCTTGGCCTGGAGATGCTGGTCGAGCGGGGCGTTCTGGTCAAGATCAACTCGGTGATGATCCCGGGTGTCAACGACCGGCACCTCCGGGAGGTTTCGGCCTTCGTGCGCGAGCGGGGCGCCTTTCTGCACAACGTGGTGCCGCTGATCGCCGAGGCCGAGCACGGCACGTATTACGGCCTTGTCGGGCAGCGCGGACCGACTCCGGAGGAACTGGAGACCCTGCGGGACGCCTGCGGCGACGGCATGCGGATGATGCGCCATTGCCGCCAGTGCCGGGCCGACGCGGTGGGTCTGCTGGACGAGGATCTGAGCCGGGAGTTCACCCTTGATGCCATCGCCGGCATGGACTCGCTGGATGCCGTCGGCGCTTTTCCCGATGTCCATGCGCCCCCGGCCCGCATCGCCGTGGCGACGGTCGACGGCGAGACCGTGGACATCGAGCTGGGTCACGCCGCCGAGTTCCGGATCTACGAGGTCGACCCGCGCGCGGTGCGTCTGCTCGACGTCCGCGCGGTGACGCGCCGGTGCGCCGGCGCCGACTGCCGAGACGGCGGCGGGGTGTCGATCCACGACGACATCCTGGCGACGCTTGACGGCTGCGAGGCGGTGCTGGCCTCCAGGATCGGCTTCGCGGCCTGGCGGCGCCTGGAGCGGGCCGGCTTGATGCCGAGCGGCGAGATGGCCGACCGGCCGATCATCGAGGCGCTGCGCGCCGCCTATCGCGATCTGTACGACGCCGGCCGGCTGTCCGATCCGGCGCCCGGCCGCGCCGTCGCCACCTGAATTCGCCGAAGTCGCTGGGCGGTCCCGCGCCGCCCTCGACGCCATTCACCAGCGAGCGTGCACGAAGAAAGGATAATCCCCATGGCGAAAGCGAAAGTCACCTTTTCGGACATCGACCTGACGGTCAACGTACCGGCCGGCACCCGGGTCATCGAGGTGTCCGAGAAGGTCGGATCCGGCATCATCTACGGTTGCCGCGAGTGCGACTGCGGCACCTGCCTCATGAAGGTGGAGTCGGGCTGGAACAACCTGTCCGAACCCTCGGTGCTGGAGGACAAGGTGCTCAAGGACAACATGGCCGGCCGCCATTTCCGGTTGGCCTGCCAGGCGCAGGTTCTGGGCGACGTCACCGTGAAGCCCGCCTGACGCCCCGCCGCGAACGAGGAGACCCCCACCAATGGCCCTGATCACCTTCAGCAGCCCCGAATACAAGGACAAGACCGTCTACGCGGTCGCCGGAAGCCATACCGAGACGGTCCTCAAGATCGCCAAGATCAACCGCATACCCATCAACTTCGACTGCGAGGACGGCCAATGTGGGAGCTGCGCGATCAAGGTGACGCCGCTTGGCGACAAGCCGCAGATGGGCTGTCACCTGACGGACAAGGAACAGACGGTGCTCAAGGAACTCGGCAAGCTGACCCAGGACGAGATCGACCGGCTGATCGTCGACGACATCCCCAGCCAGTGGCGCCTCGCCTGCCAGATGATCGTGCGCGACGAGGACATGCTGGTCGAGTACTGAATCCGGCGGCGGCGCGACGGCGCGCGGCGGTGCCCGAGTCCTGCCGAACCGCCGCGCATCGCATGCTTGCGCGGTCGCGGGGCGATGCCAACGATCCGGTGTTGGCCCGCATGCTGGCCTCCTGGCAATTCGGGCGCGGCATCCTGCCGCGCTGGACGGGGCTGTCCGCCGGAACGTTCCGACGCTTGATCGGATTCCATTTCCCGGGGTTTCCGATGCGCGCGGGAACCGTCGTCCGGCCGTCGGTGCCGCCGGAGCGCGACTGGGAACGGCGCGATCTTCGATGGCTTCTGCTCGCCCATCGGGCCGGACGGCGGCGCTCCGAGGTCTGGGTGGCCGATCTGGTGGCCGCCGCCTGCATGGGCGGCAACCACCTGTGGGAAGACCTGGGGCTGTGGTCGCGGAACGATCTCACGGCCTTGATGATGCGGAACTTTCCATCCCTCGCGCGGCGCAACGCGCGCGACATGAAATGGAAGAAGTTTCTCTACAAGCAACTCTGCGCGGCCGAGGGACTCTACGTCTGCCGGTCGCCCTCCTGCGAGGTGTGCGTGGATTATGATGCCTGTTTCGGTCCGGAGGACTGAGTCCCGGCGGGTCCTGATGGACCGCGCCCGGGGCGCCTATCTGGGATTGGCGGCGGGCGACGCCCTCGGCGCCACGGTGGAGTTCATGACGCCGCGCGAGATCGAGTCCCGACACGGCCGTCACGCCGACATCGTGGGTGGCGGCTGGTTGCGCCTGAAGCGCGGCCGGGTCACCGACGACACCGAGATGAGCCTCGCCCTGGGCCATGCCATTCTGGAGTCCGGCGGCGTCGTCGACGCGGAGGCCGCGGCGCGGGCGTTCAGCGACTGGATGAGGACGAAGCCGGTCGACATCGGTCACACGGTGCGCCGGGGGATCGTCCGCTTTCGGACCCAGGGTGTGGTCGAGGGGCCGGTTCATGCGTTCGAGGCCGGCAACGGCGCCGCCATGCGCGTCCTGCCGGTCGCCCTGGCCACCCTCGGCGGCGATCCGGCGGAGATCGCCCGGGCGATCCGCGCGCAGGCCCACGTGACCCACAACAATCCGCTGTCCGACGCCGGTTGCGACTGCATCGTCGCCATGGTCCAGGACGCGCTCGGCAATGGCACCCCGCCGGCCGGGCTGCTCGACCATGCCCGCGACCTGACGGCGCGGTTTCCGGAGTTCGCCTGGGCCGGTCGGCCGCGCGACAATCCCAGCGGCTTCATCGTCGAGACCTTGCAGGCGGTGTTTCAGGCGATGGAGACGGGCGGCGACGCCGGGGCGATCCTGGTCGAGGTGGTCAACCGGGGCGGCGACGCCGACACCACCGGAGCCATCGCCGGAATGATCGTTGGCGCCTCGGCGGGGGTGGCCGGGCTTCCGGTCCGCTGGCTGCGGCGGCTCGACCGCTCCGTGGTGCGCGCCTGCGCGGCCCAGGCCGAGGCGTTGGTGGCCCTGTCGCCGGCTGGCGTCCTGTCCGATCCGGCGGTCGCCGGTGGTCGGTCAATCGCCGGGCGGCCGCGTCGATTGTCGGGTTTCCGACAAGTTCAGGGACCCACGACCTCCACCTCGTAGGCCCCGCCGATGACGATGAACTCTTCCTCGCCGCGCAGGCGGCCGGGCAGCAGGCCGGAGAAACAGAACACCTTGGCCGTCGGCACCTCGACGCACAATACGCGGTCGCCGAACTCGTCGGCCCGTTCCCGGTTCGAGGAGAACGAGCCGACGTTGTTGAACAGGATCACCCGCCGTCGGCCGTTCAACGGGTCCAGTACCTCCGCGTCGTCCAGGCGGTTGACGCCCCGGTAAAGCGTCAGATGCCCGGCCGCCGGCGCGCGGCGGGCCAGTTCATATTGGCAGTAGTGGAACACCAGGTCGAGTTGCGCCTCCAGGGCATTGGTGTTGTAGAGCCCGCCGGCCCGCGCCGCCAGGTAGGCGCGATGAACCGGCGACGCCGGATCGGCCAGCCGTCCGCCGTGGTGGCGCGCCAGAAGTCCGAACCGGCTCTCCACCCAGCCCTTGAGCACCGCCGCCTCGCGGCCGTCGGGGTCGAACGACCAGCCGCGCAGCACCCGCAGATAGTCGGCCTTGGCGCGATTGAGCTTCTGGTCCGGCGCCAGGCCCGCCTCCTCCGGCTGTTCGAGCAGGAAATGCACCGTCATGTAGTCGATGAAGCGGCGCGCCCGCTCGGCCCGCTCGTCGAGGCCGTCGAGCATCTCGAACAGGGCCGCGTGCAGCGCCCGCACGCCGTCGATTTCCAGGGGGGCCGGGGTTTTCTGGAAGCGCAGGCCGCCGAGGACCGCCGCCGGCAGGTTGCAGCGATTGATCGGCAGCCGCGCGTCGGGCGGCAGGACCGGCGCGGCGACCGTCCCGGCGGGACTCGGGATCATGTGCGCATCCCCACAAAGGCAAGGGCTTTGTTCTGTATCGTACCTTGCGGTGAAATCCTACAGATTTATGAAACATATTTTATTTCAATATTTTAAGGGGGATTTTCCAATCTGGCACGGGCCTTGCTGTCCTTCTGGAAAGGCTTTTTTCGCTCGATGCAACGACAGGCAAGGAGAAGGTTCATGGCACTACGTCAGTGCGCGATCTACGGAAAGGGTGGCATCGGCAAGTCCACCACCACGCAGAACCTGGTTTCGGCGCTCGCCGAGGCCGGCAAGAAGGTGATGATCGTCGGGTGCGATCCGAAGGCCGACTCGACCCGCCTGATCCT
The DNA here is from genome assembly GCA_028282245.1 of Magnetospira sp. Lineage (GTDB taxonomy): Bacteria > Pseudomonadota > Alphaproteobacteria > Rhodospirillales > Magnetospiraceae > JANQGL01. The sequence goes on from JANQIL010000098.1 coordinate 15,682, forward strand.
GCACTCCAAGGCCCAGGACACCATCATGCAGATGGCGGCCGACGCCGGCTCGGTCGAGGACCTGGAGCTGGAGGACGTGCTCAAGACCGGCTACCGCGACATCAAGTGCGTGGAGTCCGGCGGGCCGGAGCCGGGGGTCGGCTGCGCCGGTCGCGGCGTGATCACCGCCATCAACTTCCTGGAGGAGGAAGGCGCCTACGAGGATGATCTGGACTTCGTGTTCTACGACGTTCTGGGCGACGTGGTGTGCGGCGGCTTCGCGATGCCGATCCGCGAGAACAAGGCGCAGGAAATCTACATCGTGGTGTCCGGCGAGATGATGGCCATGTACGCCGCCAACAACATCGCCAAGGGCATCGTGAAATACGCCTCCTCGGGCGGCGTGCGCTTGGCCGGCCTGATCTGCAACTCGCGCAAGACCGACCGCGAGGACGAGTTGATCGAGGCCCTGGCGGCCCGCCTGGGCACCCAGATGATCCATTTCGTGCCGCGCGACAACGTGGTGCAGCGGGCCGAAATCCGCCGCATGACGGTCATCGAGTACGACCCGAGCCACGGTCAGGCCGACGAATACCGGGCCCTGGCCAACAAGGTCATCGACAACGAGTTGTTCGTCGTTCCGACCCCGCTGACCATGGACGAGTTGGAGGATCTGCTGATGGAGTTCGGCATCCTCGACGAGGAGGACGAGAGCATCGTCGGCAAGACCGCCGCCGAGGAAGGGATCGCCGCCACCGCCTAGTGTGGTGGATTCGAAGTTCGCGACATTATTCGGGGCAAACTCCATGGCGAACCTCAACTCCAAAACCACACTAGAATCAAATTATTACCTAGTGTCCTTATCGAATCCGAAGTTCGAAAACGCCTGCCAAATAATGTTCCGAACTTCGGATTCGGGACACTAGTGGTTCGATGCCAACGGATGAGTCCCATCCGCTGGCTGAATCGAACCACCAGATCAATAGCTTAGTGGATCGACCGATCCAAAGCTTGGGTA
>JANQIL010000013.1 GCA_028282245.1 Magnetospira sp.
ACCATTAACGAAATCGCCGACCGGTTGATCGTGGCGGCCGGCGCCTGGGCGATGGAACGGGGCACCACCGCCGGGGTGCTGGGGGCCGGAGGCGCCGCCACCGAGTCCCAGATCACCACGATCCGGGAAAGTCGGAAGGTTGCGGACGCGGCCCTTCGCGAAGCCCTGGGCATCCTGGAAAACGCGGGGATCAGCGAGGGCGCGAAACAGGAAGACGCGGCGTTGCGTCACGCCTTCAATCTGGTCGAAGGGTTGCGCGAATCCGTCGATCGGGTGATCGAAAGCCATGCCATCGAGCCCAGTTCCGCGTTGCGTCGCGAATGGTTTCCGGCCATGACGTCCCTGATCATGGCGTCCGCCCATCTGCGCGAGCGCGAAGAGGTCGAGTTGGTGGACAGCCTTCCCGCGAGAGTGATCGAGGCGATCACGCTGCGTGACTCCGCGTGGCTGTGGGCCGAGTACGCGGGCCGGGAACGGGGGCGTCTGGCCGGAATCGTGTCGTCCGGCCGACCGTTGCAGGCCGAGGAAATCATTCTGATCTCGGGGTTCGAAATCACCCTGGCGGCGATCATCGACAAGATCGACCTGCTCAAGCGCGACATGCCCGCCGAGGTCGTGACGCATATCGACCGCGCGGAAGCCATCTATTGGAACGAGGTCGCGCCGTTGCGCAAAAGCATCCTGCGGGCATCCACGGACGGGCAACCTTATCCGGTGGACGGCCAGGAATGGTTCGACGCGGCCACCCGGGGCATCGACGCGGTGCTGAAGTCCAGCGAGGGGCTGCGCGGGTTCGTCCGCAGCGAAATGGCGGCCGAGATTTTTGTCGTCGGGGCCGAGCTGGTGTTCCTGCTGCTGCTGTGCGTCGTCTCGATTTTCGCGACCATCATGGCGTGGCGGATGGCCAGTTTGCAGATCGCCCGTCCCATCGAGGGAATGATCGAAGCCATGCACAGCATGTCCAGCGGCCGCCTGGATATCGAATTGCCACCCGTTCGGTCCGAGGACGAGATCGGAAACATGCTTGGGGCCCTGCATCATTTCCATCGGCAGGCCCTCGAAAACGAACGCTACCGGCGGGAGCAGGAAGTGTTCAGGGACGAGGTCCAGGAGGAGCAGCGGAAGCTTCTGATCAACGTCGCCGACAAGTTCGAGCGGGCCGTCGGCGAGGTCGCTGCGCGCCTCGCCACGCGGGCCAAAGATCTCGCGGCGGAGGCCGAAACCGTGATGACCTCGGCGGAGGAGACCGCCCGCCGAGGGGGATTGGCGAACGAGGAAACCGGAGGCACGGCCGACGACGTGAACAGGGTGGCGCGTTCGGCGCAGGCCCTCGAGTCCGCCATTCTCGATGTTTCGCGCCAGATCGCCGGGGCGGCGGCCCAGACCGCCGAGGCCAACAACCTCGCCGTCACGGCGGCGGAGCGGGTGGAGAGGCTGAACACCACCTCGGCGTCGATTCGCGAGGTGGTCGGGCTGATCTCGGACATCGCGGAGCAGACCAACCTGCTGGCCCTCAACGCGACCATCGAGGCGGCGCGCGCCGGCGAGGAAGGCAAGGGGTTCGCGGTGGTCGCCAACGAGGTCAAGCAACTGGCCACCCAGACCCAGAAGGCGACCAGCAGCATTCGCGGCGAAATCGCCAGCATGCTCGAGGAAATCGAACACACGACAGCGGCGGTTCGATCCATTTCGGCGACCACCGACTCGGTCAAGAACGTGGTCCAGGACATCGCCGCGACGGCCGAGACGCAGAGCATGACCACCCAGGAGATCGCGCGGTCCATGGACGACGTGGCGCGCCGCATGGACAATGTGCGCTCGCAAACGTCGGAGATGTCCGGCCTCGCGGCGGGAACCGGCCAGGCGATCCGTCAGGTCGCGGAGGCGGCCGGCGAATTGGCCGAATCCGGGGATCGCCTGAAGCGGGACTCGGGCAGCTTCCTGTCCGAGATCCGTGGTAGCGGCAGGTCCTGACGCGGTCCGCTCTATGCGTTCGGCACCGGCAGGCCCCGCTGGAAGGAGGGTCGCGCCTTCAGCGCATCGCTCCACCGCGTGACCGACGGGAAGTCGGCGAGGTCGACCCCATGGAAATCGTGGCGCAGGGTCCAGGGCAGGGTGGCGATGTCGGCGATGGTGACGGCGTCGCCGGCCAGGTAGTCGCTGTCCGACAACCGTCGGTCGAGCACCCCATAAAGGCGCACTGCCTCGTCGTGGTAACGGGTCTTGGCGTAGGGTACGTCCTCTTGCGCGAACTTCAGGAAGTGGTTGGCCTGACCCAGCATCGGTCCGAAGCCGCCCATCTGCCACATCAGCCATTGCAGCACCACGTAGCGGGCCGTCCCGGAGGTCGGCAGCAGATCGGCGCGGCCGCATTTCTCGGCCAGATAGATGAGAATGGCGCCGCTCTCGAACACCGCCAACGGCTGTCCGTCGGGGCCGTCGGGATCGACGATGGCGGGAATCTTGTTGTTGGGGCTGATCTTGAGGAAGTCCGCCTTGAACTGGTCGCCCCGCATGATGTCGATCACGTGGACGGCATAGTCCAGGCCCACTTCCTCCAGCATCACGGAGGCCTTCTTGCCGTTCGGGGTTCCGAAGGTGTAGAGGTCGATCATGGTGCAATCTCCAAATCAACGAATGCCTTGCGCAACAGGCGGCGGCGCGGCGGCAGATCGGCCAGGCGGGCCGCGATGCGTGCTCCCGCGTGGCCGTCGCCGTAGGGGTTTTCGAGCGATTCAAGGGCGTCGCGAAAGGCGGGGTCGGCGGCTTGCGAAATGGCCGTGGCGATGGCATCGACGTCGAACGGCACGTCCAGCACGTTGGCGCCGCGCGGGCGGCCCGTCTGCCGGTCGCCGATGTTGATGACCGGCAGCCCGAAGCTCGCCGCCTCGATGATGCCCGATGACGAGTTTCCCACCATGGCCGTCGCGTGTGTCATGAGGGCCACATAGGCCGCCGTGCCCAGATGGTCAACCCGCCAGGCGTCGGGACGGTGTTCGGCGAAGGCACTCAGGGTCCGGTCGATGACACCGCCGCCCGGATCGGCGTTGCCGCCGGTTAGGACGCAGGGCCGGTCCGCCGCCGTCAGGGCCTCGACGAGAACCGCCGCCTGTGCCTCTGGCGGCAAGTCGGCCAGGGTCTCCGGGTGCAGGGTCACCAGCAGCGGCGGCGGATCGAGGTCGATGCCGAACCGCCGGCGCAGTTCGTCCGGGGTCGCCGGGACCGTCCGCGCGAGGGCGTCCAGCCCGGGCGCCCCGCCGACCAGAATCCGCCACGGTTCCTCGCCCATTTGCCGGAGTCGTCGGGCGAAGGCCTCGGTGGCCGGGAAATGCAGGTGCGCCAGCTTGCTCAGCGCATGGCGAAACTGCTCGTCCATCGCCCCCTCGGTGATCTCGCCGCCGTGGATGTGGGCAATGGGGATCGCGAGCGGCACCGCCGCCAGGGCGCAGGCCAGCATCTCGAAGCGGTCGCCGAGCACCAGAAGCAGATCGGGCCGGGCCTCGGCGAGCGCCAATCCCATGCCCCGGGTGGCCCGGCCCATCGCCTCGGCGACGCCGCGCGCGTCGTCCGTGTCGTCGGCGAGGCAGGGGACGCGGGCTTGGATGGGGAATCGGTCGGCCACGATCTCGTCCACCGTATGGCCGTGGCGGGCCGACAGATGGCTGCCGGAGACGAACAGTTCGGGCCGCAGGCCCGGCGTTTCGGCGACGGCCCGGATCACCGGCCGCAACAGACCGTAGTCGGCCCGGGAGGTGGTGACCACGCCGATCTGCCGCATTCCGTCTCCTATCGGCCGGCCGGCCTCAGCCGCCCAGTTTTTCGCTCAGTATCCGATTGACCATGCCCGGGTTGGCCTGACCCTTGGACAGCTTCATCACCTGACCCACGAACCAGCCGGCCACCTTCCGGTTGCCCTGGCGGAACTGCTCGGCCTGATCCGGGTTGGCGGCGATCACCTGATCCACCATGGCTTCCAGGGCGCCGCTGTCGGACACCTGCCTGAGGCCCTTTTCCTCGACGATCGCGCCGGGCGCTCGCCCGGTTTCCAGCATCGTTTCGAACACCTCCTTGGCGATGCGGCTGGAGAGCGTGCCATTGGCGACGAGATCGGCCAGCTGCCCCAGGTGGTCGGCCGGAACCGGGCTGTCGGCGATGTCCTTGCCCATCTTGTTCAGGGCCCCGAACAGGTTGGTGATCACCCAGTTGGCGACCAGCTTGGCGTCGCGCCCCGTGGCCGCCCGTTCGAAGTAATCGGCTGTCTCCCGTTCCGCCACCAGCACCGAGGCGTCGTAGGACGACAGCCCCAGGTCGTCGATGAAGCGGCGCTTCTTGTCGTCGGGAAGCTCCGGCAGGGTGGCCGCGATCTCCGAGACGAAGCCGTCGTCCAGGACCAGGGGCAGCAGGTCCGGGTCGGGGAAGTAGCGGTAATCGTGGGCATGCTCCTTCGACCGCATGGACTTGGTCTCGCCGGTCTGGGCATTGAACAGGCGGGTCTCCTGAACCACCTGGCCGCCGTCCTCGTAGACCTCCACCTGGCGCGCCGCCTCGTACTCGATGGCCTGCATCACGAACCGCACCGAATTGACGTTCTTGATCTCGGTTCGGGTCCGAAGGTCGGCGTCCCCCGCCTTGCGCACCGACACGTTGACATCGCAACGCATGGACCCTTCCTCCATGTTGCCGTCGCAGGTGCCGAGATAGCGCAGGATGGCGCGCAGCTTGCGCAGGTAGGCGCCGGCCTCCTCGGGGCCCCGGATGTCCGGCTTGGAGACGATCTCCATGAGTGGCACCCCGGCCCGGTTGAGGTCGACGAAGGTGCGGTCCGGGTCCCGGTCGTGCAGCGACTTGCCGGCGTCTTGCTCCATGTGCAGGCGCTCGATTCCCACCTCCCGGGTGGTGCCGTCGGGCAGATCCAGGGTGACCGTGCCCTCGCCGACGATGGGGTGCTGGTATTGGCTGATCTGGTAACCCGGGGGCAGATCGGCGTAGAAATAGTTCTTGCGCTCGAACACGCTGATCTTGTTGATCTTGGCCCGCAGGCCGAGGCCGGTGCGCACCGCCTGTTCCACCGCCCGGCGGTTGATCACCGGCAGCATCCCCGGCATCGCCGCGTCGACAAGCGACACATGGCTGTTGGGCGCGCCGCCGAACGCCGTCGCGGCGCCGGAGAACAGCTTCGATTCGGTGATCGCCTGGGCATGGACCTCCAGGCCGACGATCACCTCCCAGTCTCCGCTGTGGCCTTCGATGAGGTAGGGCATGGTTTTTCTTCGTCCGCGCTTTCGCTTCGATCGGCGCCGCGCAGTATGTTGGGACGGCTCGCGAATGCCAACAGAAAACCGGACGCGCCGGTCGGACGCGGGCACCCCGCGAAGCCGCCGGGACGTCCCCGGGACCCGTCGCCCCGGGGACGTCTGGACGCGGAGTCCGAGCGTATTGCGCGGACTCCGCATGGCCCCTTGAGAGTCGGGCGGGCCTGGACGCTATTGAGGCCTGGAGCAGATCTTCAGCAGCTTCATCCTGTCTTGGTCGGGCGCCTCCACCGACCGCCGGAAGTTGCGGTACAGCCACATCGCCAGGGTCCACAGTCCCGGCACGTCCTGCAACAGGGTATCGCGATCGAAATTGTGTTGGTTGTCGATCTCGGCGACGTCGATCCCTTCCTTGGCCTCGATCGCCCTGACGACCTGCCGCGCCATCACGCCATAGCCGACGGTGGTCGGGTGCATCCCGTCGAGGCTCATCATGCCGCCGCCCCGGTAACCCCTGCTGGTGTCGATCATCTTGGTTCCAAGCTTGATCTTCCCGCAGTACCAGAGCGGATTCCGGACCCGGACCATGCGTCCGGCTTCCTCGCCCAGGTGCTTGATGTCGTAGTTGAGCATCATCCGCTTCGTGTTGATGAACCGCACCCGCGCGCGATTCTTGGGCAGGGAGCGGATTTTGGAACGGATTTTCGCGTTGGCGGCGTCCACGTCGTCATCGAGAATTTTCATTTCGGCGCCGGTGATTCGACCGTAGCCGAATCCGAAGCGGTTCTCGTAGAGATCGAAATAGGCGTCGGGGCCGGGCTGGACGTATTCGTGGATATAGTCGCTCTTCGGCCAGGGCTCGTCGGGCGCGATCGGCATCAGATTGGTCACCGTGCGGGGCAGGGCCAGATTGCAGACGTAGATGTGCTCGACCGCGTCGGGCAGGGATTCGAGCTGGGCCGCGAACTCATCGATGTAGGAGTCGTCGGGTCCGAAGAACATTCTCTGGTTGGGGTCGGCGTTGAAGCACATCTGATAGAGGCCGTTGTTGCTGCCCGCGTTGACCAGCAGGCGTTTCGGGGCGCGTTCGCGCGCCCAGTCGAATTGCGACATGCTCGCGAGGTCCGGATCGGCCATCGGATTGAGGGTGAAGCGGGTATTGAAGGCACGAATGACCACGGTCGCCAAATCGCCGCTCAGGGCCTCGAAGTCCTCCAGCAGGTTGCCGGTGAAGTTGGGCAGCAGGGCCGCCAGCTCCGCCTCGGCGGTGGCCGGGGTGGCCTGCCAGAGATCCTGCAACTGGGCCGCCGCGATGGCCACGTTGTCGAACGCCAGACAACCCGACGGCGAGACCGGCGCGCTCGACCAATAGGAGAAATTGGCCGCGTAATCGGCGCCGATCGCCGTCAGGCCGCCGTCGGTCAGCATCCGCAGCCAGCGTTCCATGTCGGTCAGGATCGCGCGCTCGCCGTCGGGATAGGTGAAACTGTCGGCCAGCCCGAGGGCCTCGGCCACCAGCCGTGGCGTGCTGAGCGCCATCATGTCCTTGCGGATCGTGATCGAACGCACGCCCTGATACAGGGAATCGCCGATCGCCATGAGGGGGGGATTCTTGTAGGCGGAAAGATCAACCATTGCTGCCTCCGTTTGAAGTGTGGTTCGCGTAACGGAGGCATAATGGCACGATCTCATCCGCATTTGTACCTTTTTTGTATCAAATTATATGAAATTTTTCCGTATATAGGATAAATTAAATCTTCCGGTTCCTCTCGACGCGGCCGCCGATAGGTCTCGGACGGAGGCCGTCATGGCCCGGTCGGATCTCTCGAATTGCCTGCGGGTCGACGACAGGCGTCATATAATCAATTGATAATTAACGTCAAAAAACCATCCCCCGGCGGGGATGAACGGCCTTGGCCGGTGGCGCGGCGTCCCGCCGAGCGCGGGCAGGCGCGGGCGCGCCCGAAGGGGGGCCGACGGCGTGGCGCGCCGGGAGAACGCCTGTGGATAAAATCTGAAATCAGGGAATAAAAACGGATATGGCGCGCGACCCGTATCCCGAATCGGGGCGACTCGGGATCATCACGTCATGCGGAGTTCGTATCATACGAAACCCGAATAACTGATTCGGGTTTCCTGCCCCTCGCCGGGCGCGGGCTTCGCCCGCTTGGCGGTCCGCCGGCTTCGCAAAGGCCGTCGCCGCAAGGGCGACTCGGTACGGATCCCGAATTGATCATCCGGAATCCGTATCAGACGGACGCCGAGGCCCGGAAGTCCGCCGTCCGTTCCAGGACCCCGGCCGCGCGCAGCAGCGTGGACTCGTCGAACGGCTTGCCGATCAGGTGCAGGCCGAGCGGCAGGCCGTCGCCGGACAGGCCGGCCGGCACCGAGATTCCCGGCAGGCCGGCAAGGCTGGTCGGCACCGTGAACACGTCGTTGAGATACATGGCGATCGGGTCGTCTTCCTTGTCCCCGATGGCGAAGGCCGCCGACGGCGCGGTCGGGGTCAGCAGCAAGTCCACCGTCTCGAAGGCGCGCCGGAAATCCTCGGCGATGCGGGCGCGGACCCGCTGCGCCTTCAGGTAATAGGCATCGTAGTAGCCGGACGACAGGGCATAGGTGCCGATCAGCACGCGGCGCCGCACCTCGGCCCCGAATCCGGCGCCACGGGTGTTCTCGTACATCGTTTCCAGGGAATCGCCCGGCACCCGCAGGCCGAATCGCACCCCGTCGTAGCGGGCGAGGTTGGACGACGCCTCGGCCGGGGCGATGATGTAGTAGGTCGGCAGGGCGTATCTGGTGTGGGGCAGGGCGACGTCGACGATCTCCGCCCCGGCCTCCCCTAGCCAGCCGGCGCCGGCTTCCCAAAGCGCCTTGATCTCGGACGGCATTCCGTCGACCGCGTAGTCTCCCGGAATGCCGACCCGCAGGCCGCGCGCGCCGCCGGCCAGCGCCGCGATATAATCGGGGACCGGCACCGGAACCGAGGTGGAGTCCCGTGGGTCGTGCGACGCCATGCCGCCCAGCAGCAGCGCCGCGTCGGCCACCGTGCGGGTCATCGGGCCGGCCTGATCCAGGGAACTGGCGAAGGCGACGATGCCCCAGCGCGAGCAACGCCCGTAGGTGGGCTTCAGGCCGACGATTCCGCAGAAGGCGGCCGGCTGGCGGATCGAGCCGCCGGTGTCGGTGCCGATGGCGGCCGGAGCGAGTCGCGCCGCGACCGCCGCCGCCGAGCCGCCGGACGAGCCGCCCGGCACCAGGTCCTTGCCGTTCCTCGGGCCCCAGGGATTCCGGACCGGCCCGTGGTGCGACGTGACATTGGACGACCCCATGGCGAACTCGTCGAGGTTGGCCTTGCCCAGCATCACCATGCCGGCGTCGCGCAGGTTGGCGGTGACGGTGGATTCGTAGGTCGGCACGAAGCCGTCCAGGATGTGCGATCCGGCGGTGGTCGGCACCGCCTCGGTGCAATAGAGGTCCTTGGCCGCGTAGGGCAGGCCGTCCAGACGTCCCCTCGTGGCGCCCTCGGCGCGGCGCGCGTCCGATGCCCGGGCGCGGTCGCGCGCGATGTCCGGCGTCTCGGTGATGAAGGCGTTGAGGTCGCGCCGCGCCTCCATGGCGGCCAGGAACGCCTCGGTCAGGTCGAGGCTGGAAAAGTCGCCGCGCGCGAGTCCGTCGGCCGCCTCGGTCAGGGTCAGGTCGGTCAGGTCACTCATTGCTCGACCACCTTCGGCACGGCGTAATAGTCATCCACTCGGTCCGGCGCGTTGGCGAGCACCCGTTCGGGGTCGGCGCCGTCGTTCACCGCGTCGTCGCGGGCCGGCAGGGTGACCTCGGCCACGCTCGACATCGGGTCGATTCCGTCGGTGTCCACCTCGTCCAGTTGCTCGACCCAGTCGAGGATGCGCGACAATTCGCCGGCCAGGCCGTCGAGATCCTCTTCGGGCACCCGCAGGCGGGCCAGCCGGGCGATTTCGCGGACCGTATCCTTGTCCAGGGACATGCGCGGTGATTCCTCGAATGCGAAGGTCCGGGAGGGGAGGCGCAACGTACCATCGGGATTCGCGGCGGGCAACACTACCGCCTCGCGGTTTTCGCGAGGTGCTTCCACACCGCGTCGGTCCAGGCGGAAGCGGCCAGGTCGACCGCCGCGCCGAGGGCGTCGATCAGGTTGCCGGCCGGCTTGGCGCGTGGATCGGGGAGGCGCACGAAGTCCTGGGGCATCACGGAGTCGACGCTGATCTCGTCGGTGTCGCGATTCCAGATCATGACCACCGAGGGTGGTATTTCCAGGTCGTCGAATCCCAGCAGATCGACGTTGATCTGATGCAGCGGAGCATCGGACTCGTTGAACGGGGTTTCGGTGAGAAACATGAACCCCAGCATGAGCACGGTCGTGTCGTCCCGTCGGCACTTGAGGCGGAGTTCGTAATCGGCGGTCGGGATCGGCGCCTGCATCACCATGGTCCGGCCTTCGTAGTGGATGCGGTAACGGCAGTGGGCGCCGCGCCAGGCGACGTTGCCGGCGCGATCCTCGGCGAGCGATCCGTCGATCACCGGCGCCAGCAGCATGTCGTGAACGAACCCGAGATCGGCGCCGTCGCGACGCAAGGCGAACCAGTCGGTCTTGGCGACCCGGCCCGGGGAATCCAGGCGCTCGCCCTTCTCGACGGTGGCGATTTTCTTGCCGCGCAGACTCGGCTCGGCCCGCACGTTGCCGGATTTTCGCACCAGAAACCGGCGCGATTCGGCGACGATTTCGCGGTCCATGAAGCGAAGCGGTTCGTCGGCCGCGCCCGGCGCGGCGCTCAGCAGCGTGATCGCGATCGCCGTCGCCGGCAGATATGCCCGTTGCGCGGTGTTCATGTTCCGACCGTTCGATTGCCGCCGTCCGGTTGCATGATAACGGTCCGGGCGGCGGATCGGAACCCCGGTGCGCCGCCATCTTCCCTTGGGGTGGGATTGGCGAGAAGTCATCTTGTGGTTATCGAAGCGCGCACGCTATTCTCTTGATGGCGCCGTGAAAAGCGGACGGAAAAGCGATGGCAAGATTTCTAGATGACGTCGTGGCGCGGATAAGGACGGAGGAAAAGGAACTCCGGCGCCGCGGCATTCTTCACCTCTCGGTATTCGGGTCGACGGCGCGCGGCGAGGGCCGGCCGGGCAGCGACATTGACATCGCCATCGACATCGAGCCGGATCGTTCCTTCTCCTTGATTCGCATGGAAGATACGCGGCTGTTGCTGGAAGACCTCCTCTGCCATCCGGTCGATCTTGGGGAAGCCGAAAGCTTTCGGCCATCGGTGCGCTCGGCATTCGACCGGGACCGTGTAAAGGTATTCTGATGGCGCGGAGCGATGTCGAGCGGATAGACGACATCCTCGTCGCCATTGCCGACATCCGCGCCGACACCGCCGGAATGGACTACGCCGCATTCGACGGGAACCCGCTCGTCGTCCGCTCGGTCCTTTACTCCATCGGTGTTATCGGCGAGGCGGTCAAGGGTCTGAGCGCCGACTTCAAGGCCGATCGCCCGGCTCTTCCCTGGCGGGCCATTGGCGGGATGCGCGACCGCGTTGTTCATGAATATTTCAGCACCAACACACGTCGGATTTGGGAGGTGCTGACCGACGACCTTGATCCTCTGGAAAGGGTTCTACAGTCGGCACGGAACGAAACGTCATCGTGAACTCATTCACCAAAACAGAGCAGGAGGTCATCATCCTCAACGCGGTCTGGGGGATGATCGACGACATGGTGAACTACGAGGTCTTCGTGAAGAACGTGACGTTCGAAGACGTCACTCTCTTGCCCAGCACGGTGACCCATCAACGCTTGTTCAATATTCTTCTTTGCCCGCCGCGATACGCGTCGGAGAAGCGAGTCGTCGGCTCAAGTGTCCGCCCTTGGTCGGTCGGCTCACGCCGCCTCGGCGATGCTCCGCCCGTCGATGGTCAGGCCCCGGTCGTCGGCCGACACGCGGACGGTGGCGCCGTCGGCCAGCGCGCCCTCCAGGATCAGGCCGGCCAGCGGGTTCTGGAGGTGGCGCTGAAGAACCCGCTTGAGCGGGCGGGCCCCGTAGGCCGGGTCGTAGCCGGCGTTGGCCAGCCAGTCGCGTGCCCGCTGATCCAGGTCCAGGGTGAGCTTGCGGTCGTCGAGCAGTTTCCGAAGGCGGCCGAGCTGGATGTCCACGATGCCGCCCATGTGTTCGCGGAACAGCCGGTGGAACAGGATCACCTCGTCCAGACGGTTAAGGAACTCCGGCCGGAAGGCGGCCCGCACCACCTCCATCACCAGCGGCCGGACCTCGGTCGAGTCGTGGCCGTCCTCCTGTTCGGCCAGGATCTCGGCCCCCAGGTTGGAGGTCAGCACGATGAGGGTGTTGCGGAAATCCACCGTGCGCCCCTGGCCGTCGGTCAGGCGGCCGTCGTCGAGCACCTGGAGCAGCACGTTGAACACGTCCGGATGGGCCTTTTCCACCTCGTCGAACAGGATCACCTGATAGGGCCGCCGCCGTACCGCCTCGGTGAGCGCCCCGCCCTCGTCATAGCCCACGTAGCCCGGCGGGGCGCCGATCAGGCGGGCCACCGCATGCTTCTCCATGTATTCCGACATGTCGATGCGGACCATCGCCTGTTCGTCGTCGAACAGGAACGCGGCCAGCGCCTTGGTGAGTTCGGTCTTGCCGACTCCCGTCGGGCCCAGGAACAGGAACGAGCCGATCGGCCGGTTGGCGTCCTGGAGGCCGGCGCGGGCCCGGCGCACCGCGTTGGACACCGCCTCCAGGGCCTCGGTCTGGCCGATCACCCGCTTTTGCAGGTTGTCCTCCATGGCCAGCAGCTTTTCACGCTCGCCCTGCAACATCTTGTCGACCGGGATGCCGGTCCAGCGCGACACCACGGCGGCGATGTGGTTTTCGGTCACCGCCTCCTCGACCATGCGATGGCTTTCCTTTTCCTCGGCCTCGGCGAGGCGGCGCTCCAGTTCGGGAATCAGGCTGTAGCGGAGTTCGCTGGCTTCCTCGTATTGGCTCTCGCGCATCGCCCGTTCGGCGGCGATTCGCGCCTGTTCCAGTTTCTCCTTGAGTCCGGTGGCCGCCGACAGGGCGCCCTTCTCGGCCTCCCATTGGGCGGTCAGGCGGTCCGAGCGGGCCTCCAGGTCGGCCAGATCCGTTTCCAAGCCGTTCAGGCGGTCGCGCGATGCCCTGTCGGATTCCTTCTTGAGGGCCTCGCGCTCGATCTTCATCTGCACGATGCGGCGGTCCAGTTCGTCCAGTTCCTCCGGCTTGGAGTCGACCTCCATGCGGACCCGCGACGCCGCCTCGTCCATCAGGTCGATCGCCTTGTCGGGCAGGAAACGGTCGGAGATGTAGCGGTTGGACAGGGTGGCGGCGGCGACCAGCGCGGCGTCGGCGATCCGCACCCCGTGGTGCATCTCGTATTTCTCCTTGAGGCCGCGCAGGATCGAGATGCTGTCCTCGACCGTCGGCTCGGGGACGAACACCGGCTGGAAGCGGCGCGCCAGGGCGGCGTCCTTCTCCACGTGCTTGCGGTATTCGTTGAGCGTGGTGGCGCCGACGCAATGCAGGTCGCCGCGCGCCAGGGCGGGCTTCAGGAGATTGGAGGCATCCATGGAGCCTTCCGCCGCTCCCGCCCCGACCAGGGTATGCATTTCGTCGATGAACAGCACCACGTCGCCGGCGGCGGCCGAAACCTCGGTCAGCACAGCCTTCAAGCGCTCCTCGAATTCGCCCCGGAACTTGGCGCCGGCGACCAGCGCTCCCAGGTCGAGCACCAGAAGGCGCTTGCCCTTCAGGGCTTCCGGCACGTCGCCGTTGACGATCCGTTGGGCCAGGCCCTCGGCGATGGCGGTCTTGCCGACTCCAGGCTCGCCGATCAGCACCGGATTGTTCTTGGTGCGCCGGGAGAGTACCTGCACGGCGCGGCGGATTTCCTCGTCGCGGCCGATCACCGGGTCGATCTCGCCCTCGGCCGCCGCCACGGTCAGGTCGCGGGTGTATTTCTTGAGCGCGTCGTAACCGGATTCCGCGTTGGCGCTGTCGGCCCGCCGGCCCTTGCGCAGATCCTCGATGGCCGCGTTGAGAGCCTGCGGGGTGACCCCGGCCTGCTTGAGCGCGTCGCCCGCGTCGCCTTGCGCGGTCAGCGCCATCGCGATCAGAACCCGCTCGGCGGTGATGTAGTCGTCGCCGGCCTTTTCGGCCATCTCGCGCGCCTGGTCGAGCAGTCGCGCGGTATCGGAGTCCAGGTAAATCTGTCCGGCGCCCGAGCCTTGCACGGACGGTTGCCTGCCGAGCGCGAGCTCCGTTTTCTCGAGCGCCAGCGCGGGGTCTCCGCCGGCCGCCCGGATCAGGTTGGCCGCCATGCCCTCCTTGTCGTCGAGCATGACCTTGAGCAGGTGCGCGGGCGTGAGGCGCTGGTGATGGCCGCGCGCGGCCAGGGCCTGGGCGGCTTGCAGAAATCCGCGCACCCGTTCGGTGAGCTTTTCGAAATCCATGGTGGCATCCTTTCCCGACGAGGTTTCCCGCCCCGGATCGGCGACGGGAAGCCTCTCGCAATCCACGATATCCGGCTAGTGGATCGGATCCAACGCTTGGTACCCAAGCTTTGGATCGGTCGATCCACTAAGCTATTGATCTGGTGGT